>SLQW01000167.1 GCA_007131295.1 Pseudomonadales bacterium | reverse complement strand
CTACATGGTCTTTTGGAACGACGAACAGACGCGCCGGCGAGGTAGTAACGGCAGTGACCGTGTGCGGATTGTGATCATCCAGTGCGGCACGGCCCCGTTCCGAACCGCCCACTACCGGCTTAACGCTGTAGCTGGCGTCGGTGAGGTCGACGGAACCGTCGACCAGGTAGTGCAGACTGCCATCCCCCACGCCGCGCTTGAAGATGATCTTGCTCTTGTCGAAATCGACGATCCGGCCCCTGCCCTGGATGTCGACCAGATGCGTCTCGGAGAGGGTATCGAAGGGCACCAGGCCTCTGAGTGTCTTGAGGGAAACCGCATCCACGTCGTTCATGCCAAGCTCCGGATCTCGTCGTCCGCGGCAGGGCCTGAGTCTGACCGGCGCCTATCGCGTTCCCGAGACGAAAGTATGTCATGCCCCCGTTTGCGGTCGGAACCGATGGGGGAAATGGCTTACATGACCCCCTTTCCCCCTTAGTCAGGGACCGTTGACCCGATCAATCACCCACAGTCCCTCGACGGACTCGAACAGGCCTTCGTCCTCGTACTGGAGGCTGAACGCGCCCGCGTGGCGCTGTCCCGCCGGCCCGGTGAGCAAACCGGTGAGGTTGCTTGTCCCCATTTCCAGCGGCAGCGGCGGCCCTGAGCCTTCCGAAAGCGCCAGGCTGGTGAGCGACAGATCGGTGATCGCACCGTTCAGGAATCCCTCGAACTGGGCACTCCAGTTCACCGAATCTTCCACCCCCGAGTACGTGGCGAACAGGAAACCTTCGCTTATGGCCCCGGAAGCGAAATCGAGGTCGAACGAGACGGTGAGATCATCGAGATCGACGCGGCCATCAGCAAAGCTGCCCCCTCCCGCGCCGAGAAACGCTGCCGACCCGCCGAAACTCGTCTGGCCGGTCCTCGGCAGGTTCGCGACGGGCGTCGGGGTGACGTTCGCAAAGAACACGGACGGGCCCACGTCGACGCCGATACCCGGATCGAAGAAGTTGGTCTGCACACGTGCGGTTCCGAGCGCCGTATTCCAGCGGCCCCAGCCCACCTCGAATCCAGGCAAAGGACCACCATCCGGCGGCAGGACATCGTTGAAACCAAGCCCGATGATCTCTGCGGCTCCGTTGCGCCGCAGGACGAAGTCGAAGGCCTGGACGAGGAACTCGGCGCGGCGCGTATCTGCGATCTGCAGTCCGGTATCCTCATCAAAGGTGGCAAGCGCATTGGCGCCAAGGACAAACTCCCCGTTATCCGAACGGAAGCCACCGCGCCCCAAGAGCAGGCCGCGCCCGGGCGTCGTCTCGTCCGGCGCGCTGAAAGCCGCCATGCCGAAAGTGAGCAGCGGCGTGTCGTTCACCACCCGGTCCCAGGCGGCCACATCGAACGCGTCGAGTCGGCTTTCCTGGCGGTTGCCCACCTCCACGACTCCGGCAGCGATGGCCGGCTCACCGGAGAACGACGTACCCGGGGCCGGATCGCTGGCCCGCAGGTGGTATGCCATGTTCAAGTTCAGGGTCGAGGGGCCAGCGTCGGCACCGGTGAAGAAACCCTCGAGGCTGCTGGCGCCCAGATCGAGGGGGTCCCGTTCGCGGTAGACGCCATCGACGAGCTGGAACTCGACGAAAGGATTGCCCGATGCCGCGCCAAGGCTGCCGGTGAAGAACACCTCCCAGCCGGTGACGTTCTCGAACTGGGTCTGGCTGTCGTCGATCACGAACAGATGTCCGGAATGGATCGTTCCCGTGGCCAGATCGAGATTGAACGAGATCGAACGGACGCTGGGAGCGCCCGGGATATTGGACACGGCAATCCCAGGTGCAGCGAAACGTCCGAAGGTGAGCAGGCCAGCACCCTGAATATCCGCGAGATCAGACGGCACCCCGGCCAGGAACTGGGCAGCACCACCAAGGAAATCGCCGAAGAGCTCGCCCGTGCCCGCATCGACGATGAAGGCATTGCCTCCCGTCCAGCGGATACCCAGGGCATCGACAAAAAAACCCTGAAGAAGTGCAGAAGACTCCCCACGACGAATGATGAAGTTTGGCAACGGCGCGAAGAAATTCGCGTCGGTGATCGGCAGCGGCTCGCCTTCAGCATCAAGATAGAGCCCGAACACCGCTTCGAACTGATCGAGTTCCGTGATCCGGCCACGATAGCTGGTCCCGCCCGGCAGAACGTCGGAGCCGACGAACACCAGCCCATCGCCGAACAGCGCAGCCTCGATCGCAGTCAGCGACAGATCCGTAGGCGCAAGCAGCGCCGTACCAAGGGCAAGCAGCGGTACCGGATCCTCATCGAGATCATTGTCACCCTGAGTCTGCACATGAAAGGCCGCGGCGAACGTCTCGCCCTCGACGCCCGTAAAGAAGCCGCCGATGCTGCTGCGCTCAAGATCAAGAAAGTCATTCACGAACGGTGACGACAACGCGAACGACCCAGAGGTGACATCGAACTCCACGAAGGCATCCGCGGCATCGAGCTGGCCCTGGAAATTGACCAGCAGCTGACCGGGTCGGATTTCTCCGCTTGCGAGGTCTTCCACATCGAACAATGCACGAAGACGTCCTGACGAGATCAGGCCGTCCCCGAAATCGATCAGGAACCTCATTTCCACGTTCTCTAGCGCTGCCGGAACCAGTAATCCCGCCGCATCGATGAACAGGCCGTCGACGAATTCTGCGAGATCGTAGCGAGCATTGCCTACGAGATTCGCTCTTGGGGTCGGAATCCCAACGAGGGCAAACAGACCCTCCCCGAGAGCAGACACCGGAGCACCCGTAACTACATCGAAGGCCACCAGCGAATCTTCGTCTGCCGCCCAAGCGAACCCACTCACGGATTCGGCCCCGGGAACGTCGAAACTGCTGGCAAAGAAGTCGACCTCCGCTGCTCCGCGCCGAATCACCCACGCAGGTGGGAGCGCGAGAAACTGCGCCATTCCCGGGCCGATGATGTCGCCATCAGCGTCAACGCCGAGACCGAGCAAGGCGTCGGACCCGGCGCTCGGGCGCGGATCGCTGGCGACGCCGGAATAGAGAGTGGAATCGGCACCGAACTCGTCGAAACAGCAGCTCGTCCCGATGAAGGCGAAACCCTGGGAAAGACTGGCCAGCTCTTCCGGCGTGAGCCCCTCGACAGGATCGACGATGGTCTCGGGCGAGGCTTCAAGCAAGATGAGACCGAACACGTCGGCGTCGCTGCGCGACGGCACCCGGAAGTCGAACGCAAGCTGCAGGAAATCGCCCGCATCACCGGTGAAGAATCCCGCCAGGCTGCCCTCTGCCGGCACACTGGTTTCGGTGGCAAAGTCGAACAGATCGAAGACGCCGAACGTCACGTTCTCGAGTACACCGCCATTCGTCTGCGCACCGAACTCCGCAAGTAGACTCAGTTCCTCCGCCGACTCAGCGCCGAGAATCAGGTCAATGAGGCCGGCAAAGGTTGCGGCACCCACATCGAGCACACCGGTCGCAGTAAGATCGGTAACCGCAAGGCCTGACGAGAATACGTTGAAGGCGCGCTGTTCGTAGATGAACAGACCCTGTAGCTCAGCGAGCTCGGTGGGCGAACCGAGCGCGAAGAGCACTTCCTCGTTCAGCTGCAGCGTTCGCGACGCGTCCGCCTCGTCCAGGAACAGCGTGACCGGAGCGTCGAAACCGCCCCACGTGAGCCCATCGACGCCCTCGACGTTCTCAGCAAGGGTAAAGGTTCCGCTCTCCGCAAGCAGGAACAGGTCGGCTTGCTCGAGCAGCGCCGACCGGTCGGCAGCACCGATGCCCGCGCCCAGGCCTTGCTGGCCTCCGCGCAAGGCAAGCAGCGTGGAGTCCGACGCGGCAATGCCACCCTGCAGCTCCGTCGGGCCGACGTCTACGTTCCCCTCGGCGTCGACGGTAGCCGTGGGGATTCCGAGCGCAAGCGCGATGCGATCATCGGCAAGCAGTGCGTCGATCTGAGCTGCCGTCAGCAGCGGGACCGCAGCCGCCGGCTCTTCGATGGGTGTAGTGGTCGGTGGCGTGCCGCTCCCGGTCTCTGCGGGCGAAACGGTTCCAGTGGTCTCCGGATCGTCCGTGGCATCGAGCAGTTGCGTCCCGCTTCCAGACTCCAACCCGGCCAGCGTCTCAGTTTCACCGCCACCGGTAGCGACAGCGGACTGTCCTACTTCACCAGCTCCAGATTCGTCGGCCTCGTCGTCGCCGGCCTCATCGAGTTCGGGCGACGCTGCGAACTGATCCGGGGGCTCGAGCAGGAATTCGATCGTACCGTCGGGGTTCACCTGCAGGAAGTTGAAGCTCTCGCCCGCGCCGACCCGGGCGACGACCCCGGTACTGCTCTCCACCTCCAGGCCACCCTGGGTAGCACCGACGAGCAACGCACCACCAGGTTCCTGGTGAGCATCGAATACGGTGCCCCGAATACCGATCACTGCTACCGGAGTGTGAATGCGATAGCCGGCGCGATTGCGTTCCGCGATGCGTCCAGTCTGGGCCCGAAACCCTCCCTGATTCAGGCTCAGCTGCTGCCTGCTGGCAGCGGGTGTCGCCGCATCGTCGGTGTAGGCGTCCAGCACGATCTCGGAATCAGGGCGCAACGACAGGATGCCGCGGTCCGTGAAGCGAATCTGAGCACGGGCACGGGCTCCGGAACGCAGCGTGTCGCCCTCGAGGACGGGATCACCGCGCTGCAGTCGGCGTTCTCCGTCTGCGCCGACCGCCTCTACGACGCCGATGACCGCAGTGACTCGACCCGCAGGCTGCTGCTGGGCCCAGGCGACGCTTGCTGGGAGTAGCGCGGCCAGAGCACATATTATGACTGAGAGGCATATTTTGGAACGATAGGTCACAAAAATTGCGCGCAACACGGCAAGGCACCTCCTCGAAGATCCCAAGCCGGTCGCGCTCGGACGCGCCAGAGCGCATCACTACAGCACTGCAGCCGGCCAGATTGTCATCCCGCTACCAGAGCGACGGGGTCAAGCGTCAGAAGCCGAAGCGGACGCCCGCCTCGATCAGCCAGCGGTCATAGTCGAACACCGGCAGGTTGCTGTCCACGTTCGTATAGCCCGTCTCCACGTGCAGCGTGAACGCCTCCGCCAGCTGCAGCGTCGTCCCCATGGTCGCCGTCAGCGTCGTGTCCTTGCGCTCACGACCGAACACCGGATGGCGCTCCCGGTACTCCGCACGCTGCACACCCGCTCGCACGTACGGCCCCCAGCGACCCATGTCGAACTGCGCTCCATAGAACGCGCCCACGAAGTCGCGGCCGTTGTGCTTGCCACGGCCACCCTCATGGGATGGCTCTAAAGCACCATACAGCGACAGGCTCTGGGTCACCGTGTCCCGGCTGCGCAACACCGCCGCCGACGCCAGAAACTGGTCCGTGTCCCGCAGACTGTCTCCCCTGTACCGCAGCGCCGTCGCCGCTCCCGTCAACGACCCGATCCACCCCGGCGCAAGCGCCCGGTCATAGCTCACCACCATGCCGTAGCTGTTCTGGAACCGGCTGTTCGACAGCATCACCTGCTGCAGCCGCGTTCCCACCCGGATCCGGCCCCGTTCCATCGTCCGCGTCAGCCCCAGATCCGCTCGACCGATCCCCAGATCGAAGTCCGAGTCCGAAAAGTTCTCCTTGTGCTCGTAGCTGGCACGCGCGTCCATGCCCCAGAACTTCGTCAGCGGCTCGCGCCACTGACCGCCCACCTCGATCCGCGCATACTCGTCGCTGATCTCCTGGCCCGTGCGTATGAGCTCGAAATCGCCGATCGGCGTGCTGATCACCGAGTCCGACGTCGCCGAGTTGATGTTCGT
>SLQW01000133.1 GCA_007131295.1 Pseudomonadales bacterium | reverse complement strand
CGGCGGCGCAGCCGCCGGCCGCGTGACGCGAGGGTTCGCCCGCAGTCCGCGCTCGGCGCGCCCGCGTGCGCGGCCACGCCTTCCCACATGACACCGCGCAGCGAAGGATGAATCACACCGCGGAGCGAAGGATGCCTTTGTGGGAGAGCGTGCAGCGCAAAGCGCTGCGCGCCGATCGGCGGCGCAGCCGCCGCCAGCGTTGCGCTTGAAGGCGGGATCAGTCCGCGTTCTGCGCGTCGAGGAAGAGTTCGAGCTGCTCGCCCGGCGCCGTGCGGTTGCGAAAATGCACCCCGACGCCGAGCAGCCGCACCGGCCGCTCGCCGCGGGCCCAGGCCGACTCCAGCAGCGCCGCGAACGCGTCCGCAGCCGGTTCCTCCGCCGCGCGCTCCGCCGTCGTCGTCGTAAAGTCGTCGAAGCGCACCTTCACGAAGCAGCTGCGGATGCGATCGTCCGGATCGAGCCCAGCAAGCCGTTCCTTCAACCGCACCTCCAGCGCCTCCAGCGCGCGCTGACAGGCGGCAAGATTCGGTTTGTCCTCGGCGTAAGTCTGCTCCACCGAAACCGACTTGCGTACCGAACGTGGCCGCACCTCCCTAGGGTCTTCGCCCAGGGCCAGTTCCCTCAACCTCTGCGCCGCACTGCCAAGCTTTTGGTGCAGCAGTACCGCGTCCGTTGCGCGCAAATCAGCGCAGGTTTCGATTCCGAGTTCGGCAAGCCGAGCGGCCATCGCCGGTCCCACGCCCGGCAGCCGGCGCACCGGCAGCGCCGCGACGAACCGGTCCACGTCCTCGGGCCGCACCACGAACTGGCCGTCGGGCTTGTTCCAGTCGCTGGCGATCTTCGCCAGAAACTTGTTCGGTGCGATCCCCGCCGACACCGTTATCCCCAGCTCCCGGCAGACCGAATTGCGGATCGCCCTGGCGATCAGCGTTGCGCTGCCGTGCAGCAGATCGCTCCCGGTCACGTCCAGATAGGCTTCGTCCAGCGACAGCGGTTCGATCTGTTCGGTGAAGCGCCGATAAATTGCGAACACGCTGCGCGACACGTCGCGGTACTTCTCCATGTCCGGCCGCAACAGCACGAGGTCGGGGCAGGCTCGTACCGCCTGGCTCGAGGGCATGGCGGAGTGCACGCCGTAGCGGCGCGCCTCGTAGTTGCAGGTGGCGATCACGCCGCGCCGCTCCGGCGTCCCGCCCACGGCCACCGGGCGGCCTGCGAGGTCAGGGCGGTCCCGCACCTCGACGGCTGCATAGAAGCAGTCGCAGTCACAGTGGATGATCTTGCGCTGCACCTTCGCCCCGCCTCAATCGAGCCGGCAGCAGATGACGGCTCGCTCATTGCGCACCGGGACCCCTCTGCTAAGATGCCGAATTCGCGCCCGAAAGCCGCGGTAAAGAGCTTTGCGGCCCGGCCGGGCAAGGACTTGGCAAGACATTCTGAGGGGGAGAACGGTACGTGGGTCCATTGGCTGGTTATCGCATCATCGAGCTCGCGGGCATCGGCCCGGGTCCGTTCTGCGGCATGATGTTGTCCGACATGGGGGCGGAAGTCATCCGCGTCGAACGCCCTGCGAAAGACGCCCGCCGTCCGCGCGACGTCCTCGCCCGCAATCGCAAATCTCTGGCCGTCGACCTCAAGCACCCCGAGGGAGTGGAGACCGTTCTGCGTCTTTGCGAGGGGGCTGATGCGCTGTTCGAGGGGTTCCGCCCGGGGGTCACCGAGCGTCTCGGCCTTGGCCCCGAAGACTGCATGGGCCGCAACCCGAAGCTGGTCTACGGCCGCATGACCGGTTGGGGCCAGGACGGTCCCATGGCCCAGGCTGCCGGCCACGACATCAACTACATCGGTCTTTCCGGCGCCTTGCACGCCATCGGCCGGCCCGGCGAGCGCCCGGTGCCGCCGTTGAATCTCGTGGGTGACTTCGGCGGCGGCGGCATGCTGCTCGCCTACGGATTGGTCTGTGGTCTGCTCGAGGCGCAGCGGTCAGGCAAGGGCCAGGTGGTGGATGCGGCCATGGTCGACGGCGCCGCCTCGCTCATGGCCATGTTCTTCTCATTCGCCGCTCAGGGTGGCTTCAAGCCGGAGCGCGGCAGCAACCTGCTCGACGGTGGCGCGCATTTCTACGACACCTACGAAACGAAGGACGGCGAGCACATCTGCATCGGCTCCATCGAACCTCAGTTCTACGCCCTCCTCGTGGAGAAGGCCGGGCTCGACCCCGATCAGTTCGCGCCGCAGATGGACCCTTCTCAGTGGCCGGAACTGAAGGCGAAGCTTGCCGAGGTCTTCAAGACGAAGACCCAGGACGAATGGTGCAAGATCATGGAGGGTACCGACGTCTGCTTCGCTCCGGTACTGTCCATCTGGGATGCTCCGAAGCATCCGCACAACGTTGCTCGCAAGACCTTCGTTGAAGTGGAAGGTTTGATGCAGCCGGCCCCTGCGCCCCGTTTCAGCCGCACGGCAGCTGACATTCGTGGTGGTGCGCGCGTTCCGGGCGAGGATTCGGAAGAGGTGCTCAGGAGTTTCGATTTCTCGGATTCCGAAATCGAGGCCTTGATTACCGGAGGCGCAGTGATGAAGACGGGCTGAAGGTTGGGCCGGGACGCGGCGTGCTGCCGCGCCTCGAGCATGCCGGGAGCAGGGCATCCCAACGTTTCAGTCGGAATGTCCCCGACAGCGGCGAGGTGCACGCCATGAGCGTAGAACTTCTCGATACACCGCGATTTCACGGATTCAGGGTCCGGCGCCAGATCGCCGGCAAGACCTACCAGGAATACTACTCCCTAAAGGAGCACGGTAAGCGGCTCCGTGGCCCGAGACGGGCCAGTCTCAAGGCCGCGGCTGAGGCACGCGATGCCGAACTCGAGAAACTGCAGCTCGAGGCTCGAGAGAAGGCGGCCCGCGAAGTCGATATCGATGCCAAGGGCAACGTCCGCGGTATTCTGTTTCGGCTCAAACGCGAAAAGAGCGGCAATCGTACCCCGGTGTTCCAGATCGGCATCATGTCCACGCTCGAAAACAAGATCGTCAACACCACGGTTTCGATCACGCGCCATGGTCTCGAGAATGCGTGGAAACGCGCAGTCGACTTCTACGCCACCCACAAACAGCTCAATAAGCGCTCCCGCGCTTACAAGGATCTGCTTGCTGCCCAGCCGACCGAGGCGCGCCTGAAGCGCATGATTCGCCAGGCGGATCGGGCGCGTAAATGAGTCAAGACCGCGCGGTCGCCAGTGAGCAGGGCATTACGCTGCGATCGCCGGACGGATCGACAGCTCGCTTTCACATCGAACGTGGCAGTCCCATCGACGCCTGGCGCCTGGCCGGAAAAATCGCTGAATTCGGCGGCGAGGCGGAAAGCTATGGTCAGGAGGTTTACCGGCAGCGGCTCGCGGGTGCGTCTGCCCTGGTGCTGATCGCCATGCTCGAAGGCCGTCCAGTGGGTTTCAAGGCGGGCTACGACCGTTATCTGGACGGCAGCTGGTACAGCTGGATGGGGGGCGTTCTCGAGCCCTGGCGCGGCCGCGGGATCGCTCAGTACCTGCTCGAAGCGCAGGAGGCCTGGGTCCGACGGCAGGGCTATCGCCAGCTCTACGTCAAGACCCGCAACCGCCACAAGCGGATGATCGCGTTCCTCGCCGTGAACGACTACGACATTCTCCGCGTTGAAGAGAAGTCCACCGTCAGCGAATCAAGGATCCTTTTCGGGAAGGCCCTCGACGGCTGACGCCTCTGCATCCGCCTCCTGAGCGAGGCGCCGGCCCTGAGCGCCGAGATAGGCAGACAGGGCGGCGAACAGCCCCAAAGCGAACATGACCTCTGCAGTGCCCGCGAGCCGTTGGTCCGGGTCCACCAGCGTCCATACCCCGACCGCGAAATAGACCAAAGCGATGAGCGCGAGTACCAGGGCACCGGTGCGATTGCCCCGCAGCACCGCGGGCAGACAGGCGAGCAGGGGGGCGGTCTGCGCGATAAGGATGCCGAGGCCCGCCGGAAAGAAGGGGGCGGTATCCGCAGCAAGACGCTGCAAGCCGTAAGTCGCGATCAGACTGACGAGGAAGAACAAGGCCACAAAGTGCAAGACGCGCTCTGCGGGTTCCACTGCTTTCATCGTCTGTCTCCATCTCGCAGACGCTGCGCCATGATCGCCAGCCGCGTACCGAGGGCGCGGCAGAGCTCGGCTTCGTCGGGCCTGAGCTCCGCGTGGTCGCTGCCGGCGTGGTGGCTGGCGCCGTAAGGGGTCCCGCCATGCGCGGTCCGATGCAGCGCTGGCTCCGTGTAAGGAAGGCCGAGGATCACCATGCCGTGATGCAGCAGGGGCAGCATCATGCTCAGCAGCGTTGTTTCCTGACCGCCGTGAAGACTCGAGGTCGAAGTGAAAGCCGCCGCGGGTTTGCCGACCAGTGCACCCTCCACCCAGAGACCGCTCGTGCCGTCGAGAAAGTGCTTCAGCGGCGCCGCCATGTTGCCGAACCGGGTCGGGCTGCCCAGCGCCAACCCATGACAGGAGGTTAAGTCGTCGTGGCTGCAGTAGAGCGCGCCTTCCTCCGGAATCTCCGGTGCGGACACTTTCGTTTCCGGAGCGACTTTCGGCACCGTACGCAGAACCGCTTCGGCCCCGCCCGCCTCCACGCCGCGGGCGATCTGTCGCGCCATCGTCGCTGTGCTGCCGTGCACGCTGTAGTAGAGGACGAGAATGCGGGTGAGTTCAGTGCTCACAGGATTTCCAGCACCTGTTCGGGGGGGCGGCCCAGGGCCGCGCGCTGGTTGTGAATCACCACCGGACGCTCGATCAGGATGGGATTCGCCACCATGGCCTCGATCAGCTCGGCGTCGCCGGCGCGGGCGAGGCCAAGTTCCTTGAATACGCCCTCACTGCGGCGAACCAGCTCCTTGGGGCTCATGTCGAGTGACTTCAGCACCCGCTTCAGCTCCTGCGCACTGGGTGGTGTCTCCAGGTAGAGCACCACTTCCGGCTCGATGCCGCGCTCCTCGAGCAGCGCGAGCGTTGCGCGGCTTTTGGAGCAGCGCGGGTTGTGCCAGATGGTCACGTCCGACATGCTTTGATCCCTCGGGTCGTACCAGGGCGGCCATCTTAGCAGGCCGCGCGCATTGGCTTTCACGTCGCGACTGCGTCCGCGACTGCATCCGCGACGGCGATTGCCAGGTGGATGCATTGCTTCGGTCGCAACGCAACGTCTGCTAACGGTCGCTGCTGATAGCACGCGGCAGGTGTGGAGCGCCCCGGCACCGATCCTGATCACAATCACGGGTGGCAGAACCCTGGAGTCGCCATGACCAGTATCCATGTTCGTCGTTACGCTTCCCTGCTGCTGTTCGGACTCGCCGGCTTAGGACTTGTGGGGTTCGGACTTACAGGTTGCGGCGATGCCACGACCGACCCTGATGCATCAGCGCCGCAGGCGGCCCCCGCAGACCCTGATGCCATGACTCTGCTCGATGGCGGCAGCGTGACCATGGCGGCACTCGAGGGGCGCTGGGTGTTCGTCAACTACTGGGCCGAGTGGTGCGCACCCTGTCGCGAGGAGATTCCTGAACTCAACGAGCTGCAGGCGGAGCACGCCGACGACGTATTCGTGCTCGGCGTGAACTTCGACCAGCTGCCGCCGGAGGTGATGGGCCCGCAGGCTGAGCGGCTTGGTATCCGCTTCGCGGTGGCCGAGGAAGACCCTCGGGATCTGCTTGGCATCACGCTGCCGGAGGTCCTGCCGAGCACCTATGTCTTCGACCCCAGCGGGCGCCAGGTCGGCGTGTTACTCGGCCCGCAGAATCTCGATCAGCTCCGCGCCGCCATGGCCGAAGGCTGAGGCACCCGCTCCCGCGATACGCTCGTGGGAAGGCGTGCCGGCAACGCCGGCGCGCCGATCG
>SLQW01000029.1 GCA_007131295.1 Pseudomonadales bacterium | reverse complement strand
GCTCGGCGACATCGGCCGACGCTGAGGCCTCCCAGCGCGGCAGGCCTCGCAGCAACAGCCAGATCACCGCGACCGGGAAGCCGAGCAGCGCCGTTGCCAGAGTCCATCCCAGGGTGCGCCCAATAGAGCGTTCGAGGCCCCAGATTACTGCGGCGAAGCACAGTACCCCCAGGTAGAAATCCGCGAGCAGCACCCGCCCCCAGGCGGATGCGGTGACCGCGTTCATACCGGCGGTCCCGTCCTCGATCAGGGTCGCGCCGAGAAGCACGAGAAAAGCCGCGGCTGCAGCGACGAGCAGAATTTTCAGAACCATGGACCGATCTCCTCTGGTAGCTGCGGTGGCCGCTTACCCGAAAACGGCAGGGGCCGCGTCCCGTAGGCCCCCGCGCGTTCTATCAGCTCGCTCCGGCAGATCGCAGCACCGACGCCAACTCTGTCAGGGTGCGGACACTGCGGTCGGTGAGCTCCGGCCAGGGAACGCGCCCTGTCGGATCGAAGTGAATCGTAGCGACGCCCGCGGCGCGTCCGGCTTCCAGGTCGAAGCGAAAGTCTCCCACCATCACGGCCGCGTTTGGGGCGAGCTGCCAACGCTGGAGCAGGTTCAGGATGCCCCCGGGATCGGGTTTTGCCGGCGCCTCATGCCGCCCGAGGACACAGGCAGGATCGAACAGCTCGCTGACGCCGAGGCGCTGCAGGCTATAGAGGGCGTTCTCGCGGGTGTTGCGCGTCAATACGCCCAGCAGGCACCCGCTTGCGGCCAGGGCCGCGAGCATCTCGGCACAGCCCGGCTGCGGCCGCACCGAGGCGGCGAGTTCGCGTTCGATGGCATCCAGGCGCCGGTGCAGCGGTGCAGATGCGGACGCCGGCAGCCGTGCCAGGTATTCCAGAATCGGTTCGCCCTGCGGAATGTCGAGTTCGGCGCGGATCGCGTCGAAGTCGTGCTGGGCGATGGTGAGCGTACCGTCTAGATCGAAGATCCAGCCGGTCGGGTGAGCGGGCATGGCCTTCATGACAAAGCCGCGCGGAGCTGTGCGAGCAGGCTGCGGTTCTCTTCCTCGCTGCCAACGCTGATGCGCAGGCAGTCATCGAGCCCTGGTGTCGCGAAGTGCCGCACGAGGATGCCCGCGGCCTGCAGCCGCTGTTTGAGAGCAAGTGCGTCGGCGGTCGCAGGAACACGGGCCAGAAGAAAGTTGGCCTGGGAGGGCGGCACGCTGAAACCCAGGGCCTCGAGCTGCGCGCGCAGGCTTTCGCGTTCGCCGCGAACTCTGGCCCAGTTCGTCCGCGCCCAATCCTGGTCGTCGATGGCGGCGGTGGCGAGTACCTGACTGATCAGATCCACGTTGTAGGAGTCGCGAGTCTTGCCGAGCATGGGCGCGATCAGGTGCGGTGGCGCAATGCCGTAGCCGAACCTCAGTCCGGCGAGTGCGTAGCCTTTGGACAGCGTCCGCAGCAGGACCACATTGTCGTGCCGGCGTAACAACGTCACCGCGTCGTGGCCTAAGTCCGGGTCAACGAAATCCACGTAGGCCTCGTCGATGAGGAGCAGGCCCTCGAGTTCGCTGGCCAGCGCATCGAGCTCCGTGACAGCGAACAGGCGCCCGCTCGGCGCGTGCGGATTCACGACACAGGTCAGGCCAGCGCCGGCAGCGTTCGCTTTCGCGGCGAGATCCGGCGGCAGGCTGTATTCGGGAGCCAGCGGGACTTCCACAGTCGGACAGTCCTGCACCGCGGCCAGCACCGGATAGAGTGAGTAGCTTGGAGTGGTGGTGGCCAGTGGCTGGCCCGGTTCGAGAAAGGTGGTGATCAGTAGCCTGAGCAGCTCGTCACCGCCGTTGGTGGCGATCAGCCAGTCGCGCTCGACGCCGTGCAGAGTGGCCGCGCAGTCGCGGAAGCCGTCTGCCAGCGGCGGTGGATAGCGGCGCAGGCGCGCGACGTCGAAGTCCGCTAGCGCGGCGGCGACCGCGGGGCTTGGCGGATAGGGATTCTCGTTGGTGTTGAGCTTTACAACATTTACATCGCGCGGCTGCTCGCCCCAGCTGTAGCCGGTCATGCGGCGGATGTTGTCGCGTTCGTAGGACTTCAAGACCGTGCATCCGGACATCGTTCGGGCGGCGCATTCTACCTCGCGCCTCCCCACGGCGTATCGCGCGAACGAACGCGCTCTCGGTGAGAAGTTGTGCCGGCCGTTGTGGGAAGTTGTGCCGCCCGCAGGGCGGCGCAACGATGGCGGCGCAGCCGCCTCTGGGCGTGACGTTCGATTCTGGCGCAGTCCTCGATCGGCGCGCCCGCTGCGCGGCCACGCCTTCCCACAGGCGTATCGCGCGATCGGCGGCGCAGCCGCCGCCCACTGAAAAGGGGCCCCGAGGGGCCCCTTTTTGTCTTGCTTTGCAGTCGTTGCCCCGATCAGAAGCGGGCGCCGATCTGCAGGCCGTAGGTGCGCGGCTCGAGCAGGAACACGTTGGTGAAGTTCCCCGAGCTGGCATCCGTGAAGTAGCCACCGGTGATGTGGTCCTTGTCACCGATGTTCTTCACGAAGGCCTGGGCGTACCAGCTGCCCGTGTCGCCGAACTCGCCGAACAGCGTCAGCGAAGCGTTCCACACCGACCAGGAGGAGATCTTGTCCTGCCGGGAGTTGTAGACCCGGTAGAAGAAATCGTCCTGCCAGTAGTAGTCGACGCGGGGCACCAGCTCCATGCCGTTGTCGAAGTAGAAGCTGTACTGCGCGCCCAGCTTCACGGACCATTCGGGAGCGTTCGGCAGCCGGTTGCCATTCAGGTCCGCTGCGACACCGATGGGGACCAACGTGGTGGGCGTCTGTGCACCGAGTCCGCTCGTGAGCGGGTTTTCGGTGAAGATCGTGGCACACTCGAGCCGGTTCTGGCCGCACGTATTCGGATCGAATGCCGCCGCGTTGGCCGGATCCACCAGTTGCTCAGTCGGTACCAGGAACACGTCCGCCGCGATGTTCTTGATCGCGGTCCATGCCGGGTCGCCCCCGGTCGGATTGGCGGGATCGATGCTGGTTCCACCCGTGATCTTCGTGTCCAGCCAGGACACGAAAGCGTCCACGCGCAGATTGTCGATCGGCACATAGGTCATCTCGAACTCGAGACCCTGGATGCGGGCATCGATGTTCTCGTTGACCGAGGTCCGGTCGATGATCTTGGTGTTCTGGAGACCGTCGTAGTCGTACCAGAAGTAGGTGATGTTGGCCTGCATGCGGCCGTCCATCAGCCGGTTCTTGGCACCGATCTCGATGGCGTTGATGTACTCCGGATCGAAGGTCTCTTCGAACGCGCCGGTGAAGGACGGCGGGTTGATGCCACCGGACTTGTAGGAGCGCGACAGGGTCGCGAACACCATGGTCTCGTCGGTGAAGCCGAGATCCAGGTAGTGGTCGAGTGAGACCTTACCGGTCAGTTCGCTCCAGGAATCGCCGAACTCGCGATACGGCGGAACGGCGTTGTTGCCCGGGCTGATGCCGCCATCGGGGCTGCCGGTGCCAAAGCCGTGGAAGCGGGGGTCGGCGAACAGGCCCGCATAGGTGCTGTGCAGGAAGGCACGATTGGACACGCCTTCGACGAACGCCTGGGTCGGGTCGTTCAGCAGGGTCTGCCGGTCGGCCACGTCCTTGCTCTCGTCGGAGTAGCGCAGGCCGATGGTGAGGCGTGTGCGGTCACCGAGGTCGGCGTAGAACTCACCGAAGATGGCCCAGGTCTCGAGCTCGTAGTCGTCGGTGTCGCTGCGGAAGAATGCCAGCGGAGCCTGTCCGGGTCCGATCTCGCCTTCGCCAATGATGAAGCTGCCGTCGCGGTCCACACCACTGACCGGCGTGAACGCTGCCAGCGCATTGCCGCGTACGTCATAGATCGTGCGGTTTTCGCTCTTCAGGTAGAAGGCGCCGGCGAGGAAATCGAACGGGGAATCCACCCAGTCCGAGGCGATCCGTGCTTCGAACGTCAGGGCCTCGTTCTCGAACGCCGCCGTGTCATAGGCAAATGGGCGATCGAAGCCGGAAACGGTCGGATCGGACGGCGTGATCAGGCGACCCTGATCATCCGTGAAGCCGAGCCCGGGAATGGCCGCGGGGATGTTCCGGTTGAACGTCGCGGACGGGACGGCCCAGGCGTAGTCGGTCACCGTGAAGAGTTCGACTTCCTGGTAGGTCGCCGACAGCGTCAGGGTGTACTGATCCAGCTCGTGGACGATCTCCAGATTGTAGATGTCCTCGTCCATCTCGTAGATGGGGGTGAGGGGCGTACTCACCTGACGGAGATCGCGGCTGCGCTCGGTTCCTCCGAAAGCGTCCGTGCCAGCGTCCAGGAAACCCCCGGCGAAGCCGAGAATCCCGCCGAGCTGGGCCTGGGAGTTGAGCACGCCGAAGGAGGCTTCGTCGTTGAGCGCCACGTCCGGCTGGCAGCCGAGGCTGAACGGGAAGTCCCGCTCGTCCTTGGCGCAGAGCTGGTTGGACGTACGCATCCGGGTGCTGTCCTCGCGGAAGCGCTGCCAGAAGAAGTTGACTTCGGTCCGGTCGGTCGGCTGGTAGTTGAAGGCGACACGGGTGGACCAGAGGTCGCGATCGTCGATGTCTTCGTCGAGGAACGTGTTCTCGACGTAGCCGTCGCGCTCCAGCCAGCGGCCGGAAACACGCACGGCAGCCTGCTCGCCGAGCGGGATGTTGACCATGCCGCTGGCCTTGCGGGTATCGAAGTTACCGGCTTCGAGATCGATGGAAGCCTCGAACGCCATCGGATCGGCCTTCGCCGGAATGATGTTGATCACGCCGCCGGTGGTGTTGCGGCCGTAGAGGGTGCCCTGCGGTCCGCGCAGGACCTCGACCCGCTCGACGTCGAACAGCTCCGATTCGAAGATGGACGTCGTCTGCAGGTAGGCACCGTTGAAGTTGATCGCCGTGCCGGAATCCGAGCTCGCGGCCACGGCGTTGTTGCCGATGCCGCGGATGCGGACGTTGGAGCCGGTGAAGTTTTCCTTCGTGAAGCTCAGGTTCGGGACCGAGAGCTGCATGTCGGAGATGGTGTTGATGTTCTCACGGTCGAGCGCGGACTGGTCGAACGCGGACACGGCGATGGCGGTGTCCTGCAGGGTCGCTTCACGGCGCTGGGCGGTGACGACCACTTCCTCGATCATACTCGGACGCTGGGGTTGCGCCTGGGGCTGCTGAGCCTGTGCCGAGACGGCCGCGATGGCGGCACAAAGCACAGCGCTCCCCGTACGCAACGGGAACGAACGCTTGGTCATGAATTGGACTCCCTCAAGGGTCCCGGACATTGCGGGACGCTACAACTTTCTGCGTCGGCTGGAAGATCACCGCTGGGGGGGCGATCGGGCTGCAGCACAACAAAGAATGGACTGTCGACCAGTCGAATTGTTACAGCTTGCAAACGGATGGTAACAGCTGACTGCATTAATGCAAAGGTTTCAAGGGTCTGAGGCGATCAGCGGTGACTTTTTGCTCAATCTGAGCAGCCGGGGCGACGTGAGGTGCGTGCGGCCGCGGCCGCGGGAGCATTTTCGGTGGCTGGCCACGATCTGGTCTCTGGGCGATCGATGATCCTGCTGGCGCCAGCTTTGAAGACAAAAGCCGCTCTCGGGAATCGTATCGGCGCCGGCGGGGCGCCGGCGCTCTAGCACCGTTTGTCCGTGATCCGGCCAATGCTCTGCCCCTTGAATCCCCTTTCGTACGGTGCAGTCCAGGCACGGCCTCGTGCCAGGAGGCTTACTCGATGGCCATGCTCAGCGCCACCTGCGCCGTCACGGTGACTTCGCCGGGTTCCACCGGCACGCTGGCGAACTCGACCCGGGCGTCCATCGCGGCCGCGCGCAGCATGGGTGGTGGCCGGCTCGCCGCGCCGTCCAGGCGCAGTTCGAGGATCCGGCCGGCATGCACCCCGGC
>SLQW01000002.1 GCA_007131295.1 Pseudomonadales bacterium | reverse complement strand
TTCAGGACGGCTCCGGCTGGACGCGGCGGGCGCTGGTTCCCTGAGGTTGCAGCTTCGATTCGGCGGCAGTCTGCGATCGGCGCGGCCGCTTTGCGGCCACGCCTTCCCACAAGGGCATCGCATGATCGGAGGATGTGGGAAGTTGTGGCGCCCGCAGGGCGGCGCAACGATGGCGGCGCAGCCGCCTTGAGCGTGACGCTGGGGCCAAGCGCAGTCGGCGATCAGCGCGGCTTTGACAACATATGGGGGTGCGCGTATAAAAGTTCGGGATCATCTTGTGCTCGCCGATTGTCAGGGGATCGGCGCAGTACGCCGAGCCACTCCCTGCACCCGCTGAGGAGGTGATCCAGATTAATAGTCCAATCGCTATTAAGGGAGCCTCCAGAGTCGCCTCCTAGCTCGCGTCGGTTAATCCTCCGACGCTCGAGTCGGAGGCCTCCCAGCGCGAGTGAAGTCTCGATATCGTTCCCGGAAGTGGTTCGAGCGGGACAGGCAAGGCCGCACTGGACAGCATCCCTCATCATGGGAGATTGAGCTCTCCCGGGCCCCGCATCCGCAACGATGCGGGGCCCTTTTTATGCGGGTTCCACCGGCTTCACCCCCACCAGACGGGCAAAGCAGGTCTGCCTTGCCGCCTCGATGAAGGCGGCGACGTACGCCTCGTCGCGCTGCTCATAGCGCAACGCCGCATACAGCGTGGGCCAGAGACCATCAGGCCCCAGCGAAACGGGCAGAACGAACCTTCGCGCCACATACTCCGCAACCGCCCAATTCGGCAGGCAGGCTACGCCGCGGCCGCTTGCGACCAGCTGCACCATCATCGGCGTCAGTTCGGCCTGACGTATCCGCGCTGGCTCGACGCCCGCAGGGTCGAGAAAGCGGGTGAGCACGTCGAGGCGATCGCGCTCCACCGGATAGGTGATCAAAGTCTCGGCCGCGAGATCGTCTGGCGTAACGTGTCCAAGCTCAGCGAGAGGATGATCCGGCGCCACGATGAGCACCGCTTCATAGCGAAAAAGCGGCTCGTAGATCACCCGCTGCAGATCAATGGGATCGGAGGTGATCACCAGGTCGAGATCGCCCCGGGACAGCGCGGGCAGCGGCGCGAAGCTGAATGCGCTCGACAGATCCAGCTCAACCTCGGGCCAGTCGTCGCGAAAAAGTTCGATGGCAGGCAGCAGCCAGTCGAAGCAGCTGTGGCATTCGATGGCCATGTACAGCCGGCCGGCGCGGCCACCGGTGAGGCTGCTAAGATCCCGCTCGGCGGCCTGAAATTCGGGTAAGACCCGATCCGCCAGCTCCAGCAAACGCCGACCGGCCGGCGTAAAGCGCACCGGACGGGTCTTGCGTACGAACAGAGTCGTGCCGAGACGGTCCTCGAGGTCCTTGAGCTGATGCGACAACGCGGACTGGGTGAGGCAGACGCGCTCCGCCGCCTCCACCAAGCTGCCGGCATCGCGCAGGGCGGAAAGGGTGCGCAGGTGACGCAGCTCAACGGCTCTGATCATGAGCCTATCTCAACCCAGGCGGAGCATCATGCGCAAGATCGATGCGCGGACCGGCGACGACCGGTGGCAGCGAGTGGCATGGCCGGGTGCCTTTCGGATAGGCGATCAGCGCCAGCCCGCATTAACATTCATTAATGAAAGTGCCACCTTTCGTGGCACGCCCGGGGTCAAGAAAAGGCCTGTCGAAGGCATTCGCAGCGGGCGATGACGATCGCCAATGCCCGTAACCGCCGTATACGAGTCGTCATCTGGCGATGCGAGCGGTCGGGCCGGCAAGTCAGGAGAAGCGCGTCATGTTCAGTCCGGTCGCTGTGGTCATCGATGCCTTCAGCGCCGAGATCCGCCGCGCCTACCTGACGGCCTTTCCGCATCAGGAGCCCACCTACGCCGACCTGCTCGAGTCCTTGGCCCGCACGTCGCTGGAAGCGCTCGCCAACACCGACGCGCCGTACCACGATATGGAGCACACGATCCTGGTAACCGAAGTGGGCCAGGAGATTCTGCGCGCGAAGCTGCAGGCGGACGGCGGCGTGACGGCCAGGGACTGGCTCCACTTCGTGGCGAGCCTGCTTTTCCACGATATCGGCTACGTGCGCGGCGTCTGTCGGGCCGACCGCGGTGGACGCTACGTGACCGACCGCGAAGGCCGGCTGGTGACACCGCCGGCGGGCGCAACGGATGCATTCATGACGCCGTTTCACGTCGACCGCGGGCAGATCTTCATGCATGAGCGCTTCGCGAACGACGCGGTGCTCGATCTGGACGTGATCTGCAGGAACATCGAACAGACCCGCTTTCCAGTGCCGGAAGCGGACGACTACCAGTGCGTCGACGACTACCCCGGCCTGGTGCGGGCAGCCGACCTGGTCGGGCAGCTGGCCGATCCCCGCTACATTCAGAAGCTCGGACGTCTCTACGCCGAATTCTGCGAAACCGGTGAAGCGCAACGGCTCGGCTACCGCAACGCCTACGAGCTGCGGGAGGCGTATCCGGCATTTTTCTGGAACGTGGTCTCGCCCTACATCAGCGACGCGCTGCGTCTGCTGCGCAAGACCCAGGGTGGCCAGCAGGTGATCGCGAACCTCTTCGCTCACGTCTTCGAGGTGGAACACGAGGCACCAGCCTACGGTCCGGAACGCCGCTCCGGCAGCGATCGCCGCCGTCAGCACAGGGACATTCCAGCCCAGCAGAACCGGCGCTCGCAGCCCTACGGCCGCCGTGCCACCGACCGCCAGCGCACCTCGGAACGGGACCAGGACCAGGACCGAGACAGCCTCTCCGCCAGCGGGACAAATCAACCGGTGATCAAGGACTTGGATTGCTGACCCTGGATTTCGACAGCCTCCCTGCCTAAAATCGCCCGTCGCATGCCCGCCGCTGCTGGCTGCGTTCAGAGTGCCGGCCTTCTGACTCAGCGCAGCGCCGGCCGCAATTCGGCGTGATGGGATTCGAACCGGATGGAAATTGCGGGGGCCGGGCTGGCCGCGACTACAGCACTGTCGCCCGACGTCGGCCAGCTACGTCCGTTGCGGATCGCGCTGCTCGGCTATCGCAGCAATCCCTATAGCGGCGGCCAGGGCATCTACATCGCAGCACTGGCGCGTGCGCTCAAGGACGCCGGCCACGATGTCGACGTGATCTCCGGCCCGCCCTACCCGGAACTCGATGGCGACATTCCGCTGATCAGGATTCCGAGCCTCGATCTCTACGCCGTACCGAATCACGTCACAGCGTTGCGCCCACGTCACTTCCGCTCGGCCACCGACCTGCTCGAGTACTTCAGTATGTTGAGCGGCGGCTTCCCGGAACCGTGGACGTTCGGGCGCCGAGTCGTGCCGTGGCTGCTTGCGAACGGGCGCGATTACGACGTGATCCACGACAACCAGAGCCTCTGCTACGGCCTGCTGGCTCTCCAGGAGCGCGGCTTCCCCGTGGTGAGCACTATTCACCATCCGATTCAGCGCGACCGCGACATTGCGCTGGCCCACGCCGAAGGCTGGAGGCACCGTCTCCTGATCCGCCGCTGGCACCGTTTCCTGCGCATGCAGACCCGAGTGGTGCGGCGGCTCGAACGCGTCGTCACCGTCTCATCGGCCTCGCGCGCGGACATCGCCGACGCCTTCGGCATCGCGCCCGAACGCATCGACGTTATTTATAACGGCATCGACTGCGATACATTCCAGCCCCTGCCGGGCGTCACGCGACGGCCGCGGCAGCTGTTGACGGTTGCGAGTGCCGACCAACCCCTGAAAGGGCTCGGCGTTCTGCTCGACGCCCTGCATGCGCTCACACCGCAGCATCCGGAGCTCGAACTCCTGGTGATCGGGCGTGCTAAGGAGGATGGCCCTACAAGGCGGCAGATCGAGCGACTCGGACTCGGCGGCCGGGTTCGCTTCCGTTACGGCCTCAGCCGCAACGAGCTGGTGCGGGCCTACGCCGAGGCCACGCTGGCAGTCGTACCCTCGCTCTACGAAGGCTTCGGTCTCCCCGCTGGCGAGGCGATGGCCTGCGGGATTCCAGTGGTGTCGAGCAGCGGCGGCGCGCTGGCCGAGGTCGTGGGCGATGCGGGCATGCTGGTACCGCCAGGGGACAGCGCAGCCCTTGCGCGCGCCATTGATGACCTGTTGGCCGATCCAGAGCGCCGCACGGGTCTGGCTGCGCGCGGCCGCCGCCGGGTCTTAGAGCAATTCTCCTGGAGCGCCGCCGCCGAGCGGCTCGGCGCCTACTATCGCAACATGCTGGAGGCGCGGGCGTGAGCATGGAGACGGTCGACTTCACCCGCGCCGCGCTGCGCCCAGGGATGCGCGTCCTCGATGTGGGTTGCGGCGAAGGACGTCACACCCTGTCAGCATGGCTGCAGGCACCGGTACATGCGGTCGGCGTCGATCTCGCGAGTGCAGATCTCGCCACCGCGCGCCGGCGGCAGGCGGAGCTGCCGCAACCGCAGGGTGACGGCCGCAGCGTAACGTTCATCGAAGCGAGCGCCCTCGAACTGCCGTTTGCCGCAGCCAGTTTCGACCTTGTGATCTGCTCCGAAGTGCTCGAGCATGTTTTCGACCATCGGGGCGTTCTCGCCGAGATACGCCGCGTGCTCAAGCCAGGAGGTACTCTGGTCGCGAGCGTGCCTCGCTACGGACCCGAGCGGCTGTGCTGGCTGCTTTCGGACGCCTACCACGAGGCACCTGGAGGCCACATCCGGATCTTCCGCCGGGGCGAACTCGAACGCCTGGTGGCAAGCTGCGGCTTTCGTCACCTCGACAGCCACGGCGCTCACGCCCTGCACGTGCCCTACTGGTGGCTGCGCTGCGCCACGGGTCCTGATCGCGCCGATGCCTCAGCGCTGGTCCGGCTCTGGCACCGGCTCCTGGTTTGGGACCTAATGCACGCACCTCGGCTGACCCGTCTGCTCGAACACTGGCTGGCTCCGATCTTCGGCAAGAGCGTGGTCTGCTACTTCGAACGTCTTTCCACAACGGAGGCCGCATGACCCGCATGCTGTTGTCGCGCGGCCGGTTCCCCGAACGCCTGCTGCGGCCCACCGTGGACTACATCGCGGCCCACCAGCAGAGCGATGGCGCGCTCGTCTGGTTCGAGGGTGGACACATCGACCCCTGGGACCACGTCGAGGCCGCCATGGGGCTCAGCATCGGCGGGCGCCTGGACGCGGCTGAGGCAGCCTATGCCTGGCTGCGGACGCTGCAGCGTGAGGACGGCGGCTGGTATGCGGCATACCAGAACGGTGCCGTCAGCGACGACACCCGGGCAGAAACCAACTTCGTCGCCTATGCCGCGACCGGCATCTGGCATCACTACCTGATCTCTAAGGACCGGCGCTTTCTGCGCGAGTACTGGCCGATGCTGCACGCGGCTGTGGAGTTCGTTCTGGCGCTACAGGCACCGAGCGGCGAGATCTACTGGGCGCTGGACAGCCGTACCGGGGTCAGCCGCGACGCCCTGGTAACGGGCTGCAGCTCGATCTTCAAGAGCCTGGAATGCGCCAGCAACGCCGCACTGGAACTCGGCGAAGATCCGAGCGCTTGGCTCGCTGCACGCACCCGCCTGGGCCATGCGCTGCGGCATCGTCCTGACCGCTTCGACCGCACCTGGGAGAGCAAGGCCCGCTTCTCCATGGACTGGTTCTATCCGGTCCTTGGCGGCGTCGTTGACGGAGATGCCGCGCGCCGCCGTCTCGCCGGTCGCTGGCAGGAATTTGTCGAGCCCGGCCTGGGCTGCCGTTGCGTGTCCGACCGGCCCTGGGTGACGGTAGCCGAGTCCTGCGAGCTGGCGCTGGCTCTGCTTGCCAGCGGCAACCGCAAGGCGGCCAGCGAGCTTTTCAGCTGGCTGCACGACTACCGGCACGCAGACGGCTCATACTGGACCGGCTACGTGTTCGAAGACGAAGCACTTTGGCCCGAAGAGCGTCCGACCTGGACGGCGGCGGCGGTGCTGCTGGCCGCGGATGCCATCACGGGCGCCACCGACGCGAGCGACCTTTTCACCCGGGTGGCGCTAGCCGAGCCGGCGCAGGAAGCCGAGCGTCTTCACCAGCGCGATCTCCTCGAACAGTCCTGAGCGCTTCGCCAACTCCCAGATCTCGAACGGCGGGCGACCGCCATCAGCCGGATCTTCGAAGATGTCGTGGATCGCGAGGATCCCGCCGGTCATGAGCCTGGGCGCCCAGCAGCGGTAGTCCGTAAGCGCGGCCTCCATGCTGTGACCACCATCGATGAAGACCAGGCCAAGCGGCGTCGCCCAGGCTCGGGCGGCCACCGCCGAGGGCGCCACCAGCGGCACCACAGACCCTTCGAGATCCGCGCGCGCCAGCGTGTCGCGGAAGGTACGAAACGTGTCGACGCCGCCGCCATCCGCAACCGCGAGGTCGGGGTCATGGTAGGCCTCGCCGGGTTGATGCTCTTCCGAGCCGCGGTGGTGATCGACGGCGAACAGCACCGCGTCGCGGGCCTGACAGGCCGCGCCGAGATAGACGGTGGACTTGCCGCAGTAGCTGCCGATCTCGAGGCAGGGCACGGTGCCCGGGAGAGAGCGGGCCTGGTCGTAGAGTGCCCAGCCTTCATCCGGATCGAGGAAGCCCTTGATGCTGTCGGGATCGATGGGGAGCGGTGGTCTCATGGCGCGGAACACGGCGCTCTGACAGCAACAGCGGGAAGCGAAGTCGTTGCGATCGGCGCGCTCGCCTTTGGCGAGCACACCTTCCCACAGAAAAAAGCCGCGAGCGGACGTCGTTGCCGCGGCGAGAGCACGATCGGTCGTTCGAGACGTGGTCTCATGGCGCCCAGATCAGGACGATGACGAAGATGGGCACGAAGGCGATGCCGACGTAGAGCGCCAGATTCAGGATTTCGTTCTGGCGGTCATCCGGGTCGAAGGCGAAGCGGTTGCCAAGGAGCAGCCAGCCAATACCACCGAACACGATGGCGAGCACCAGGGACAGGAGAATCGCCAACATTGCGTCAACCTCCGAGGGTACCTGTGTCCAGGTCTGCCAGGGCCATCGCCAACTTGCGCGCGCGACGCGCCGGCAGCAGCTCACGCCTGAATTCGACGCCGACCCGGAAGTCCCGCACCAGGCGATCTACCACGCGCACGTAGCAGGGAATGCCGCGCAAACTCCAACCGCCGCCCTTGAGGTCACAGATTACCACCTCGCCTATTTCGGGCGGCTCCGGATCGATCCAGGCGATACCGAGCTGACTGCAATCCACCAGGGCGCGCTCGCTGCGATCGAACCACGCCCTGAGTCCGGGTGCGCGGACGGTGAGCCTGAGACTGGGCGGGGGGCGGAAGCGGGCTTCGCGACGCCGCTCGGGGCGTCCCGGTGTCCCGGCTTCAGGTTCGTTCATGGTCACCCCCCGCTGGCTGCATCAGCCTCCGAGTTGCAGCATGTTGCGCGGCTTGGCCCCGGTCAGATCGCTGATCTTGTCCCACTGTGCCGCAACGTCCTCGACGCTGACGTCCTGGCCGAGGTTCACACCCTGATTTTCGACGATGCACGCCACCGAGTAGTTCCCGCCGGCAGCCTGCAGGACAACACCGTTGGGGGCGTCTTCGGTACAAAGATAGACCACACCAGGGGTGATCAGCTCCGGGCCGAGGTTCTTGCCGGCCTCTTCGGGAATCAGACCCTCGGTCATGCGGGTCATGGCCACCGGCGCGATGGCGTTGGTGTGAATGTTGTATTTGGCGCCCTCGATCTTCAGGGTGTTCATGAACCCGACCAACCCGAGCTTGGCCGCGCCGTAATTCGTCTGTCCGAAATTGCCGTAAAGACCGGAGGGCGAGGTGGTCATGACAATGCGACCGTAGCCCTGCTCACGCATGATCGGCCAAACCTGCATGGTGACCATGGCGGAGCCGATGAGATGGACGTCGAGAACGGTCCGGAAGTCGTCGATGTTCATCTTGGCGAAACTCTTGTCGCGCAGGATGCCGGCATTGTTGACCAGGATGTCCACCCGACCCCACTTGTCCATCGCCGCCTTGACCATGGATTTGGCGCCCTGCTCGTCCGCGACCGAACCGCCGTTCGCGATCGCTTCCCCGCCCGCGGCACGGATCTCCTCGACCACGGCCTCGGAAGCAGCGGAATTGCCGCCCGTTCCGTCCATGGCGCCGCCGAGGTCGTTGACCACCACGCGCGCGCCGCGCTGCGCCAGTTCCAGGGCATGGCAGCGGCCGAGACCGCCGCCGGCACCGGTGACGATGGCGACCTTTCCTTCGAAGCTGATGGGCATGCTCGACAATCTCCTCGATCTGACGGTTACGGGAAATGCGCGACGCCGCCCCCAGCATGGCGCGGCGGTTCAGCGCGCGCGGCATTGTACACCAAGGGCGCTTTTACCTCGGGACCCCTGCAGCGATCAGGGTCAGGGCCGGAAGCCGAAGCGCACCGGTCCGCGCAGGGTCTCCAGGCGACCCTGGATCCAATCTACCCACTCGCAGAGCATGGGGCGGGTCTCACGCGGATCGATGATCTCGTGGGCGGAGAAGGATTCGGCGCGGGGGAACGGCGAGCGACCGGCGCGCAAGTCCGCTTCGAGCTTCGTGCGCAGAGCCTCCGGGTCTTCCGCGGCGGCAAGCTCGCGGCGATAAGCCACGGCTACGCCACCTTCCACAGGCAAGGCGCCGGACTCCGCCGAGGGCCAGAGCAGAAGGTAGGCATCAGGACCGTAGTGGGCGGCGCCGGCGACGCCGAATGTCTTATGCACCTGCACGGAGGCCCAGGGCACGGTGGCCTGAGCAGCTGCCGACACCGCGGCCATGCCGTAGCGGATCGTGCCCTCGGCCTCCGCCTTCGGGCCGATCATGAAACCAGGCTCGTCGACGAAGTCGACAATGGGCAGATGAAACGTGTCGGCGAATTCGATGAAGCGGCGCACTTTCTGCGCGCCCGCGGCGCTCATGGCGCCGGCATAGAAGCGGCAGTCGTTGCCGAGCAGCAGCACGGGCTGGCCGGCGAGCCGGGCCAGCATCACGACCTGGTCGCGACCGTAGCCACGCGCGATCTCGAAACAGGATTCGAGGTCCGCGACCAGGGTCATGACCCGACGCATGTCGAAGGGTTTGCGGCGGTCGCGCGGGACGATATCCAGCAGTTCGTCCTCGGCACGATCCTCGGGATCGCTGCTGGCGAGGCGCGGCGGCAGTTCCCAGACGTTGGCCGGCAGATAGGACAGGAAGCGACGAATCTGGGCCAGGGCATCGGGTTCGTCCGCGGCCAGGTTGTCGACTACACCGGAACGGATGTGAACCTTGTGGCCACCGAGCTCCTCCTTGGTGACGGGACGGCCGAGCGCCCGCTCCACCAGGGCCGGACCACCGGCCATGACCTGCGAGCCCTCGCGCACCATCACCGAGAAGTGGGACGCCACCAGGCGCCCGGCGGGAAAGCCCGCCACGGCGCCGAGCGCCGCGGACGCGACCGGAATCTGGCCGAGGGCATCGGCGATGATCCGAAAGCGCGGCTCCGTGTGGACCGGTTCTCCAACGGTTCCGCCGGGGCGCCCGCTGCCGCGTACACTTCCGCCGCCGCCCTCGAGCAGGCGAATCAGCGGCAGCCGGTAGCGCACCGCCAGATGTTCGGCGTAGACCGACTTGCGCAGCCCCGCCGCATTCGGCGACCCACCCTTCAGGGTGAAGTCCTCCCCCCCCACCACGACCCGGCGCCCGCCTACCTTGCCGAATCCGAGAACATAGTTGGCGGGCGTATAGCTGGTGGTGCCGTCCGCAGCCTCCTCGGGCGTGGCGGTGGCGCGGCCGAACTCACGGAAACTGCCGGCATCCACCACTGCATCGATGCGTTCCCGAACGGTGAGCCGGCCTTGCGAGTGCTGGCGCTCGATGCCCTCGGCGCCGCCCTGGCTGCGGGCGTACTCGCGGCGGCGCCGGATCTCGTCCGCCTCGGCTTCCCAACTCATGCGCAAACTCCGCAGCGATCAGGCGGCAGGATCGACAAAGTTCGCCGCACGCTTCTCGAAGTTGGCGCGGATGGCCTCTACCTGATTCGGGCTGCCGATGAGCGCGCTTTGCAGGCTCGCTTCGAGCCCGAGCGCCGTATGCGGATCGGCGTGCCAGCTCTCGTCGAGCAGTTTCTTACCGGCGCGGATCGCGTCCGGTGAACGGCCGGCGATCTCCCGCGCCATGTTCAGGGCATCACCGAGCGGGTCGGCGCTCACCCGGGTGACGAGACCAAGCTGGCAGGCCTCCTCGCCGCTGATGATGCGGCCGGAAAACGTGAGTTCCTTGATCACATCGAGGCGTACCAGATCACGCACGGTCTGAGTCAGCCCCATGTCCGGGACGAGCCCCCATTTGATCTCCATGACCGAGAGGCGCGCATCCGGCGCGGCGATGCGGATGTCCGCACCGAGGGCCACCTGCAGACCGCCGCCGTAAGCGACACCGTGCATCGCCGCAATCACCGGTACCGGCATGCGCCGCCACACGAATGCCGGGCGCTGGGCGCGGTTGTCCGGCAGATCGGAGTCGCGGGCCAAAGCGCTGTCGCTGCTCGCCTTGCCGCCGGTCGCGGAGGCGGCGCTGCCTCCGTCGCTCATGCCCTGGAAGCTCGCGAAGTCGAGCCCGGAACAGAAACCTGGACCGTTACCCGACAACACGACCGCACGCACGTCCCCACGCTGCGCGAGGCTTTCACCGGCCTCGATGATCGCGGAGAACATCTCCGGCGACAGCGCGTTGTACTTTTCGGGGCGGTTCAGGCGGACGTCGGCAACGCCCTCGTCCACCCGGATCTCGACCAGTTCCGTCATGTGTCTGCCTCTTCAATGGTTGCAATGGGGATTGCGGGATCAGCGGTCACAGGGCGATGGGCACCCCGGCAACCCAGCGATGGCTGGCGATGACCACTACGTAGAGCAGCAGCGCCAGCAGCATCTTGCCGATCCCCAGTTCACCTAGCGCAAGTCGATTGCGCCCGGCGAGAATGGCGGCGAACGGCAGGTTCGACGTCACCGCACGGAATGATTGCCATGCGGCTCCAGCCTGCTGCGCCTTCTTGCGATCGATCAACAGGGTACCGCCTCCCGCCACCAGCGCAATCGCAGCGAGAAAAACCAGGGTGGCGATATCGCCGTTCGGCACCACGTGGGCAACCGCCCAGAGCAGGAACGCCCACTGCACGGGATGGCGCGTGATGCGTAACACGCCACGCACAGCCGCAGGATCGCCGATGCGGGCCTCCTGACCGACGCTGGTGGGATTGGGGCCGAGCAGCCCGGTGACCAGCAACAGGAAAGCGAACGGCATGACGATGAGTGCGAACCAGGTCTGCCAGGGAGCTGGATACCACAGCCAGTGTTGGCGTGGCGCATCCGCCCAGGCAAGGATCAGGAAAACCAGCGTGGCCACCGCCACCAGGGAGTAGGCACCCAGGTAGGCACTCTCACCCAGGCGCGCAACGAGCCACGGCCGCAGTCGGCTGCTACTCAGACCAAGATGGGTGGCGACCCAGAGCACCGCAGCGATAAGCAGTTCGGTCATGCGCCCACCCCTCGACGTGAAGACCAGCCGGATTCGGCAGCAATGGGACCACGGCCGCAGGCATGCGGCAAGGACCCGTATACTGCCGTGATCGTCATTTCCGGAGGGCGACATGAGCTGGCGGGAAGAGATCGAGGAACTCAAGCAGCGGGAGGCTCTGGCCGAACGCATGGGCGGCGCGGAGAAGGTGGCGCGCCAGCATGGTCGCGGCAAGCTCGACGTGCGCGAGCGCATCCGGCGTCTGCTCGATGCGGGCAGTTTCCACGAAATCGGCAAGATCGCCGGTCGCGCCAGTGTCGACGCCGAGGGGCAGATCGAAGACTTCTCTCCGGCGAACTTCATCTTCGGACGCGGGCGCATCGGCGGCCGGCCCGCCGTGGTCGCCGCGGACGACTTCACCGTCCGCGGCGGCGCGGCCGATGCCGCGATCGCCGGCAAGCAGATCATGGCCGAGGCCCTGGCCAGGGAGTTGCGCGTTCCCATCATCCGCCTGCTCGACGGGACCGGCGGTGGCGGATCCGTGAAGACACTGGACGACCCTGACGCCCGCACCTATATCCCACTCAACCCGGGCTGGGATCACGTGGTCGCCGCCCTGGCCGAAGTGCCGGTGGTGTCGCTGCTGCTCGGTCCGGTCGCCGGACTCGGCGCCGCGCGTGCAGTGACCAGCCATTATTCGGTGATGGTCCGCGACCTCGCGCAGCTGTTCGTGGCAGGACCGGTGGTCGTGAACCGGCTCGGCGAGAACACGGACAAAGAGTCCCTGGGCGGCTCACGTATCCACACCCGCAACGGTGCGATCGACGACGAGGTAGCGAACGAGGACCAGGCGTTCGAACGCGCGCGCACGTTTCTCGGCTACCTGCCGGACTCGGTGTGGGAGCTGCCGCCCCGCGGCGAACGCCACGATCCCGCCGACCGAAGTGACGACGCGCTGCTCGACATCGTTCCGCGCGACCGGCGCAAGGTCTACAAGATGCGCACCATCATCGAGTCGGTGGTGGATCGCGGCAGTTTCTTCGAGATCGGGCGCCAGCACGGCCGTTCCGTAATCACGGGGCTGGCGCGTCTCGACGGCTGGCCGGTGGCTCTGATGGCCGAGGACCCTTACCACTACGGCGGTGGCTGGACTGCAGCCGCGAGCCAGAAGGCGGTGCGCTTCGTGGATCTGGCAGAGTCCTTCCACCTGCCCGTTGTACATCTCGTGGACAACCCGGGTTTCGTCATCGGCAGCGAGGCCGAGCGGGCGGGGACGATCCGGCATGGTGCCCGGGCCCTGGCCGCGATCTATCAGGCGAACGTACCCTGGTGCTCGGTGATCATCCGTAAGGTGTTCGGCGTCGCTGGCGCCGCCCACTCCAACGGCCACCGGGTGCAGTACCGCTACGCCTGGCCGTCCGGAGACTGGGGATCACTGCCGGTAGAGGGCGGCGTCGAAGCGGCGTACTCGGCGATGCTGGAGGAGGCCGAGGATCCCGAGGCGCTGCTCGAGGAGATCACGGCACGATTGAATCGGGTGCGCTCGCCTTTCCGGACGGCGGAGGCTTTCATGGTGGAGGAGATCATCGACCCACGGGCGACCCGGCCGCTCTTGTGCGAGTTCGCAAACCTCACCGCCAAGCTGCGCACGCCCGGCCCGACGCGACTGCGCTATCGGCCGTAGGTTCGGATCGGAGCGCCGCGCTGCGCGCGCCACTCCTTCCCACAAAAATCAGCTTCGATCGCGCCATCCCCGATAGTGTGTGGGAAGGAGTGCCGCCCCCGCGGCGCTCCGATGCGCTGCGAAGCAGCGCCGGAACGAAGGCAATTAGGCCTAACGAAGCGAGTGTCGAACAAAGACGAAACCCCGATGCGCTGCGCAGCAGCGCCCGAACGAAGGCTGTCACGCCTAACGAAGCGAGTGTCGAACGAAGACGATTCCCTGCGATCGCGAAGTCCGGGGATCAGTTCTCGAGAACGGCGACGATCTGCCCTTCCTCGACCGGATCCTCTTCATTCACGCACAGTTCGACAAGGCGGCCGGCGGCGGGCGCCTCCACGGGGATTTCCATCTTCATGGATTCGAGGATGAGGATGGCGTCCCCCTCGGCGAGGTCCGTACCCACCGCCGCCTCGACCTTCCAGACCGTTCCGGCCACTTCGGATTCCACGTCCATCCGCGCCATCCCTACCTCTCCTTGCTGTGCGCTCAGTCGCAGTAGCTGTCGACGAACCGCTCCATGCGCCGATGGCTGGCTCGCAGCAGATCAATGCGCCCGATCGCGTTGCGCCGCGCCATATGCTTGCGACTGCGCTCGAGTCGCTGGGCGTAGCGGTCACAACGCCGATCCCGCTCCGCTGCCGACGCGGGGGCCTCTGGCGTTTCCATGTAGGCGCCGACGTTGCTGCGTACAGCGCATCCGCTGGCTGCCGTCAGCAACATGCCGAGCAGCAGCACGACGATCGCTCTACGCATCAGGACCAGCCTCCCGCCAGCAGCCCTTCCCGGCCGGATCATGCCACAGGCCTGCACCCTGCGACGAGGTTCGGGCAGCTCGGCCTCAGGGCGTCTGCAACCGATTTGGCGAACGCGGGTGCCGCCCGTTCTGCCAGTCAAGGTACTCCTGCCAGGCTTCCACAAAACCGCCGAGGGAACGCCCCTCCGGGGTGCGGCTGCCAGCACACCGGGCACCGTGCACGATCGCGACGATACGCTCGATGGTCGCGGTATCGAGATCCATGACGAAGAAGTCACTGCTCGCACCGCCCCGATGATCATGCGGCTTCGGCAGCGGCTCGCCTGCAACGACCTTTCGCAGGTTCATCGCAAGCGCGTCCTCGCCGGCGGTCTCGAGCAACGCAGCCGTACGCTCCAGCAGGAAGCGGGAAAGCACGTCGCCGCGATCACAGATGTTGCGGTAACCAGTCCAGTCCATGGTCAGGCCGTCGCTTGCACACGCCAGCAGCGGTGGCCGCTGGCCAGGTACTTGCGTTCGAACGGCGAGACCGGCGCAGTCGCGTCGTCGATGATGTCGAGACGGGTCTTGCGCCCATGCAGCGTCAATGCTGCTGACCACTCGCGGGCATAGAGCTCCCAGTTGGTACGCAGTTCGAGTTCGCCACCCAGCGCCAGCAGGTTCGGAAGCACCGGATGGCCGTGCCAGCGACGACCGATGTGACCCGGCTTCGGCCATGGGTTGGGATAGAACACGCAATGACGCATCAGGCGCCAGCCGGCGGCCGCGGCGAGGCGCCAGATATCGACGAGGTCGGCACGCAGCAGCAGCAGGTTGTCGGGCAACGGCCGGGCAAGGCCTCGGCCGAGCCGGGCATGAGACTTGTCGACACCGACGACCCGCATCCCCGGGAACTGCCGGGCCAGGAGCAGACTGCTCGCACCGGTACCGCAGCCTGCGTCCAGAATCAGCGGCTCAGCAGACCCGGCGAGCCAGCGCTCGGCTTCGGCGAAGGCACGCCGGCTGTGCTCCGGCACTGGCCGGCGCCAGACATGGCTGCGATGCCGCTCGACCCGATCCGCAAGGCGGGCGTGAATGCCGAACTGATTGCTCACCACCAGTCGTGAGGCTTGCTGCATTAAGACCTCCAAGACGCTCGCAGGCTGCCGCAGCCCGGCAGCCTGATGCAACCAGGGATGATGGGGAAAACAGGCATCACTGCTTGTTTTCCCCGCAACCACTGAGTAGCCTGCGGCTCACGAGCGTTATCGGAGCAGCGCCATGAGCGTTTCGAGCCAGCAACCGGACATCACCTCCTGCCCGCTGCACGAGGTGGATACGTTTTCCGCGGACTTTCTCCAGGACCCGCATCCCTTCTACCGTCGCTTGCGCGAGGAGGCCCCGGCCTTCCGCGACCCCAAGAACAACGTGGTCTACGTCTCCACTTACGACCTCGCGATGGAGGTGCTGGCGAAACCGCGGGTGTTCTCGAACAAATTCGGTGCCCAGCTGCGCGCCGGCGCCGCGGGCGGCGAGATGTCGCAGGAGGAACTCGCGATTCTCGCCAAGGGCTGGGTACCGAAGGACACCATGCTCACCGCGGATCCACCCGAGCACACTCGCTACAAGAAACTGGCGGGCAAGGCCTTCACCTACCGCAAGGTGATAGGCATGAACGACTACGTTACCGGCATCGTTCACGATCTGATCGATGGCTTCATCGGTGACGGCCGCTGCGAATTCAAGACCCAGTTCGCCAATCTCCTGCCCATGTACGTGATCTGCGACGCGCTCGGATTTCCACGCGCAGACCGCGAGCGCTTCAAGGAGTGGTCAGACGCATTCACGCTGCAGCTCGGTGGCGTGGCGGACATGAAGACTCGTCTGTGGTGCGCAGAGAAGATCGTCGAAGCACAACATTACTTCGTGGCCATCTGCGACGAGAAAAGGAACAACCCGGGTGAAGACATCTGTTCGGATCTGGTTCAGACCGACCTCGAAGAGGAGGGCGGCGCCCGCAAGCTCAGCAACGAAGAGCTGATCTCCATCATCCAGCAGATTCTGGTGGCCGGGAACGAGACCACATCGCACACGCTGACAACCGGGATCTTCTACCTCCTGACCCACCCCGAACAGAAGGCCCGCCTCGAAGCCGACCCAAGCCTGACGGAGAACTTCGTCGAAGAGACGCTGCGCATGCTGACGCCGACCAACAACATGTGGCGGGTGGCGACGCAGGATGCGGAAGTGGGTGGCGTTGCCGTGAAGCAAGGCGATCTGCTGCTGTTGCGTTTCGGCTCTGCGAATCGGGACGACGCGCACTTCCCCGATGGCGACCGCTTCGACATCACCCGCGACAACGCCAAGGAGCACCTGGCCTTCGGTGCCGGTGTGCATCTCTGCCTGGGCCAGCAGCTCGCGCGCAAGGAAATGCAGACCGCATTTCCCATCGTGCTCTCGCGCCTGAATAACATGCAGCTCGTCGAGGCCCCGGAAAGCTTCAGCTATGTGCCGTCGATCCTCCTGCGCGGCGTGGAACGTCTGGATCTGACGTTCGATCCGGCCTGAGCGCTGCGCTGCAGCAGCTTCGGTGCCGTTACGGCGCGCTGGAGAAAGAAGAGGGAGAGGGCCAGCAGGGGTGGAGGAACAGGACTACGACATCATCGTAGTGGGCGGTGGCGGCGCCGGCATGTGCGCGGCTATCGAGGCCGCGGATGCAGGTGCGAGCGTCCTGCTTGTCGACGCCGACGATCGGCTCGGGGGCTCCACAGCGCTATCCGGCGGGGTGTACTACGCGGCCGGCACGAGCGTGCAGCGCGCCCGCGGCATCGAGGACGATGCCGATGCCCTTTTCGACTACTACATGACGCTGAATCAGTACCGGGTCGAGGCCAGCCTCGTGCGGACGCTGTGCGACCATGCGGCCGCCGATCTCGAGTGGCTGATCAGTATCGGCGTGGAGTTCCACCCCGAGGACCTCTACGCCTCGGGCGTCGAACGTGATCCTCGCGGTCATCAGGCGCACGGCCACGGGGCCGCCATAGCCGCCGCCCTGGATGCCGAAGTCAGCCGACGCCCAGGCATAGACGTAGCGTTGCAGACCCGGGCAGAGCAGCTGCTCGAGGACGCGCAGGGACGCATCATCGGGGTCCGGGCCGGCGACACGGCCGTGACCGCGCGCAGCGTCGTCATCGCCAGCGGTGGCTTCGGCGCCAATCCGCACCTGCTGCACCGGCACTACCCGGAAGCGACGGCCCACGGTGACTGGACCTGGTACATCGGCAGCCGCCATTGTCTGGGTGACGGCCTGGAAATGGCGGCCTCCGCCGGTGCCGACATCGTCGGCCACAATCGTGGCCTGCTCCTCACCACGCCGAATTTCCGCAAAGAATTGGAAGTCTTCGTCCCCGGCTGGCTTGTGTACGTGAATCGTGAGGGCCGCCGCTTCGTCAAAGAGACGGCCGAGTATGCAGTGATGTCCGGTGTGGTGAAGGCGCAGACGGGAGGCAGCTGTTTCGCCTTGTTCGACGATGTCGCGAGAGCCGGGGCACGGCCGGATCCACGCTTCGCGGACGCTTTCGCTTCCGGCGTCCTGAGCCTGAATTGGGTCACGGAAACCCTCGACGAACAGATCAAAACCGGACGCGTGATCCGTGCGGATGATCTCGACGAACTCGCCCGGCGCTGCGGCATCCGACCGGGCTCGCTGCAGGCCACGCTCGAGCGCTACAACAGGGACTGCGCGGCCGGTTGCGACAGTATGTTCTTCAAGGATCCTGCCGTGATGAAGCCCGTGGCTACGCCTCCGTTCCACGCCGTGGAGATTCGACCGGCCATCGTCTGCCTGACGTCTACCGGAATCCGTATCGACCGCGAAGCTCAGGTGCTCGATGGCCGCGACAGACCGGTAGAAGGGTTGTTCGCCGCCGGTGAAACCACCGGCGGCGTGCTCGGGGAACGCTACGTCGGAGGCGGCAACTCCATTGCCAATGCCGTGGTGTTCGGACGCATCGCAGGGCGCAGTGCCGCCCGCGCAGCGGGCCGGAGCAACTGAGCTAGCCGACCCAAGAGCGGATGTGCAGAGCCCGGTCCGGAGCGGCTACGCTAGCCAGCCTGGGAGCGGATGTGCAGATCCCGCTGCGGGAAAGGGATGGTGATCCCGCCACTCTGGATAGCCTTCCAGACCGCGAGATTGACCCGGTACTGGACCTCGAAGTAATTCTGAGTCGGGACCCAGAACCGGTAGCCGATTTCAACGGCCGAATCACCAAACGCCTGGATACCCACTTGTCCCGCCGGATCCTTGGCGACATCGGGGTCGTCCGCGAGCACTTGCCGGATCAGCCCGATCGCCACCTCCGGATCGTCGCCATAGGAAATGCCCACCTCGCCTTCCACGATCCGGTACTGCCAGGAATTGGTGAGCACCTCGCCCACCACATGCCGGTTCGGAATCACGATCTGCTCGCCGTCCTCCGTGGCCAGAATGGTGTGTGCGAGCGAAATGTCCTGGACGATGCCTGCCTGGTCCACCACCCGGATGGTGTCGCCGACCTTGAACGGACGGGTGAGGATCAGCACCACGCCGGCACCGTAGTTTGAAACCGGTCCCTGCAGAGCGAAGCTGATACCGACGGCGAGGCCACCGACAGCGGCGACGAAGGGCGTGATGGAGATGCCCAGCTTGCCCACTGCGATGATCAGGAACATCACGAGGACGACCAGGCGGATCGCGCTGGAGATGAACTGCCGCAGGGTGACATCCACGTTGCGGCGTTCCTGCAGGCGCAGGATGGCATTTCCAGCCCAGTTCGAGAGCAGATACCCGATGATCAGAATGATCACTGCACCGAGGATCTGAAAGGAGTAGGTCACCATGAAGTCGAAGCCCTGCTCTACCGCGCGGGTGGCCCACTCCACTTCGTCCTGGACCAGCGCGAGTGCGCCACTCCCTTCTTCGTTCTGTTCGGCCATGGGGCGGTTCTCCTCGGGTCGAGGTGCTCGTGTTCCAGGGCGCTGGTCTCGGCGTCATCGGCGCGCCCGCTGGGCGGGCACGCCTTCCCACAGGAGGTTAGCCCGCCGCGAGGCGCCGTGTCAGGCTGCGGTCGGCACGGATCCGGTGAGGCGCTCGCATGCCTCGCGGTAACGGGCAAGCGTGTTGTCGATCACGTCCTCGGGCAACTCGGGCCCAGGCGCGGTCTTGTCCCAGCGACCAGCGGCAACGAGGCGCTCGAGGTAGTCGCGCACGTACTGCTTGTCGAAGCTCGGCTGTTCGCCGCCGGGCGCCCAGCCGTCCGCAGGCCAGAAGCGACTGGAATCCGGCGTGAAGATCTCATCCACAAGGATCGGCTCAGCGCCGCCGCCTTGGAGGCCGAACTCGAACTTGGTGTCCGCCAGGATGATGCCGCGCTCGGAGGCGAAGGCCTGTGCGGCCGCATAGAGATCCAGCGTCAACTGCCGGAGCCGCTCCATGAGCGCCGGGCCGACCCGCGTCGCCGCCTCCTCGAACGAGATGTTTTCGTCGTGGCCGGTTTCGGCCTTGGTTGCCGGCGTAAAGATCGCTTGCGGCAAGCGATCACCATTGCGCAAACCAGAGGGCAGCGACACACCGCAGACGGCGCCGCTACGCTGATAGTCCTTCCAGCCGGACCCTGCAAGATAGCCTCGAGCCACACACTCGATCGGCACGACATCCAGCTTACGGCAGAGCATGCTGCGCCCCTGCAGCATGCGCCTCTGCTCTTTCGTCAGACCGGGAACGTGTTCCGGGTCGGTGGCAACGAGATGATGCTCGATGCGATCCGCAAAGTGCTCGAACCAGAAACAGGAAATGTGGGTAAGCAGAATACCCTTACCGGGAATCCCGTTGCTCATGACCACGTCGAACGCGCTGATGCGATCGGTGGCGACGATGAGCACTCCTGGGCTGCCGTCGGGCAGCTGGATGTCGTAGAGATCCCTGACCTTGCCCTGGCGCTTGTTCGGCAGCGGCAGGTCCGTCTGCAGCAGCGCCACCGGCCCGCTCATCGCGCCGTGGATCCGCCGTCGACCATGTACACCGAACCGGTGATGAAGCGCGCCTCGTCGCTGGCCAGGAATAGCATCAGGTTTGCCACATCCTCGGGCTGACCGTATTCGCCTAGCGGTATGTTGCCGGCGATCTGAGCGTGGGCCACCTGAGCATCACCGGGATAGAAGCCATCCTCGAGGGACCGCATCATGCGCGTCTCCGTAGGTGCCGGATTGACCGTGTTCACCCGGATCCGATCCGGCGCCCCTTCGAGCGCCGCGGTGCGCATGAGTCCGATGACCGCATGCTTGCTGGTGATATAGGGCGAGAGCCCCGCCGTTCCGCCGACGCCGGCGACCGAAGAGGTGATGACGATGGAACCGCCGCCACGGCGCTTGATGGCGGGCATGGCGTACTTCAGGCCAAGCCAGACGCCGCGAACGTTCACGGCCATGACTCGATCGAATGCGGCCACGTCCTGCTCGACGATGGACTTCACGCTACCCTCGATGCCCGCATTAGCCACCAGGATGTCGACGCCTCCGAAGTGGCGTTCGGCGAGTGCCACGTAGCCCTCGCTGGCGGTGGGGTCCGTGACGTCGGCTGCAATCCAGGCCGCGGCGTCACCGAACTCTCCGGCTGCACTCTTCAGGGCAGCCTCATCGAGATCCACCAGGAGCACCTTTGCTCCCTCTGCAATGAAGCGACGCGCCGCCGCCAGGCCGATGCCGCCGGAGCCACCGGTGATAATCGCCACTTTGCCTTGCAGTCTCGCCACGGTCTCTCCCTCTCTGTCGGATCACGGTATCCGCAACCGGATAATTATCCGCATCAGCCGCCGGCAAGCGCCCGCTCGAAATCGGCAAGCAGATCGCGCTCGTCCTCGATGCCGACGCTGATGCGGATGAGCGTGTCGCGGATGTCCATGCTGGCCCGGCGCTCCGGGCCCATCTCAAAGTAGATCGTGTGCGCCACCGGAATCGCCAGAGTCCGGTTGTCACCCAAGTTGCTCGAGGACACCACCACCTCGAGCCGATTCAAGAACTCGAACAGGTCGAGCTTCGGATCCAGCTCAAAGCTCAGAATGGCACCGGGATGTCGGAACAGACGCGCGGCGCGCTCGTATTCGGGATGATCCGGCAGGCCGGGATAGAAGACCCTCTCGACTCGATCATGACGGGCGAGCATGTCCGCCAGGGCACGCGCGTTGGCGCAGGCCCGATCCATACGCAGCGCCAGGGTCTCCGCGCCGAGGGCAACAAGCTGGGCCGCATCCGGGGCGAGACTGGCGCCGAAATCACGCAGGCCTTTCTTACGGATCTGCTGCAGGCCCCACTGCTGCGGTGGGTGCTTGCGGTAGCCCTCGAAAATGTTGGGAAAGCTGCGCCAGTCGAACAGTCCGGTGTCGGTCACGGCACCACCGAGTACCGATCCGTGACCGGCGATGTACTTGGTCAGGGCATTGATGACCAACCCGGCGCCGACCGTGCGCGGCTGGAACAGCCAGGGGGACGTCATGGTGTTATCCACCACGTACAGCAGGCCCCGCTGACGGCAGAGCTCACCGATCCCTTCGAGGTCGGCCACCTGGGTGCGCGGATTCGCAATCGCCTCGACGAATACCAGCCGGGTTTCCGGGCGCAGGGCACGAGCGACCGCGGCCGCAGAGGTAGCGTCGACGAAGTCCACCTCGAGCCCTAGCCCCGCGAAGCTCGCGAACAGGCTGTTCGTATTGCCGAACAGGAAACTGGAAGAGACGACGTGGTCCCCGCGCTCGAGCAGGGCGAAAAGCGTGGAACCGATGGCGCCCATACCGGTGCCAAAGGCGATGCTGCCGACGCCGCCCTCCATGCGCGTGATCTTGCGCTGGAGGGCTTCGACCGTGGGGTTAGACTGGCGACCGTAGGAATAACCGGACTGGCTACCCTGAAACACGGCAGCAAGGTCCCGGGCGTCGTTGTAGCCGTAAGCCACCGACGCATGCACGGGTTTGTGCAGCGAGCCGTGCTCGATACCGTCGCGGCGATCGGAATGCAGGATGCGGGTGGTGAAGCCTTCCGCATCCCCATCGGCAGTGCTCATGGCGACGCGAATCCCCGGAGTCGACTTTCAACGCGAGGCGCGTACTTTACGCAACTGCCGGGAGCCGCGCCATGCCGCGGGGCGTGCTGCTCAGCCGGTGGAAACCTCGCGGGCAACCCGCCGGATCTCGTCGAAACCCAGAGTGAGACAGCGCTGCAGTGTCGTCTCGTCAACGGGCCGGCTGAAGATGAAACCCTGCACCTGATGACAGCCCTGCTCCTGCAGGTAGCGCAGCTGCAGTTCGTTCTCGACCCCTTCGGCGATGATGTCGAGGCCGAGACCACGCGCCATGTGGATGATGGCGTTGACGATGCTGGCGTCGTCACCATCAGCGCGGATGTCGTTCACGAACGCGCGATCGATTTTCAGCGTATCGATGGGGAAGCGCTGCAGATAGGACAGGGACGAGTAGCCGGTACCGAAGTCGTCGATACCGATGCGCACGCCGCGGGCACCGAGGTGTCGCAGCTTGGGCACGATAAGCTCCATCTCGCGCATGATCGCGCTTTCGGTGATCTCGAGCTTGACGCCCTCCGGTTCGAGCCCGGTTTCCTCGAGCAGGGCGAGAAGCCCGTCGACGAACTCCGGCTGCTCCATCTGGCAAGCCGAGACGTTCAGCGACAGGGTCAGGTCGCCATGGCCCTGCCGCCGCCATGCCGCCACGGCCCGACAGGCCTTGCGCTGGATGCAGCGGTCGAGCTGGACGATGAGCCCGGTTTCCTCCGCCATGGGAATGAAGTCCAGCGGCTCCACCAGCCCCCGTTCCGGATGGCGCCAGCGCGCCAGCGCTTCGACGCCGATGATGCTGCCGGTATCGAGGTCGATCTGAGGCTGGAAGAACGGTTCGAGCTGGTCATTAGCCAACGCATTGCGCAATTCGCGCTCGAGCACGAGCAGGCTCGAGAACTTCTCGTTCATTTCCGGCGCGAAGAAGTGGTAGCCGTTCTTGCCGCGGCCCTTGGTGGCGTACATGGCGATGTCGGAGCTCTGGATCAGCGCCTCCACCGACTCGCCGGCATCCGGAAACAAGGAGATACCGATGGACGCGCCGACGAACAGCTCGTGGTCGTCCACCTGAAACGGCGCGGAAAGGCGATCTAGAACCTTCTGGGCCACACCGGCAGCATCGTCGTGACTGCGCAGATCGGGCAGCAGCAGACAGAACTCGTCGCCGCCGAAGCGTGCCAGCGTGTCGCCGGCGCGCAGGCAGTTGCGCAGCCGGTCCGCCACCTGCTTCAGCAGGCGGTCGCCCACGGTATGGCCGAGGGTGTCGTTCACCACCTTGAAGCGGTCGAGATCGAGAAACATCACCGCCAGGCGGCAATCGTTGCGCCGGGCCTGGGTGATGGCGAGATCGAGCCGATCCCGGAACAGGGCCCGGTTCGGCAGGTGCGTCAGGAGATCGTGGTAGGCCTGATACCGCACCATCTCCTGGGCACGTTTGCGCTCGGTGACGTCGCGCATGATGCCGTAGGTGCCAAGGAAGGACCCCTGCCGGCCACCCTCGCCCGGACCGTAGATCCCCGTCGCCGTCACCTCCACCACCAGCTCGCCATGAGCCTGATCGCCGCGGCCGACGAGCCGGGAACGCAGCCGCAGCTCGACGTCGCGCGAGGCGCGGTCCCCGGTGCGGCGCTCGTTCATGACGAAGCGGGCGAGGTCGAGATCCTGCTCCGCCACCACCACGGAATAGTGACGGCCGAGCAGCGCTTCCCTGGGCCAGCCGAGCAGCGCCGCGGCACGATCGTTGATGAAACTGAAGCAGCCCTGGGGATTCAGCAGATAAACCATGTCCGGCGCATTGTCGACCATGAAGCGATGCAGGCGCTCCGACTGCGCCAGCCGTCGCTCGGCGCTGCGGGCCCTGCGCTCCAGCTCCAGGGCCTGACAGACGCGGGCCAGGGTCGAGCACAGTTCTTCCGGCTCGAAGGGCTTACGCAGGAAGTCCACCGCACCCTGGGTCAGGGCCTGCTTGACGTGATCGAAGCTGGGATCGCCGCTGAGCACGACGATGCGAGTCTCGAGGCTACGGCCGGCTAGGGCCCTGATGACTTCGAGCCCCGACATATCGGGCATCACCAGATCGAGCAGCATCAGGTCTGGAGCCGGAGCGCGCTCCAGTCGCGCCAGGGCGGCGCGGCCACCGACGGCCAGTTCTACCCGGTAACCGTGCTCGACGAGCAGCGTGCGCAGCGACTCACGCAGACCTGCCTGGTCGTCGACGATGAGCACGGATACCGCCATCCGTGCTGCGAAGGCAGCGTCATGCGGCGAGCCGTTCAACCCCTCCGCAAGACTCACGAGGCCCGAATCCCCGGCGTTGCTGACCGTCATCCCAACTCCCAAGCCCATCACGCCGAACGGCGTCTGCGGGGTCCTACCCCGTTCGCACCGCCCCCTTTGATCCACAGCGCGGCGCTGCGCCTCCCCATCGCCGTCGAGCGTATTGGGACGCCGGCAGCGACCGCGTTCCTGCGTGAGAGTGCTTGCACCATGAAGCTAGTTGCTAGACGCGCCCTTTGCCACACACGGACCACGCGGCGCGCACCGTCAATCGCGGCCCTGGGGCGCCATAGCCGCAGGCGTCGGCGACCCGTAACCGGTCATCTCGAGAAAGCCACAGCCGGCGACGGGTCCATCGAGACAGACCTGCCCTTCCCAGTAGCGCACGCTGAGACGATTGAGCTGGTCCGGATGGCGCGCGACGACACGCCCGGCAACGCCGGCAGCGGGGACCTCCAGCCGCCATGCCACCGGCCAGCTGCCGCCATCGCCGTCGTCCCAGGTCTCCAGCGGGGCGAGCGAGAAATCCTCGCGGCCGAGCGCAGTGGTGCTGCCGTCCGTTGCCACCAGCGTTCCGGCGCTGGCTGCGTCGATGCTGCCGTCGTCGCGCCGGATCTGGAACACCTTGAGATCGCGACCGTCGTCTAAGTGCAAAGCGAACCAGTCCCATCCGGTCTGGCCCGGATCGAGCACGCTGCTGCTCCACTCCCGGTCGAGCCAGGCGAGCCCACTGACTTCGAACGCGCGGCCATCGAGCTCGATGCTGCCGTACGCCTGCATGCGCGTGAACGAATAGTAGTAGGAGGCATTGCCATCGCGCGCACTCTTGGGCGAATAGCCGCGATCACCCTGAAGGATCGGACCTCGGGGCTCATCGAACTCGAGGTCGAGGCGGAACGGCCGTTCGACATCGTCGACCCAGGCCTCCAGCGCGAGGGGGAAAAGTGCGGACGAAGGTGCGGCCGCGAGCCGCCAGTCTTCGAGCCAGGCGGCAAACGGCTCGGCGCGGACGCCCGCCAGGCCCAGCTCACCGCGGGCGAAGCGCTCGCTGGCCTGGTGCCTGCCGTCCGGACCGCTAAGCGCCACATGGGCCATCCAGACCTGGCGGGTACGCCAACGGCTGGTCGGCTCGACGGAGTCGACGCCTGGCGGCGCCAGAGCCTGGCGAAACAACGTGAACTGGGCGCTGAAGGGACGCCCGGAAGCATCCGTGAGATGGGTGACGAGATACCACCACTCGGTGCGGAAATCAGGATGGGCGCCATGATCCTCGGGAAAGCGGAACGGGCGCGGACCGTCGGCGACCGCGAAGCCGGTCTCCACATCGCCGCCGATGAACCTACCGAGGTCGAGCCCAGGCGCGGCCTCACTGCCGACCGCAGGCAGGGCCAGAGACATCCAAAGCATGAGCACGAGGCTGCTACGCATGTCGTCGCGCCTCCGTCAGCAGCACTGCTGGGTCGGCCCGCCAGACCGCGAGCGCCGGCGCCAGCGCCGCGGCCCAGCCCGCGGCAAGGCCGATGGCAAGCGCCTGCAGAAAGAGCCAGGGCGGAAAGGACACGTCCAGGCTCCAGCCGAACGCACGGACGTTGACCACCTCGATCAGTATGAGTGCCACTGCCACACCCAGCGGCAAAGACAGCAGCACCGCGCCGACAGCCACCAGCGTCGCCTCGCCGAAATTGAGCCAGGCGGGCGTCGTTCGATCTACGCCCAGCGTGCGCAGGATGCCGTACTGGGCGCGGCGCTCCAGCCCGAGCGCGGTAAGCGCTGCGAACAGGCCGAACCCGGCGACGATTCCGGCAATGGCGTTGAGCACGGCCGTGACTTCGAAGGTCCGTTCAAAGACGCCGCGAGCAAGCTCCAGCAGTTCGTCATTGCGGCGCACCCGGGTGCCTTCCGGTGCAGCCGCGGCCAGCGAAGCGGCGACTGCGTCGGGCGGCTCACGCAGGCCGTGGACCTCGATGCCGGTCTGTCCGGGAAGCAGGGGAATGGCTGCCGCTTCCGGAACCAGGACCAGGCCCGGACCGGCGCCGTACTCGCGGAAGACACCAGCCACCGTCAGCTCCCGCGTGCCGCCCGCAACCGGCAGCGGCAACGTCGCACCAGGACCGAGGTCGAGACGGCGCGCGAGCGGCTCGCTCAGGAGCACGCCCCGCTCGTCGTAGTCGCCGGCGACCAGAGCAAGGCCCAGGTCTACCGGCACAGTGCCGCGCTGAGTGATGTGGTTGACGCGCACCGGCTCACCCCTGATCCGCTCCGGCCAGCTGACCCGGACTACGTATCCCTCGGCCCGATCGGCGATGGCTGCGAGCAGGTCATCAGGCGCCGTTCGCTGTTCCCCAGGCAGCAGCAGATGCAGGGGTGCGGCGAGCCGGGCGTCGAGCCAGCGATCCACGCTGGCGCGAAAACTCTCCACCATCAGACCCATGCCCAGCGCAGTGGCCATCGCCACCACCAGGGCGGCGCCGGCTACACCCGAGCGGGCGAGACCGCGCAGCGCCTCGCGCAACAGCAGACGCCAGCGCAGCGGCGCACGCCCTAAAACACGGGTCAGCGCGCCGAGCAATGCGGTGATCCATGCCGGCGTGAGCAGCGCACCCACCATGAGCAGGGCCGCCACGGCCAGAAGGCCACCCACGTAGCCTGTTCCAGGCAGCAGCGCGAGGGCGCCAACGAGCAGGAGCCCCAGCATCAGCAAGGGATGCCGCCGTCGGGGGGAACCTTGGCCTTCGGCGGGCATGGCGGCAGCCGGCACCACGGCTGCAGCGCGCGCAGATGCAGGCACTGCGGCGAGAACGGTGGCGACGAGACCGACGCCGACGGCCTTCGCCACGGGCACCGGGTCGGGCGCAAGGGCGGCCACCGCCACCTGCCCGTAGAGGTTTTCCAGCGTTCCCGCCGTCAGAGCGAGCAGGCCGGAAGCCAGCCAGCGCCCCAGCAGCAAACCAAACAGGACCCCGGCGACGGCGACCACCAGGGCTTCGGCCAGGACCATGCGCCGGAGTTCGTCGGCGTGCACACCGATCGCCCGCAGGCGGGCGAACGCGCGCCGGCGCCTGAGCACCGCATGGCCGAGCGTGCCATGCACCAGAAACAAGCCCACGACCAGCGCGAGCAGGCCGAGCGCAGCCAGGTTGAGCTGAAAGGAGGCCGCCAGCGCACGCGTGTCAGCAGCTCGCTCCGCGAGGGACTCCACGCGCAGCCCACCTTCGAGTTCCTCTACCTCCCCGGCAGCGGTGCGTACCACGAGTCCGGGGAAGAAGCGTTCGAGCAGCAAGGCGACAGGACGCGTCGGTTGCGGGACCGTACGCACAAGGTCGATCCTGGAGAGCCAGCCGATGCGTTCGAGGCCCTCCTGGGCCGTGGCGATATCGGTGATGAGCAGTCCCTGCCCGAGCACTGTGTCGCCGAGGGAGAAGGTACCGATCACCCGCAGTGGGCGCGGCTGTCCGGCACCCTGGACCCAAATGCGGGCATTGGCTTCGGCCTCGGCCTCGGGATCGATGCCGAGGCTGCGCGCTGTCGCGGCATCGAGCAGCGCGGTACCTGGCTCGCTCATCAGCGCCTGCCCGCCGCCGGGGCCGGGAACAGCGGCCCGGATGCCGGCATCGGCAGTGGGATCGATGCCGAGCCACTGCAGAGGATGGCGCATGGTGGTCGGATCCCGTCCGATGCGGGTCTCCGCGGTCACCACCGGTGCCATGGCGCGGACGTCGGCCAGCGCCGGATCGCCCTGGCGCCAGCGCAGGCGCAGCGCCGGGTAGACCGATTCCTCGACGCGCTCTCCCGCCCCGACGATGGCATGAGTCGCAGTGCCATCGAGCTGCCGCTGAGCGATCTGCATGGCTTCGCGCGACGCCGCGTTGGCGAGGTCCACGGCAAGCACCACCGCCACGCCGACGCTGACGCCGAACACGGCGAGCAGGGTCTGCCAGCGATCGCGCCACAGGTGCCGCAGATGGGCGCGCGCCAGCAGGCTCACGCTCGAGTCCCGAGAGCGAGGTGCCCGTCGCCCCCTAGCGCCAACTCAGGATCGTGGGTCACGAGCACCAGGGCGCGCTGCTCTTCGGCAAGAACGCTGATCAGCTCGGCAAACACCGCATCCCCCGTTTCCCGATCCAGGTTGCCCGTGGGTTCGTCGGCAAGGACCACTGCAGGTTCGTGCACCAGCGCGCGGGCGATCGCAACGCGCTGCTGTTCGCCGCCGGAGAGAGTTTCCGGAAACGCGTCCATGCGGTCGTCGAGGCCGAGCCGAAGCAGACGCTGGCGGGCGCGCTCCATGGCGTCGTCGAGTCCATTGAGTTCTGCCATCAAGGCGACGTTTTCGCGCGCAGTCAGGGTCGGAACGAGATTGAAGAACTGGAACACGAAGCCGAGGTGGCGACGGCGGAAAGCGGTCCGTTCGCGTTCGTCGAGGGTGGCAGGATCCCAGGCGCGGCCGGAGAGCTGCCAGCGGATACTGCCGGCGTCGGGCCGGTCGAGGCCAGCGAGCAGATTCAGCAGCGTCGACTTGCCGCTGCCGCTGCGGCCGGTCACCGTCAGGCGTCGGCCCGCCTCCAAAGAAAAGGAAAGGTCACTGAGTACGGAAATCCTCCGTCCGCCCTGCAAGAAACTGCGGGAGACGCCAGTTACCTCGAGGAGCGCCGCCATCACTCCGCTCCCGGAGGCGCCTGCAGTCCCTCCCGTGACAGATGGGCATCCGGCGTCACCAGCGCCTGGTGCGCCCCGGCCGCCACCGCCTCCAGCGTCTCCTTCACGGTCGCATACGTGGCTAGCGCCTTCAGCGTCGTGAAGGTCGGATAGATCATGTTGAACTCGCCGCGTTCGTGGGCGGCGAGTGCAGCGGCCGGCTCGATCCAGCAGCTGTCCACCAGTTCCCGTTCGTCGTGCAGGCCCTCCTGTTCCAGCGGCGCAGCCGCCACGAAGAAGCGCGTGTCGTAGCGCCGGGGCGGCCCCTCTGGCGTGATCCAGTGGCTGAAGTAGTGGACCCTGTCCACCGCGAGCTGCATGGTCATCTGCTGACATACGTCGAGGAAGCTGCGCTGACCCGCATTGAGCTCGTCGCGCAGCGCGCGCAGGCCACGCGCCCAGCGCGGCTTGCGCGCCCGCAGCATGGCGCCGTCGGGACCGTAGACGAGGAGCATGCCCGCCTCCTCGAAGCACTCGCGGACAGCGGCGACCCAGAACGCCAGCCCCCCCGAGGCAAGGCCGAGCCGGGCACTCGCCTGCGTGTCCGTGAGACCGCTGCAGTGTCCTGCCATGGCCCCGGCCGCATCATCGATGTCGACCTTGCCGCCTGGGAACACGTGCAGGCCACCGAAATCCGTGCGCGACGCCCGCTGCATCATGAAGACTTCGGGACCGCCCCGGCCGTCGCGCAGCAGGATGATGGTGGCCGCGAGTCGCATGTGCGCCTCGGCGGCCGGGACGAAACCGGTCTGACCCGGGAAGTAACCCTGGTCGCTCATGCGGACTCTCGCATGGGAAAACCTCGTTGCGCCGGCAGACATCCGGCCGGACGCAAGTTACCCAGCCTGAAGGGTGGTTGTCACCCTCGCCCGCGCGCCCTGCCGAAGTAGAGCATCCAGGCCGGCAACACGACCAGCACCACAATCAGCGCCATGGCGATGGTGAGCATCGTGATCCATGCCAGCTTGGCATTGAGCGCGAACGACGACAGCGCCAGACAGCCGAAACCCAGCAGCAGAATCAGCGTGGTGACCACCAGCGCCGGGCCGACGGCTCCCAGCGTCGCGCGCATGGCGTCGGCAACGCCCGCGGTCAGTCGCAGCCGCCGGTAGCGGGCGAGCATGTGCACGGTATCGTCGACCACGATGCCGAGGGTCATCCCGAAGGTGGTCGACAGCGCGAGGCCGACATCGCCGCGGAACCAGCCCCAGAGCGCGAACGCGAGGGCGATCGGCAGCAGGTTGGTCGCCAGGCTGAGCGCAGCGAGAGGCAGCGAGCGCAAGGCGACGGCCAGCAGCGCGGCGATTACCAGCACCGCGAGCAGATTGCCGCGAAACATCGCCTCGACGTTGCGTTCGGAGATGTGGGCGAACATCAGGTTGATGCCGCCATGGCGCTCACGGACTCCGGGCGCATGCTCCGCGAGCCAGGCCCCGGCGCGACGCTCGAAAGCGATCACCCCGCGGGAATCGACATCGCGCAACGAAGCAAGAAGGCGCACGCTGCCATAGTCGTGGGCCACCATGTTGGTGACGTCGAGTCCCAGCGGCAGCGACAGCTCGTAGAGCAGCGTGAACTGGGCGGCGGTCTCGGCATCCGGCGGCAGCACGTAGGCGGCTGGATCATCTTCGGCGAGGGTCCGGCTGAGCCGCTTCAGGATGTCGGTCCAGGTGAGCACGTGCGCCGTCTCGGGCTGTGCCCGCAACCATGCGGAGAAGGCGGCGACCTGAGCCAGCCAGTCCGGATCGTGAATGCCGCCCGGACCGTCCGCGATGAGCTGGTACTCGATTTCATACATGCCGCCAAGGCGGTCATCGATCAGCTCCGCGGCCGTCTTGAACGGCAGCCGGTCGGAAAAGTAGCCGACGAAGTCGTCGTTCACCTCGAGGCGCAGCAGACCAGGCAGGACGAGCGCAAGCGCGAGACCGGCGAGCAGCAGCCGGCGGCCCGGCCGCGGTGTCGCCAGCGCTTCGAGACGGGGTGCCCAGGTCGCCGTCCAGTTGACCCGGGTCCGGCGTGCTGGAAGCAGCACGGCCAGGGCGGGAAGCAGCAGCAGCGACGCGCCGCCCGCGAGCAGGACGCCGATGGCTACGACATTGCCGAGGTCCCGGAACGGCGGAACGGCGCTGAAGTTCATGCTCAGGAAGCCAGCGGCTGTGGTGACCGTAGTCAGCAACACCGGTCCCACGTGATCGCTCAGACTCTGCCGGAAGCGCTCGGCGACGCTACCCTCTGCACGCTGGGCACCGAGACCCAGATGGACACAGTCCGCCACCGCCACGGTCATGATGATCAGCGGCGACAGGGCCGACGGCGTGGTCAGGTCGATGCCGAGCCACCCGGCAGCGCCAAGCGCGCCGACCACGGCGACGAACATCACCACCATGGTGCCGAAGACCAAGGCCCAGCTCGCCAGCAGCCAGCGCAATCCGAGCAGCATCAATATCAGCATCAGCGGCAGCAGCGTGGCGCTGTCGGTGAGCGTGCTCTCGCTGAAGGCGTGATTCATCGCGACGATGCCACCGAGATGAATCGCTGCACCAGGGAAATCACGCTCCGCCCGCTGCGCCAATTCCCGGGCTGCCGTCATGATTTCCTGGCTGGTGGCGAGCGGGTCTCCCCGAGGCAGTACAGTCACCGAAACCGCGGTGAGCTCACCGTCCGTCTCCACCAGCCTGCCCGCGAGGACGGGCTCACTGCGCGCGATGCGTTCGACCCGCGCGCGCCCAGCGGCATCGAGACGCTGACTGTCTTCCACCAGGGGCGCAATGGTGATGTCGTCACCCTCGGCCTCGCTATGGGGAAAGTTGATCAGCGAGTCGACCCGGGTCGCCCATGGCAGCCGCCAGCCTTCTTCGGTCAGGAACTCGAGCAGCGCCAGGTGGCCGCCGGAGAAGGCACCCTCGGGCCCCGGTTCGACCACGAACACGACATTGTCCGAAGGCGTGAAGACGTCGCGCAGGTGCTCGAAAGCCAGCCGCTGGGGATCGTCGGCATCGAAGAACGTCTGATAACGCGGATCGAAATCGAGACGCCCGAGGCCGGCAGCAAAAAATACAGCAAGCAAAGAAATGCAGAGCAGCACCCGCCAGGGTGCATCGACACCCACGAACAGTCTGTCTTGCAATTTCAACTCCCCCCTGGGCCGACACTCGCACTCAGCGGCGGTGTCGGTAGCCCGCGCCCTGTCGGCCGCGTCTGCGCGCGGTAGGGCTCGCCAAGCCATGGCAGCGGCGAAGGGTGACGTGGGCACGCACACCCCGGCGTGACTATGCTTGATCTTGTAGCATGTCGGCGGCACGCGAGCACTGCTGGCACCGTGCCACCATGCCCTGCGGCGCGGCGACAGGCTAAGCTCCATGACGGCGCGCCAACGGCGAGGTACCGCCAACTGCCACGCCACGGGTCGCCGCGTAACAGAGCCGTCATCGAACGGGGGACAGGAATCGATCCACCGATGCGGCACGCCAGCCAACCCAGCGCGCAGCGGGACGGGCGCGCGGGGATGCCGGAACGGGGCACGTCATGACCACTGAGGATTCACCGACAAGTGCGAAGAACGCCGAAAAGTTCGTGGTGCGCCTGCCCCGAGGCATGCGCCGGCGTATCGCCGAGGCCGCCCGCGGCTACCGTCGCAGTATGAATTCCGAGATCGTCGCGCGCCTCGAGCAGACGCTCTCCGGCGGTCCGCCGCCGAGCGTACCTGGCGTGAACGAGCCACTGCCCCTGCTACCACGCGAGGACCGACCCAGTCAGGTCGAGCAGCGAGAAATGGAGATCCGTCTCCTGAAGGCGTTCCGACAGCTCTCTCACGATCGTCAGCAGGCTCTCCTGGAGCTCCTGGATTGACGGCATGATCTATGCCCGCCCGAATCACCTGACTCAGGATTTCAGCCGCGCCTTCTGGCGCGTGGCGAGTTCCCTGCGCGAGTCCGCGCAGGATTCGCTGCGCCACTCACGCAACAATCTGCCGGCGATCGCCGCGCTCGGCTGTTTCGGCTTTCCGCTCTACTACTTTATCTGGCGGGTGCTCTTTCCCCAGGACTATGAAGATCTGACGCTGCGGCTTATCGGCAGCGCCGTCCTGGCACCGCTGATGTTCGTCCGCTACTGGCCGGACTGGGCGCAGCGCCACCTGACGCTCTACTTCTGGCTGGCCATGACCTACTGCCTGCCGTTCTTCTTCACCTACATGCTGTTACAGAACGCGGAGTACAGCTTCGCCGTCGATCAGCAGACCATCGTATGGCAGATGTCCATGGTGGTGGCACTCGCGCTGCTGATCATGCTCATCAACGATGGCTTTCTCGTCGCCGTGACCTTCGTCCTGGGCAGTGCTGCAGCCTGGGCTCTCTTCCTGCTCGGAAGCGAAGAGATCCATTTCGCTGCGATCGGCCGGGACTATCTGGCGCCCATGCCGGTCTATCTGTTCATTCTCGTCGGCGGCAGCATCTACAACCATCATCGCGATATGGTGCAGCAGGAGATGCTGCGTGCCGTATCCTCGGTGGGTAGCAACATAGCCCACGAACTGCGCACTCCCCTGCTCGGCATCAAGTCGGACGCCAGGGGCCTGCAGCGCTATCTGCCGCACCTGATCGACGGCTACGAACGCGCCGCCGAGGCCGGTCTCGAAGTGCGCTCGATCCGCCGCTCCCACCTTGCGACGCTGCACGACTCGCTGGCGCGCATCGAGAGCGAGACCGACTTCGCGAACACCATCATCGACATGCTGCTGATCAATTCCAGCGGCACTCAGCTCGACCCAAAGGACTTCGAGACCCACAGCGCGCGCGAATGCATCACCAAGGCCCTCGCCCGCTTCCCGTTCGCATCGGAACGGGAACGGGAACTCGTGAACGTCATCCAGGGAGCGGATTTTCAGTTTCAAGGCTCCGACATTCTGCTGATCCACGTTCTGTTCAACCTGTTGAAGAACGCTCTGTACTACGTCGCCACCGCCGGCAAAGGCGAGATCTTCATCTGGACGGAGGCCAATCCGGGCGGACGCAACCGCCTGTTCTTCATGGATACAGGCACGGGCATTCCCGACAGCATCCTGCCGCGCATCTTCGATCGTTTCTTTACCTCGGAAAACGCCGGACGCGGCTCCGGGATCGGGCTCGCATTCTGCAAGATGGTCATGGAGTCAGTTGGCGGAGACATCCGCTGCGAATCAGTCCACGGCGAGTTCACCCGCTTCATCCTGACCTTCCCGGCGGAGCAGGAAGATGATTGATACGCAGCAGCTGTTCCCCTACTACTTTCCTACGACGGTGGTGTTCGTGGACGACAACGCCGCGTTCCTGAAGGGACTCGCATTGCAGCTGCCGGAGGATCTTGCCTACCAGATGTTCGAAACGGCTGACTCCGCGCTCGCGCACATCAACCAGCCGGGTCCGGCGCCGCTCTATCAGCGCTGCTTCAGCCACTACCGCGCGACCGGAGTCGACAGCGCCAGTGCCCAGCTCATTCATCTCGACCTGAGCCTGATCGAGCGGGAAGTAAGCAACGCCGACCGCTTTCGCGAAATCACAGTAGTGGTTGTCGACTACGACATGCCCGGCATGGATGGTCTCGCTTTCTGCAAGCGCATCCAGAATCCGCACATCCGCAAGGTCCTGTTCACCGGGGTGGCCGATGAGAAGGTCGCGCTGCAGGCATTCAACGCGGGCATCATCGATCGCTTCATCATCAAGAGTGACCCGAATGCGGTCACGCGCGTGGTCGAGAGTCTCGAAGTCTTGCAGAGCGCCTACTTCCGCAGCATCTCCGAGATGCTGCGTCGGTCACTCCTGTTAAATGCCCCGGACTTCCTGTCAGATCTCGCGTTCGAGGAATTTTTTACGCGCATGCGCCGCAGGCACAAATTCGTCGAGTACTACCTGGTGGCGCGCCCGGGCGGCTTTCTTCTGCTGACCGATCATGGCGTGCTCTACCGCCTCGTGGTCCTGTCCGAAGCGGAGATGGAGCAGCAGGAAGCGTTCGCGCGCGACCACGGCGCGCCGCAGAGCATCATCGATTCACTGGCGTCGCGACGGCACCTGGGCTACTTCTACGAGCCCATCGAAGAGTACTTCGAGGCCGGGGAATACGACTGGAACGAATATGTTTTTCCCGCGCAACGTCTCGAGGGCGCCCAGGCGTGGTACTGGTCGCTTATTGAATCCCCGCCGGTCGACATCGATTTCGATGCCGAAACTTCCCACTACGCTGCCTACCTGGAGCGCCTCGATACCGAAGCGACCCCTGGCTGAAGCGCGCGCAGCCGCGTCAAATCCGGGTGACGTGCACTTCACCACGAGGAGGCTCCGTGGGCGTCTGCCCACGTGCCGCCCGTGCCCGCGCGTTGATGGTCTCGATCATGGCCTCGTAGTCGTGTTGATTCGTGCCCATGATCCGATCCCAGATGTTGAAGTAGAGCATGAAATGCCCTTTCGCCCGCGTATGGTGCAGGTTGTGGTGGGTACTGGTGATGAACCAGCGGGCAATCCAGGACGGATAGGTCTCGTAACCCAGATGGCTGATCACGTTGAGCACCGTAAGGATCACGATGTATGCCGCGAAGGCACCGGGGTGGATCGGTAGCAGGAGCGCCACCGGCAATACCCAAGCCACCTCGACGATCGCTTCCCAGGGATGGAAGGCATAACTCGCCCAGGGCGTAGGGTTGTGGAACTCGTGATGCAGCTTGTGCACGCGCCGGAAGACGCGCGGGTGATGCATGAAGCGGTGCGCCCAGTAATAGTAGCTGTCATGGATGAGCGCCATCACGAGGATGGAGGCAAAGAACCAGGTCCAGCCATAGTCCGCCACGTCCCAGTAGATGCGCGTGAGTCCGTAGTGATCGAACACCCAGAGCCCAGTCAACATGACGCTGAAGAGGCCGATGGACAGCACCGAGAAGGCGAATTCCTTGCGCGGACGGGCAGCGCGCAGAGGCTGCTGCTGGATGCGGCGCGGCGCCAGCCGGCGGCGTCCGAGGACCCAGAAGCCCAGATAGAACGCACCGGCGATGAGTACGAAGTGGCCAATGAAGAGACCGAACACGACCCCAAGCGTGGTCGCAAGTTCGAAGAGGGTAAAGGGCATCATCCCATCCTTCAGCCGTGGGCCACGGACTTCAGCGACGCGCCGCCGCGGCGCGTCGAAGGCCAGTTCGCCAGGTCGACCTCATCCCTGATCTCTGCACAAACCGCCAGGATGCGATCGAGTTCGGCGGCCGAGAGACCGGAGTTGACCGTGAACCGGATCAGAGACCGATGCTTGGGAGTAGCCGGCGCACAGAACACGGATCCGAATACTCCGCGTGACTCCAGGGCATCGCGCAGGCGGATCGTACTGCGCTCGTGCCCTGCCTCGAGCCCGAGAATCTGACTCCGACAGAGATCGAGGTTGTAGCCCAGATCGGATAGACCCTCGCGCAGATAAGCGGCATTGGCGTGCAGCCGCGCACGTCGATCGTCTGCCGCTGCGATGACTCGAAGCGTGGCATCCAGACCCGCGATTTCATGCGGCAGCAGGCCGGAAGAGAAAATGGCCGGGTTCGCGGTGTACTTCAGGTACTCGGCGATGCGCTCGGAGCAGGCGACAACCCCCGCTCGACCCGCGAATGCCTTGGCCAGGCTCGCGGTGCGGAAATGCACCCGATCGGTAAGGCCGAGATCGACAACGAGACCCCGCCCTTCCGGACCATGGGTGCCCAAGGAATGGGCCTCATCCACCACGAGCACGCAGCCGTGGCGTTCACTGACCTCGACGATGTCGACGAGAGGCGCCACGCTGCCGCTGGTGCTGTAAACCGAGTCGACGATGATCACACCGGGGCCTTCGCGCCGAAGCTGCTTCTCGAGATGTTCGGGCGCATTGTGGCGGAAGGGTACTGCCTGCGCGCCGGCCGAGCGGATGCCCTCCCAGAGCGAGGCGTGCGCGAACAGGTCGATATAGCAGGGCACGTCCGGCCCAGCGATGGACTGGATAAGGCCGGTGTTAACTGCCCAGCCCGACTGGGAAAGGACGCTGGCCTCAGCCTCCATCCACTCCGCCATCGCACGTTCGAAGCGGGACTGCGGATTGTCTCCGTGCAGGAATACGGCAGCCATCAGCAAGGCATCGTCGACATCCTGGAGCGCGGCGCGCTGGGCATCGACGATCTCCGGATGGCGCGTCATGCAGAGGTAGTCGTTGCTGACGAGTCGGATGGCTCCCGGCCCAGGCTCGAGGCCGACCATGATATGGCCACCATCCCACGTTTCTTCGACACGCTCCCTGTAGTATCGATCGACCTGCTGCCGGAGGAAATCCGGTTCCTCGACAGTGCGGACAGGCCTGGCCCGCAAGCGCGCGACATTCGTCATGAGTGCTCCCAACTCGATGAGTGGCGTGGGATGAGCGCTGAGAGGACTTGCATCTTGCAAGCCGTGATGTTTACTACAACCGTCCGGCTCCGTTAGCGCAATGGTGGCATAGTGCCATCATGCGTTACCCGTATCCGTTCTGAATGCACTCCGATGAGTCGTTTCCTGCGTCGCCGAGCGCGCGGCGAACGGCGCGTCATGCCGAAAAACACCGAGGATTCATGGACAAGGCAAACTTCAACCGCGGTCTGCTCGAGTTCCTCGACCAGTCGCCGACGCCGTTTCACGCTGTCAGCCAGATCTCACAGCGGCTGGACGCAGCAGGCTTCCGCCGCCTGAAAGAAGACGAGGATTGGACGCTCGGGCCCAACGAGCGCATTTACGTCGTGCGCAACGGCGGCTCGATAGTCGCGCTGCGTACCGGCAGCGACAGCGTCGGGCAGGGACTGCGCATGGTCGGAGCGCACACCGACAGCCCGTGCCTTCGTGTGAAGCCGCAGCCGGAGCTGATCGAGCATGGCTGCTTGCGACTCGGCGTGGAAGTCTACGGCGGCGTCCTGCTGAATCCCTGGTTCGACCGCGACCTGTCCCTGGCGGGCCGCGTCCACTATCGCGACGGCAACGGGCGCATCGGTTCCACCCTCATCGCGTTCGAACAACCGATTGCCGTCATTCCTTCTCTGGCGATCCATCTCGATCGCGAGGCGAATCAGAACCGCTCGGTGAACGCACAGCGCGACCTGCCCCCTTTGCTCGCCACCGTGGCCAGCGACGCAACCCGCCCCGATTTCCGCGCGCTCTTGGCCGCCCGCATCCGCGAAGAGCAGCCCGGGACTGACGTCGCTTCCGTCCTCGATTTCGAGCTCTCCTTTCACGACACGCAGACGGCAGCGGTCATCGGGCTAGACGCGCAGTTCATCGCCAGCGCCCGCCTCGACAATCTCGTCAGTTGTTTCTGCGGTCTCGAGGCATTACTCGATTCCGCGCAGAACGTACCGGCGGTACTGGTCTGCAATGACCATGAGGAAGTGGGCAGCGCGTCAAGCTCGGGCGCAGCCGGTCCCTTTCTTTTGTCCGTTCTGGAACGCCTGAGCGGACCGGGCGAACCCCTGCGCCGGATGCTGGCGCGATCGATGATGATCTCGGCCGACAACGCGCACGCACTGCACCCGAACTTCAGCGATCGCCACGACGGCAATCATGGGCCGCGCCTGAACGGCGGACCAGTTATCAAGGTGAACGCCAATCAGCGTTACGCTTCCAACAGCGCCACGCAGGCCCTGTTCAGGAACCTGGCCGCCGAGCTCGACCTGCCCGTGCAGAGCTTCGTCGTGCGCAGTGACATGGCCTGCGGCAGCACCATCGGTCCGATCACCGCCAGCGCGCTCGGCGTGCGCACGCTGGACGTGGGCGTACCGCAACTGGCCATGCATTCCGTACGGGAACTCTGCGGCAGCGAGGACCCGCTGACGCTGGCTCGGATCCTCGCGAGCTTCCAGTCCCTCGGCGCCCTCCCCGCCCTCGACTGACGCAGCAGCCTTCGACCTTGCGATGTGCCTGTGGGCGCGCCGATCGCCGACTGCGCACGATTCGAGCGTCGCGCACGGGGCGGCTGTGCCGCCATCGTCGCGCCGCCCTGCGGCCTGTGAGGCCCAGGGGCACAACTTCCCACAAGGAGCGCCTCCGTTCCCGCGATACGCCTGTGGGCGCGCCGATCACACGCTGCCGTGGCGGAGGTGCGCCGGGATGAGTCGGCGCTCGATGCCTTCGAAGGCAAGCTCGGTGACGATGGCGAGCAGCGCGGCGGGCACTGCGCCCTGGAGGATCAGGTTGGGATCGTTCAGGGCGAGCCCGGTGACGATGGGCTGCCCGAGGCCGCCGGCGCCGACGAACGCCGCCAGCGTCGCGGTACCAATGCTGATCACTGCCGCGGTACGGATCCCGGCAAGCACGTTGGGCAACGCCAGCGGCAGGAGCAGGTGCCGTACCTGTTGCCAGGACGTCAGCCCCATGCCTACCGCTATACGCCGCAGCGTCGGATCCACGCTCGTCAGCGCGGTCACCGTCGCGCGCAGGATCGGCAACAGGGAGTACAGAAACAACGCCACGATCGCCGGCAGCACGCCGATGCCGAAAAGCGGGATCATCAGGGCCAGGAGCGCGATGGAGGGAATAGTCTGCAGCAGCCCGGCGGCATACAGCACGCTGCGCGAAGCCCGCAGCGACCGATGCACCAGAACTCCGAGCGGCAACCCGATGAGCACCGCCAGCGACAGTGCCACGGCGGTGAGCTGCAGATGCCGAAGGGTATGCGCGGCGAGCTCGGAGCGCCAGGTGACGGCAGCCACCGGGCTCGCAGGAAATCCCTCCTCGGCGAGGAAGTCGGCCGCAACCGCCGCAAAGGAGCGATTGCCGACGACGATCTCGGCATTGAGCCGCCGCATGCGATCGGCATCGATGCGTCCGGCGAGCGTGGCGATGGTTGCCTTCGCGGCATCGGGCAGGTCTTTGCGAACGAGCGGCAACGCCGCATAGCGAGGAAAGAAGCCCCGATCGTCCTCGAGTACCGTGAAGCCATAACGCTCGAGATCACCGTCAGTCGAGTAGGCATCCGTGACGTCGATGCGTCCACGCACCATCGCCTGGTAGGCGAGACCGTGCTCGATCCCCACCGGATCGTGAGGCAGACCGTAGCGGCTCCTCAGGCCGGGCCAGCCGTCCTGCCGCCGCAGGAACTCGTGGCTGAACGCGATCCGCAGCCCTGGATGCTCGCGCAGGTCGCTGATGCGGGAAATGGCGAGCGCCTCTGCCCGGCGACCTTCCAGCACCAGCGCGTAGGTATTGTCGAAGCCAAGCTCGGGTAATGGCTCGAGGCCGCGTTCGGCAAGTGGCGCTGCGAGATCGTCCTGGGCTGCGTCGTTGCTCAGAATCACTTCCGTGATCGTGCCGCTGTACTCCACATAGAGATCGATCTCGCCGCTGACGAGCGCCTCGTAGCAGATCAGGGTCCCGCCGAGGCCGAAGCGACGCTCCACGCGCCAGCCTTCACCTTCCAGGCGTTGGGCGATCATCTCCCCGAGCAGGTAGGACTCGGTGAAGTTCTTGCTGCCGACGACCAGCGTGCGCTCTGCCACAACCGGCCCGGCGAGCAGCAGGAGCAGCGCAGCCTGAATCCAGCGCACCCGCTTCATCCGAGCTGGCTCTGGAACAGGCGCTCGATCCAGGCGTCGGCAGGCGCCGCCACCACGGCGTCGCAGGCCCCGGCCTGGATGATGCGGCCATTGCGGAGAATCACCAGTTCGCTGGCCAGCGTCATCGCTTCCCGCAGGTCATGCGTGACGAGCACGACCGTGACCGGTTCCGCTTCTGCCAAGCGCTGAAAGTGCGCGTGAATGCCTGCCCGCGTTATCGGGTCGACTGCCGAGAACGGTTCGTCCAGGAGCAGCAGCGGTGGCTCGAGCATCATGGCGCGGCAGAGACTAGCGCGCTGCTGTTGCCCACCACTGAGCTCATAGGGGTAGCGCCCGGCCAGTTCCGGGTCGAGTTCCATCAGTTCGAGGAGATGCTCGAAGCGCTCGCGGATGCGCGCCTCCGGCCAGCCCACCAGGCGTGCGAGCAGCGTGACGTTCGCGCGCAGATCGAGATGCGGAAACAGAGCCGAACCCTGCACCGCGTAGCCGATCCGACGCCGCAGGTCGATCAGGTCCGCGGTTTCGATGGCGGTCCCGAGAACCTCTACGACGCCAGTGTCCGCCTGCACCAGGCCGTTGATGAGCTTGAGCAGGGTCGACTTGCCGCTGCCGCTCTCACCGACGATGGCCGTGGTGCGCGCTGCTGTCAGCGCGAGATCGATGTCCGCGAGCACCTCGGCAGTGCCATAGCGTTTGCTGACGCCTGCGAAACGGACCGCGGGCGGACTCATGACTCCCCGTCATCCGTGCAGGCGGCCACCGTCCGACAGTGTTCGAGCCAGGCCGAGAGCTCCGCCATGATCGTCGCGTCCGCGCCCTCGCTGGCTAGAGCCTCGATACGCCTACGCGCCTCGGCCAGGCTGGCGAGACCGTCGCGGCCATGGCGCAGACGATCGGCCAGATGTGCACGCCAGCGGGCGCGGCCCTCCTCGTCGAGCGTATCCGGATGACGCCGGGCAACGAAGCGGAACAGAAGCTCGCGGGCGCGCTCATCACTGAGCGGCGGCGGCGCAAGCAACTCGGTCACCGAGGCGTCCGCCAGTTCGGACAGCACCCGCCGATCGCCGTCGGGCAGGAAGCCGCCGTAGAGGTCGCCGTCCACATCACCGATCGGAGAACGCGTTCGCTCGCCATAGGCAGCCTTTACCCTGCCTTCGAGATCAGCTACGCCGCGCAACCAGGCAAGACGCTCGCGAGCGCCATCGACATCGATCCCGAGCCGCTCCTGGTCTGCAGGCAGCAGGACCCCGAGCGGCGCCACAGCAGGCACCCGATTCAGGGCAATCTCGTGCAGGGGCACGCGCGGAAGGCCATCGCGTTCGCCAGCTGGCGCGAACATCGCCGCGGCAAGCTCCGGCCCTTCGAGCGCCTCGAGTACCGCAAGGTCGGCGCCGAGATCCGCGAGGATCACGCTGTTGCGATTCACGGGATGCCTGGCCACCGGCGTCACCAGCGCGACACGCTCAGATGCGGCGGCATGGAGCGTGGAGACGTGCACCAGCACCTGGCCGAGCGGTGGACCGACCACTTCCGCGGCACGGCGCTTGTCCCGCAGGGAAAGGTGGTAGTCGACCAGTTTCGGTTGGGCACGCCGTAACGCCTGCGCGAGACCGAGCGTGGCGAGGACGTCGGATGTGGCGTCGTGGGCCCGAGCCTGCGCGATGCCGTTGGCGCGGGCGAGATCCTCCAGGCGGAAGCTGACGCGACCGTCGCTGCGCGGCCAGACCATGCCATCGGGACGCAGGGCGGCCGCCATACGGGCGAGATCGATGACGTCCCAGCGGCTGTTACCACCCTGCCACTCACGGGCGTAGGGATCGCGGAGATTGCGCCAGAACCCGTGCCGGACGAACTCGTCGTCGAAGCGCAGGTTGTTGTAGCCGGCAACGCATGTTCGCGGGCGCTCGAATTCGCTGGCGATGCGCCGGAACAATTCCGCCTCGTCGATGCCGTCTGCCACCCGTTGCGGGGTCAGGCCGGTGATCAGACAAGCTTCCGGCTCCGGGATCACCTCCGGATCCAGGTGGACGTCGATGGCGACCGGTTCGGCAAGGGGATTCAGGTCCGTGTCAGTACGCACGCCGGCGAACTGCATGACACGGTGCCAACGCGGATCGCGACCGCTGGTCTCGAGATCGTAGAAGAAAAAAGTGTCCATGACCGGCGCCGCTCAGAGCAGCGCTCACCTTGCATTCCGCCGGAGCGGTTGGCAACCTGCATGAGCGCTCGGGGGCAAGCCTCCGTTCGCCCTCGGCGTCTCGTCGCCACTAGCCTGCGTGTCTCACCGATGCGCGAAGCGAGGGCGCGGAGATGCCGGGAAAGACAAGGCGCGCGACCGTTCGGGCGCGCAGGCGTACTTTACAGTACGTCGAGCACCCGGACCGAGCGCAACGCTGGATTTCCCGGTAGATCCGCGGCCGCAGCCGTGAATCGGTGAGATACGCAGGCTAGGAGTGATCGATTCCCGTGGCGGATCCGGACGCTGCCCACCCACCGCCGACCCGTTTGCTCGCGCTGCTCGCCGGCCCTCTCGCTGCGGTAGTTGCCGGGCTTATGATGCAGGCTGCCGGTTGGCCCCTGGATGCGACGCTGGCCGTTGCGATCACCACCCTCGTGGTGATCTGGTGGGTATTCGAGCCGATACCGATCCCGGCGACCTCCCTGCTTCCGCTGGCGCTGCTGCCCGCGTTCGACGTCCTCCCCCAGCGCACGGTAGCCGAGTCCTACGGCAGTCCGCTGATCCTCCTGCTCCTCGGCGGCTTCATCCTGTCCACGGCCATGGAGCGCAGCGGCGCCCACCGGCGCGTTGCGCTCACCATGGTGACTCTGTTCGGTGGTTCCAGCGGCAGGCGGCTGGTGTTCGGCTTCATGGCCGCGGCGGCAACGCTATCCATGTGGATCTCGAACACGGCGACCACGCTCATGCTGCTGCCGGTTGCTCTGGCCGTGCTGGAAAAGACGCGCGATCGTCAGCTAGCCACGCCACTGCTGCTCGGCATTGCCTTCGCCGCCAGCCTGGGTGGCATCGGTACGCCCATCGGCACGCCGCCGAACCTGATCTTCATGCAGATCTACCGGGAATATACGGGCAACGAGATCAGCTTCCTGCGCTGGATGACGTGGGGCGTGCCGGTGGTGCTCGTATTCCTGCCGCTGATGGGCCTTTGGCTGACGCGCAAGCTGACCCGCACGTCGGGGATCGAAGTGCCGGAGGTAGGCCAGTGGACGCCTGCCGAAGCCCGGGTACTCACCGTCTTCGGTTGTACCGCAGTAGCGTGGATCACGCGGCAGGAGCCGTTCGGCGGTTGGAGCACCTGGTTCGGTGTACCGGGGGCGACCGACGCAGGTGTCGCATTTGTTGCCGTGGTCGCCATGTTTCTGATTCCGGACGGCCGCGGTGGCCGACTGCTGAACTGGGAGACGGCTGAACGCATTCCATGGGGAATGCTGCTGCTGTTCGCCGCCGGCATCACGATCGCGCGCGCGTTCGAAGCCACAGGCATCAGCGAGGCGCTCGGCGCGACCCTGTCGGGAATCGCCGACTGGCCTACCCTGCTGGTGATCGCCCTCATCTGCCTGATGATCACGTTCCTCACCGAGATGACCAGTAACACGGCGACAACGACGCTGATGATGCCCATCCTCGCCGCAGCGGCTCTGGGGGCAGGCATCGAACCGATGCTGCTGATGGTACCGGCCGCCATGAGCGCCAGCTGCGCCTTCATGATGCCGGTGGCCACCGCACCGAACGCGATCATGTTCGGGACTGGTCGTTTCTCCGTACGCACCATGGCTGGAGAGGGCTTCGTCCTCAACCTGACCGGCGCGGCGGTGATCTCCCTGATGATCTACCTGCTGCTGTCGTAAGCGCGCGCGAGTTCCTCGAGCTGCGCCGCGCGCGCTTCCGGTGCGAGCGCGGCGAGGTCTTCCACAGCCGCGTGGAAGGCTTCGAAGTCCTCACCTTCGGCCGCGAACAACGCGGTGAAGGCGGGAAGCAGCCCGTGGTAATCCGCGACGGCATTGAGCCGCGCATTGGACGCTTCAGCCGCAAAAAAGGCGTCGAACCCCGCCGCCTCCGGCGCCCGCCCGGCCTGCCAGGCAGCGCGCATGGCAGCCCACATTGCCTCGCGCTCATGCTCGAGCAGCTCCGCGTCGGCGCCATCCTCTGCAAGCTCCCGGTAACGCTGCTGCATGTGCTCGCGCCACTCCAGAACGAAACGGACGAAGTCCTCGCGCACGCGGATGCGCGCCTGCCATGCTGCTCTCTCAGCATCGCGGCCGTTGCGCCCGAGCCAGCGCCGGGCGCCCTCGCGACCAACGAAAGTGGCGAAGCTCTCGTTGAACGTGGTGTCGCCAGGCAGGTAGACGCGGACATGGGCCAGCTCGTGAAACAGGAGTTCGGCTAGATCAGCCTCCTCCCGCCAGAGAAAGCTGCTCAGCAGCGGATCGGAGAACCAGCCCAGGGTTGAATAGGCCGCCGCACCACCGACGTGGGTGTCGAATCCCTGCTCCGCCAACCGGCTCGCCTTTTCCTCAGCCCGGTGGCGCGCGAAGTACCCGCGGTAGGCGACACAACCCGCGATGGGAAAGCACCACAGCACGGGATCGAAGCTAAAGCGCGGTGCGGCCATGACGTTGTAGACGACCGCATCGCGCTCGAGGTCGACGAAGTGGCGATACTGTCCCCGGGCCGGCAGCGCCAGTTCCGCCTCGGCGAACGTCAGGATTTCACGAGTCAGCTGCATCCGCTCCCTGAGTTCAGGCGGTGTTGCCGGGTCGGTGATGACCGCTTCCACGCTGCGTCGGTCTCGCATCAGCTCCAGATGGCCGCTTGCTGCCTGCGCATAGAAACCGACGGTTTCGCATCCCGAGAGCAGCAGTGCGAACAGCAGCATCAGTAAAGTTGCGCGCACGCGCATCGGTGATGTACACAGGAAACGCCCGCTCGCTCCGCTGTTCACTGTATCCTGGCCGATGCGGCGCGACGTGCGCAGGGCAGGCGTGTTCGATGCGGACACCTGCGGAATCCGGAGCGGCTCGGAAAATGGAGGGGAAATGGGCCTGATTCGTGGGCTCACGATGCTGCTTTTCCTCAGCCTCAATACGCTGGCGTGGTTCGCGGTGCTGGGCGTCATGGCCGTGATCCGATTCGCCGTGCCCAACGAAGGCTGGCGCCAGCGCTGGGGCGCCCGGATGAACTTCATCATCGATGGTTGGATCGCGGGCAACCGGTTCATGTTCCGTCTGCTCGGCACTATGCAGGTGGAGGCGGAGGGGACCGAGGGGCTGTCCCGCGATGGCTGGTATCTGGTCGTGAGCAACCACCAGACCTGGACCGACATCTTCATCCTGCAAGCCGTCTATGGCCAGAGACTGCCACCCCTGAAGTTCTTCATGAAGCAGGAGCTGATCTGGCTGCCGCTGATCGGCGTCGCCTGCTATGCGCTCGACTTTCCCTTCATGCGCCGCTACTCGCGCGAATTCCTCGAGAAGCATCCCGAGTATCGGGGCCACGATCTGGAAACGGCGCGGCGCAAGTGCGAGCGCTTTCGGCCCACGCCCACCGCCATGCTGATCTTCGTAGAAGGCACCCGCTTCACGCCGGAGAAGCATCGCGCCCAGCAATCACCCTATCGTCATCTGCTCCGGCCCCGGGCCGGCGGCGTCGGATTCGTCCTTGGCGCCATGGGCGATCAGCTCCATGGCCTCGTCGACACCACCATCGTCTATCCCGACGGCGCGCCTACGTTCTGGCAGTTTCTGTGCGGCAGCGGCCGCCGGGTCCGGGTGGCCGTCGAGCACACGCCGTTGCCCGTTGAGCTCACGGGCGGTGACTACGTCCGCGATGATGACTATCGTGCGAGAATACAGTCCTGGGTGGACGACCTCTGGCGGCGCAAGGACGCTCGCATCGAAGCGCTCATCCGGCAACCTGAAGCCTCCGCCATCACCGTGACCGAGTCGTGACGCCCACTCCATCCGAATTACCCCATCTGCGCTATTTCGGTCTCGATCGGCCGCCCTTCTCGATCGCGCCGGACCCGCGCTTTCTCTACCTGGGCGAGCACCACCAGGAGGCGCTCGCGCATCTGGTCTGGGGCCTGAATACCGATGGCGGCTTCGTCGTACTGACTGGCGAAGTGGGCACAGGCAAGACCACATTGAGTCGCAGCCTGCTCGATCGCGTTCCCGAAAACACGGATATCGCCTATGTGATCAATCCCCGGCTCAGCGCCTGGGAACTGCTCGCGACGCTGTGCGAAGAACTGGGCGACGCACCCATAGGTGAGCAGGTCAGCAGCAAGCGCCTGGTCGACCGCATCAATCGGCTGCTGCTCGCCGCCCACGCGCTGGACCGCCGGACCGTTCTGGTCATCGACGAAGCTCAGAATCTCACGCGGGACGTGCTCGAACAGATTCGTCTCCTCACGAACCTGGAAACCAGCGAACGCAAGCTGCTGCAGGTGGTCCTCATCGGCCAGCCGGAACTGGACGACATGCTGCGCCGCCCGGATCTGCGGCAGCTTGCGCAGCGGGTCACGGCGCGCTACCACCTCAAGCCCATGTCCAGGGAAGAGCTGTCCCGCTGCATGCGCCATCGACTGGAGGTTGCAGGCGCGCAACGCAATCCCTTCACGCGACGTGGCCTGGCCGAGCTCTACCGATGCTCTCGCGGCATTCCCAGGGTAGCCAACCTCATCGCCGACCGGGCGCTGCTCGGCGCGTACGCGAGCGACCAGGATCGGATCGGTGCCGGCATCGTCCGCCGCGCGGCGCGTGAAGTCGTGATTCGCCCCGCGACATCCACACGGCTGCCTGTAGCGAGCGCTGCGGCTCTGCTGCTGGTCGTGGGAGCGGGTGCCAGTATCTGGTTCACGCTGCAGGAAGAATCCGTCGCGGGTCTGTTCGACCGCGGCCCTTCGGCGGTAGCGGTCAGTCCGGGACCGATGGCTGCTGAGCAGGAAGCGCAGCCTGCCGTCGCAGCCACCGAACCGACTCGAGACAACACCCGCGCGGTCGAGTCGGCAACGCCGGTCCAGACCGCGCCCCCTCCGCCGCCCGACACGACGCCAGCGCGGGAGTCTTCGGCAGCTGCCGTGCCGATGGTGGCTCTGCTTCAGGACGCGCAGGCCGATGCCGCGGTTACCGCGTTTCAGGGCGTGGTCGATCGCTGGTTCGTTCCGCTCGACGTGACCGACGCCGACGCGCTCTGCGGTCAGGCCGGGCGAGTGGGCCTGAACTGCCTGGAATTCGAAACCGATTGGGAGGAACTGGCAGCCCTGGATTTGCCGGCCGTGCTGCATCTGACCGGCGCCGGCCGTCCCGATCGCGTCGCCATGGTGGCCATGGACCGGCAGCGCATCCAGCTGGCGACGGAAGACGGCCTGCGCTGGCACGAGCGCGCTGAGCTCGATTCACACTGGACCGGCACGGCCACCGTGCTCTGGCAACTACCCCCTGGCTATCGCCGTCCGTTGCAGCGAGGCAACCGCGGCGAGCCAGTGCGCTGGCTACGGATGCAGCTCAGCGAGGCGGGACATTCCAGCAGCGGTCGCGCCGACGAATTCGATGCATCTCTCGAGCGCGCGTTGCTCGATTTTCAGGGCCGACATGGCCTGGAACAGGACGGCATCGCGGGTCCGATGTCCTGGATCCAACTTCAACGGCTGACCGGCACGGGGATTCCAACTCTGGCAGTGACCGAGGATCGCTGATGTCCTACATCCTCGATGCCTTGCGCAAGTCCGAAGAGGCACGCCGCCGCCGGCAGGGCGCGGACCTAGGCCTTGGCGATACGCCGTTGGGTGAGGTCCGTGGCAGTCGTTCCCAGGCATTGCCGCTGCTGGCTGGCGCGCTGCTTGTCAACGCAATCGTGTTCGGGGCCTGGATGCTGCGGAGCACTCCCGAAGAAGTCGCAATTACGACGAACGAACGGCTGCCTCATGAGCGGCTGCCTGCGAGGCTGCCTGAGCCTGCCCCCGAGACGCCGGCGTCGGAACGTGCACGGACCTCGCCCGCTGCTCCATCGGTGCCGGCGGGTCCCGACTACGCCAGCTTTCCCGTGCTCACGCTCAGCTCGCTGTCCGCGCCGGAGCGGCGGCGGTTCGAGCGCCTGACCATCTCCACCCACGTCTATGCCGACGAACCGTCCTTTCGCGAGGTGGGCATCAGCGGCCGGATCTATAGGGAAGGTGAGCGCATCGATGGCATGACGCTGGTGGCGATCACGGCCACCGGCATCCATCTCGGCGTCGACGAAAGCGTCATCGCCATCGATCTGCAGGACCAGTGGGCCTTCTGAGGCGCGGCCTTCGTTCGGGCGCTGCTTCGCAGCGCGGGGGAGCAGCGCCGGCCGCGACTTTAGTCAGTCCAAGCCGGTCAAGGTTACCGCCTGTGATCGTTCAGAAAACGCCGAAGCGAATCGACGTCGCCTTGGTGCGCGCGTTCGGCGCGCAGGTTCCCAGCCGCATCGAACACGTAGAGCCTGATAATCTGCAGGCCATGGCGTTCCATGAATGCTCTGCCGTCGGGGTGATTGGGATCGGCGACGAGGAACTCGACATCCGGTTCGAACTCGTCCCGGATGCGATTGACATCAGCCAGCATCTCCATGCTGGCGACGAAGTTATGGTCATGCACCAGGACCACAGTGACGATACCGGCGCCCACTTGTGTCAGGTCCGTGCTGAAACTGCTGGGCATCCGTGCGATCAATAGCGCCACCGCCGCGACGATCACAACGATGATCATTACTCGCCGATACTTTCTCATCTCAGCGCAAGGCCTCGCCAAGTACGGATGAATTCAGGTGCGCGGCAAATGCGGCGCAAAAGGATGTAGAGCGTAAGTTCGAAGCCGATTCAGGCAATCCGGAGCCCGCTTTTGAGCAGCCGCGATGACCGCCGGCTCCGGGAACACCTACCTCGAACTGACATCATCCACAATGAGATTCAGGGTGTGGGTCGGATCGTCTGCGCTCCGCCGTCGGCGCCCGCCAGCTGATCGAGCCGGTCC
>SLQW01000212.1 GCA_007131295.1 Pseudomonadales bacterium | reverse complement strand
GTTGCGCCACCGTGCGCGTACCGGACCCCGACGGCAGCGCCGACTCCTATCTCGAGATCCTGCCGGCACGCATCGACAAGTGGTCCGGGCTCTTGCGCCTCGCGCGGCATCTCGATGTTCCGCACGACGCGATCTGCGCTGTCGGTGACGCTGCCAACGACCTGCCGATGCTCCGCAATGCGGCCTGGGGCGTCGCCATGGGCAACGCCAGCCCCGAGGTGCAGGCGGTCGCCGACTGGGTGACCGGCCGGCACGACGACGACGGCATCGTCGCCGTGATCGAGCGCCTGCTCAGCCGCTGATCAGCAGCGCCACGCCTGAACGGGTTCGTCAGGCGGGAAACCGTCCAGGGAAATCCCCCGTGAGGTGCTTCTGCGGCCAGAGGAACTGGATCGCGCTGCGCTGAAACTTCCAGCGGCCGTCGATCTTGCGATAGTCCTCGTCGTACACGGCCAGCCAGATGAAGGGATGCTCGCCGGCCTCGCGATTGGTCAGCAGATCGAGCAGATAACGCCGGCCCACGGCGGTGTCCGGTCCGGTGAGCTCCACCCAGTGGTTCGTGTTGGCATGCATGGCCTGAAACGGCTTGGGCCCCGGGTTGTCTCCCGAAGTGCGTTCGACCATCACGTAGTTGTCGTAGATCGTCTGCCGCCCTTCCCAGCGCCCGTAGGGCCCGAATTCGCAAACGGCGTCCTCGGCGAACAGTTCCGCCAGTTCCTCCAGATAGTCATGATCCAGGTACTGGGAGTACAAGACGCCCAGCTTCCTTATCTCTTCGATTTCCAGGAGCTCGCGAAGTTTGTGCACTTCCTCGGCGCTGAAGGTCTCGCTCATCTTCCCTCCCCGGGTTCACCTGCACACGTGAATGGAAAAGGCAGTGTCGCCGATCGGCCCCGCATTGGGAACCGCAGCTTGCCTCTTGAGCAATCGGTTTAACTCTGCCCTTTTTGGGGGAGACAGGGGCCAGCATCTCGAGACTCAGTGGCACAAAGGACTTCTTCGATACCGTTCGCATGCCTCTCAATAACCGGCAAAAGCGGACCGATCGCTTCGCGTGCCGGATCATCAGGGCTGGGGCAAGGTCTCTCTGAAGTACGTGGCGAGCTTCAGCAGACCGCTGCTATTCATGGTTCGGAGTCCCGCGCCGCCATACGCTCGCGTACCGCCACCGCCAGATCCGGGTGATCGGTGAACACGCCTTCGACACCGATGGTGCCGAAGAACAGCTCGAGCAGGGCATCGAACGTCACACCTTCCGGCAGGACATCCGCTCGAAAAGTATAGGGATGGACGACGAGGCCGAGAGCCTGGGCATCAGCGACGAGCGTGCTGATCTGCGGTCTGCCTTCCGCGTCTGATCCAGTGAGGATGCGGGTGATCGGCGGTCCGATGCCGTCGGCGTACTCGGCGATGGCCGCAAGCCCTTCCGGCGTGTACATGGGCTCGTAATCGACGTGGTTCATCTCCCAGGCGTTCTCGCCGAGCAGCTGGACCAGCGGCAGCTCGGTGCCGAACTCCTCGCGCAGCCGGATCAGCGGCTCCGGCTCGAAGGACTGGATGATGCAGCGGGCATCCGGGCCCGTGTAGCCGTAGCGCTCCAGAATCTCGATGACGATGGCGGCGAAGTCGTGACCTTCCGCGGCATGGAACGCGTCGAACTTCAGCTCCGGATAGATGCCCACATCACGCCCGGTGGCCTGGTTCAGGCCCTGAGTCAGCTCGATCAGCTCCACCAGCGTCACCACGCGGAAGTCGCCGAGGTCCACCGGGAAGCGCGCCGGGTAACGGGCCTCCCCCGTGGCGGGATCGATCCGTTCGTGGATCCTGAGCTGTCTCAGCTCCGCGAGCGTGAAGTCCACCACGTAATGCTTGCCGTCTTCCCTGGCCCGGTCGGGGAAGTGCGCGCGGACGTCGCTGACTGCATCGAGTTCGAGATCATGCAGCGCAACCGGATGACCGTCGGCGCTCAGCACGAGGTCCGGCTCCAAATAGTCGGCCCCCTGAGCGTAGGCCATAGCGTACGCCGCGAGGGTGTGCTCCGGCAGGTAGCCGGAGGCGCCGCGGTGGGCGATGACGAGCGGATCCGCCGCTACGGAGACTGCCAAAAGCAGGATCCATCCGGACAGCAGGGTTCGGGGCATGGGGCAGCTCCTCCTCGGCACGAGGCGCCGGCCGGGACCGGCCAGGCCACACGCCGCATGGAGACCCGAGATCTCCTGCGGCGATGTCCCTGCAGTTTACCTGCGAGAGCCCCGATTCCGCCTCGGGTACGCTATGATCAGAAACCCCTCCCACGGTCGACGTATCGATGACGGAACCGAACGCCGTTGCCGTGGCGCTGACCCCGCGCCAGCAGGAAATTCTGAACCTGGCGGCCAAGGGGCTGACGAACGCAGATATCGCGAGCTTGCTGGAGATCGCGCCCGGCACTGTGAAGGTCCACATGGCGGCGATCTATCGGCTGCTCGACGTCAGCAATCGCACTGAAGCCGCCCTGGTCTTGAGAGCCGGGCAGGTCGCGGGCCGCGAGGAGCCATCGCAGGGCACGGCCATCGCGGTGCTGCCATTCGACCTGTTCAGCGAGGGCGACGCGGACGCGCATCTCGCAGACGGATTGGTCGAAGAAATCATCACGCGGTTGTCGCGCTGGCAGTGGTTCCCCGTGATTGCGCGCCAGTCCTGCTTCGCCTTCAAGAATCAAACCAACGACATCCGCCAGGTCGGCGCCGAGCTCGGCGCAGCCTATGTGGTCGAAGGCAGCGTACGCCACAGCGAGGATCAGGTGCGGGTCACCGCACAGCTCATCGATGCACGCCGCAATGTCCATTTGTGGGCCGAGACGTTCGACGGTCCGCGCAGCGACATCTTCAGCGTGCAGGACGAAATCGCACGATCCGTTGCAGCGGCAATTCATCCGGAAATGGTGCGATCGGAAATGCGCCTGGCGCGCAGTCAGCACCCCCAGGACGTCGATGCCTGGCAGATGGGCATGGGCGGCCTGGGACAGATCGAGCAACGGGAAGAGCCGGCGTGCAGGAAAGGTCTCGCTCTGGCGGCCAGAGCGCTGGAGCTGGATCCGGAATGCCTTGCCGCGGCCTATGCAATAGCGCAGGGCAACTATCTGCAACTGGTGTTTCAGTGGACGAGCGATCCCATGGGCTGCGCCCAGGCCGTGGTGGAGTACGCGGCTCGGTGCAAACACATCGCACCGGATGATCCCTACAGCTTCATCGCCGACGGCACCGCGTGCATGCTGCGGGGCGACATCGACGCCGCGATCGAGCAACTCGAGAGTGCGACAAAGCGCAACCCCTCCTCCGCCCGCGCGTTCAGTTTTCTCGGCCAGCTACTGGGCATGCGCGGCGATCCGGACGCCGGCATCGAATGCCTGGAGCAGGCCATCGCCCTGTCGCCCCACGACAGCGCGAAGTGGGCGATGCTGGCCGCCATCGGCATCTGCCACTATGGGGCCGGCCGCCTCGAGCAGTGCTGCCACTATCTCCATCGGGCGGCGGATATCAGGGACAACGAGACGCTGATCTGGTCCATGCTGGCGTCCGCTGCTGCGACGGCGGGCTGGCAGGACGAAGCGGAAGCGGCGCTGGCTGAGCTGTTGCGCGTGCAGCCGGAGTTCACGCTGGAAGGGTTCCGGCTGGTCGGCGGTTCGATGCTGCCGGCCTACCTCGAGCGCTTCGAGTCCGGTCTGTGCAAGGCGGGGTTCTCCGACCCGGTCTGAACAGGCTGGCTAACGCGGAATGACCAGGCGGCCGACCCGCTCCAGGGTGCGGCTGAATTCGAGATCGGAAGGCGAGACCAGGTTCACCGGGAGCAGCGGTCCACCGACCTCGACCCAATGAGCGTTGCTCGCCTGTGTTTTCCGGAATCGCGCCAGGTCGTCGGGGAAATCCGGCCACACGCGGGTCAGAGTTGCACTGACTTTGGCCATGGCTTCTTCCCAATCCCTGTTGCCGTGATCGTCACCGGCGCCGCGTCGTTGGATGTCCACCTCGAGTGCATAGTCGTGAGGCGTCGCGTTGACTGCGTCCCAATACGACAGCCCCGTGACGGCGGTGCAGATCAGCATGCTGGAGCGAATGTCCTTGTGGTCGAGATACCAGTTGATCAGCTCCACGGCCTTGTCCAGCGCCATACGAGCCAACTCCCGGATCCGCCGATCGGACGGCATGCGGCTGACCACCGCCGCTACCGCAGCCATCAGCAGCAACGTCGTGTCGTAACGGTCGCCCCGCCTCTCGTTCAGCACCTTCACGATGGGTGGGCAGGGATATCGGCTCGACCCGGCATGCTCGCCGTGTTTGAACAGGCGGTAGACGTGGCACCAAGCGTGCTTCCTGATGCCATCGCGCAGGCTCACCGGCCCAAGCAGCCAGTCGTCGCTGTGATCCCAGACCTTGGGCTCGCCATCGATGATGCTCACCACCGCCGAATGGGAGTAGGCGCCGCCGTCCAGGGCGCGGATCAGCCAGGACACCGGCAGCCGCATGTGCCCGACACGGGAGAATCCCTGCCCCAGCATCATGAGCACGTCCCCGTCGCGTAGCGCTTCCGGAGGCAGCACGGGGAGCGCCGGATACGGATCCGGGCCCAGATCGAGCTCTTCGGTCAACGCCGCTGTGGGATCTCTGTCCGGCATTGCAATCTTCCTCGAACCTAGTGGCCGTCACCGCTGGCGCCGCCTCAGCCGGCCCCATCTTCGTCGATGCTCCACGCAAGGCATACCCTTCCGGCATAGCCCGTTCGGCATATTCAAGGTGGGCCAGCCTCGATCCAGGATCTCAACCTGAGCATCAGAGCGTTCGGGATGGGTGGTTTCGCGGTCGCGATGACCCGGTTTGAGCCGGGATGACGCTATCTCCAACAAGCCCGTTCCAAAACCAGCGAGGTCGACCGACCATGAACAGCACCCATCGCATCATCATCAAGGCTTCCACGCTGTTGTGGATCACCCTGCTCCTGGTCGCCTGTGGCGGCGGTGGGGGCGGCAACGGCGGCGGACCAGGGGGCGGTGGCGGGTCGGGAGGTGGCGGCGTTTCCGTAGGCACGCTCACGGCCGACGCCGGGGAAGACCAGGTGGTGGGCCGCGACGACCAGGTGACCCTGGACGGAAGCCAGAGCAGCAGTTCCGGGGGTGCGACCCTGAGCTTCGAATGGCGCCAGACCCGGGGCCCCGACGTGACCGACGGCAGTGGCCAGTTGACCGGTCAGACGCCGACCTTCTTTGCCCCAATGAGCGTGGATACCCTGGCGTTCGAACTCACGGTGAGCGCCGGCGGGACGAGCAGCACGCCGGCCACGGTGCGTGTGAACGTACTCGAACACAGTGGCGACGCCTTCTTCGTCGACGGTGACAGCGGCAGCGACAGTGATGGCGATGGCAGCATGGCCAATCCCTTCGCCAGCATCTCCCACGCCATCGAAGCCATCGACGGGACCTCCAGCGGCAACGTCGACATCTACGTGCGCACCCTGGCCGATGATGCCCGCTACGACGAGACCGGCGGCACGCTGAGCCCGCCCGCCGGCACCAGTCTGTACGGAGGCTACGGTCCCAACTGGGTGCGCGACCACATCGACAATCCCACCGGCCTCGACGGCGCCAGCGTCGCCGTGGACTTCGAGGACGTATCCGCCGATGCCTGGTTCTCAGGCTTCGATCTCAGCGCGGCCGGCAGCGCCAACGGCTCCCTCACCGTCAGCGGCGTCAGCGCCCGGGCCGGGGAAGCCACCCTTCACATCGAAGACAACCTCATCGCTGCGGGGGATGTGGGCGACAGCTCGTCAAGCGGGCCGGCCAGCAGCTACGGCCTGCGCCTGGCGAACGTCGGCGCCGTCCGGGTGCTGCGCAACACCATCTCTGCCGGCGACGGGGGCAGGGGCCAGTCCGGCCAAACCCCGCCGACTCCGAACGCCGGCGGCAATGGCAGCAATGGCAGCACCACCGGAACCAGCGGTGGCGCCGGCGGCTCCGCCGGGGACC
>SLQW01000051.1 GCA_007131295.1 Pseudomonadales bacterium | reverse complement strand
TTCGACCTCTACGCCACCCATTTCGAGATCCTGAAGGACGACGAGATCCGCTCCGGACGCAACCCGCGCGATCCGGCCTTCGAGGCCGTGAACGCAGGATTCGGCGGCCGCCTCATCCGCTTCGACGACACCCGCTGGCAGACCCTGGACGTGAAGGCCGGGACCGAGAACCTGTTCGACGATCCCGCCATGCGCCTGTCCGTCGGCTACCACTTCGACCGCTACGAACTCGGCATCGAGCCCTTCGCCTTCGATGCCGCCAGCATGCAGCGCGGTGCCGCTCAGCGAGCCAGCGGCGGCCGTACCGGGACCCACGCCCTGTTCGCGCAGTGGGGAAGGGCGCTCGGTGAGCGCTGGGACCTCGCGCTCGGGCTGCGCTACGAGACCTGGCGCAGCCGCGGCGGCTTCGTCGGTGACACCGACCACCCGAATCGCTCCGAGAACGGTTTCTCGCCCAAGTTCTCCCTGGCGTATTTCCCCAGCAACGACGTCACCATCCGCTATTCCGCCGCGCGCGCCCTGCGCTTCCCGGTCACCGAGGAGCTGTTCCAGAACGTCGACAGGACAACCGCGATCACCACCGCCGATGCCAGCCTGAAACCGGAGGATGGCATCCACCACAACCTGAGCGTCGAGCGCCGCCTTGCCACCGGCCTGCTGCGGCTGAACCTGTTTCTCGACGACGTGGATGATGTGATCTTCAGTCAGCGCGCGGTCATCGAAGGCGTCACCGTCAGCGGCTTCCTGCCCGTGGATCGTGTCGTCACCCGCGGCGTCGAGTTCATCTACAACCAGAGCGACCTGATGCAGCTGCCCCTGGATCTGCGTTTCAACCTGACCTGGCTGGACGCGGAGATCCGCCGCAACAGCCTCGATCCCAGCGTCGAAGGCGGTGCCTTTCCGCGCCTGCCCACCTGGCGCGGCAACGTGCTGCTCGCCTGGCGCGTCAATCCGGAGGTCGAGCTGAGTGCGGCGCTACGCTTCGCCAGCAACAGCTTCGGCAGTCTGAACAACAGCGACCGGGCGCGCCGGGTCTTCGGCGCCCAGGATCCCTACCGTTTCGTCAACCTGCGGGCCAATTGGCGGCCGCGGGAGCACCTCCGCGTCTCTGCCGGCGTGGACAATCTCTTCAACCAGGAGGCCTACGTCTTTCACCCATGGCCATCGCGAACGCTGTTTCTCGAAACGTCGCTGTCGCTCTGAGCGCTCTGGCGCTGCTCACGGCAGCCGCCTGGGCCTGCGACGACGACGCGATCTCCATTCACTGCGGCAGTACGCCGACGGCCACCTTGACGGCGGACGGCGAACTGCTCGCCGTCTTCGTTCACGACGGGCACGTCTACTTCACCCGCGGTGAGCCGGAACCCCTGCAGTTCTCACCGCCGGTCCGCATCACGCGCGAGCAGGCCCGCATCGACCACAATGGCGAGAGCCGGCCGAAGATCGCCCTCGGTCGCGACGACGCGATTTTCGTCAGCTGGACGCGGCGCATCGAAGGGCGCTTCGCCGGCGATGTCTACTTCAGCCGCTCCCTGGACGGTGGCACGAGCTTCGATATCCCGCGACTCATGCGCGACACCGAGGCGCCGTCGAGCCACCGCTTCGATGCGCTGCAGGTCACGCCGTCCGGGCGCCTGTACGTGGCCTGGATCGACAAGCGCGATCTTGCGGCGGCCGAGACGGCTGGCGAGACGTTCGCAGGGGCATCAGTCTACTTCACGGTCTCCAACGACGAGGGCGAGACCTTCAGCCCCAACCGGCGCGTTGCGGCGCACATCTGCGAGTGCTGCCGCCTCGCCATGGTGGCCGACGGCGACGACGGGGTCCGACTCCTCTGGCGTCACGTGTTCGAAGGCAGTATCCGCGACCACGCCATGGCCGGGATCGGACCGGACGGGGTATCGGCAGTGGAACGGGGCAGCCACGAGAACTGGGTGCTGCAAGGCTGTCCTCACGAGGGGCCGCACATGGCCGGAGGCCCGCAGGGTGAGCACATGGTCTGGTTCTCGGGCGCGCCCGATGCCGGAGGTGTCCACTATGGTTTCCGCGACCACGCGCAGGGCGACACGATTCGCCTGAAGCACCTCGACCATCGCCCCGGCGCAGGCAAGCCCCAGGTGGCGGTCCGGCACGGGCATGTGGACGTGGTCTGGCTGGCTGTCGGTGCCGAGCGCAGCGAAGTCCTGCACATCCATTCCCATGACGCCGGGCGTAACTGGTCGACACCGCAAACGGTGGCGACGAGCGCCGACCGCGTGGATCATCCGCAACTGCTCACGCAAGGCGACGGCGTGTGGATCGCCTGGCACACGAGCAACGAAGGCTATCGACTCTTCCGGCCACCGAAGGCCGTTTTCGAATGACCATGACCACCCGCGCCCTGACATGGATCCTCGGCCTCGCGCTCGCCAACGCGGCCAGCGCCGGACTGCAGCCGTTCGATGCCGACGCCTTCGATACGATCAGGGCACGGTATGCAGCGGAACCAGTCCTGCTCCTGCTCTGGTCACTCGACTGCCACCACTGCAAGGACGGCATGGCGCGGGCGGCGGAGCACCTCACCGAGCAGCCGGACCTCAACCTCGTCCTCGTCAATGTGGACGCAAGCGAGGACGCCCAAGCCGTCGCCCACACCCTGCAGGGTCTCGGCCTCGCGGACGCGGACAACTGGCATTTCGTCGACGCTCCCGCGGCGCGCCTGCGCGCCAGCATCGATCCGCAGTGGTACGGCGAACTGCCGCGCAGCTACCTCATCGACGGCAGCGGCCACCTAGAGGGGTTCAGCGGTCGTCTCACTTCGGACCATCTCGACGCCTGGCGGCGGCAGACCGACGGCGACGCAGCGCCGCGATGAGCAGCACCCCCCTGCCAGCAGACCGACGATCTCGGGCTCGGCTACGGCCACCGGATCTTCGCCTTCCGCCTCGAAGGGGGTGTACTCGTAAGTCAGGATGACGGCGCCATTGAAGCTCGCGCTGACGCTTCCAGCAGATGTGAGCATGCCGGCCGTGAGTACACTGTCGAGCACAAGACCGGAAGCCTCGTTGAGTGGGTTGGCGACGAAGGCGTCGACCATCGCGCTCACACTCAGGGGCGGCGTCGTGAAGCCGCTGATGGCAGGGACGCGCATCAGTCGTCCCATGAACTGGCATCGCTCTGCCAGCACGTGCTGGCGAAGGCCAGGTAATTCACCTTGGCCTCGAAACTCAGGTCGTAGTTGTTCGCCGTGTCATCGAATACGCCATCGTCATACCTGCCAGGCCACCTGAAACCCAGGTCGTCCCTGGAGCGCGCCTCCTGGAGCATGCGCGCGACGCTGTGAGCCTCCGCTTCGGTCATGCCGCGGATGCTCTCGGCTACCGCGACGACGAAGCCACGTGCGAGACAGGCACACTCGTCCCTGGGACTGTGGTCGTAGAGCTCGAGGCGCTCGCATTCACGTGCCACCGTCCCTTCCAGATCGCCTCCCCCGCTGCCTCCCTCGCTGCCGCCACTGCAACCCGCGGCAGCGAGCGCAGTCCCGAACGCGACCGTCATGGCCAACGACCGCCAACCAAGACGTCGCGATCCGTCGTCCCCTGACGCTTCCCTTCCGTTGAACCTGATCATGGCAATCCCCCTTCGACCCGTTGGACACGTTCAACCAAGCTTTCGCTGTTCCGATCGGATACAGGGTCGCACCCGTGCCCGGAGCCCTAATCGACAGTTAGAGTCCGGTAGCTCGCTTTAGCGGGGGATAAGGACCCGAGACCCGCCGTCGGCGAGCGGGCATCGTGACTGGAGTACCTATCGGGCGGGGACGCTCAGCGCCGGACCGGCCGCTTCGCCAGCTTCCGCTGCAGAGTGCGGCGGTGCATGTTCAGGGCACGAGCAGTAGCGGAAATGTTGCCATCGTGGTCCGCGAGCACTCGCTGGATGTGCTCCCATTCCAGGCGATCCACCGAGGGAGGCTCCGAACTCAGTGGCACGAATGGATCAGGGGCATCCTGCTCCAACGCCGCGACGATCTCTTCCGGTGTCGCCGGCTTCGGCAGGTAGTTGACGGCTCCGAGCTTCACCGCTTCCACGGCGGTGGCGATGCTGGCGTAGCCGGTCAGCACCAGCACCCGCGGCGAGGGTTCGAGCGCTGCCAGCGCGGCCACCAGCTCCAGACCGGAGCCGTCTGGCAACTTGAGATCGATGATGGCGCGCTCCGGATGGAATGCGCCGAGGGCTGCCCGTGTCGAGGCGAGATCCTGTGCGGCTCGAACCTCGAAGCCGCGCCGCCGCAGCGCCGCGCCGACGACGTCGCGAAACACGGCGTCGTCATCCACCAGCAGAAGCCGGCGCGGCTGGGCGTTGGCCCGCGCCATGCTCACGACGCCACCTCGAGTTGGCGCAAGGGCAATCGGATCGCCACATGGGCACCGCCCTCAGGGCGGTGTCGAAGGCTGACCTGACCACCGAAACGTTCGATGGTGGCATTGGCGAGCAGCAGCCCCATACCCAGGCCCTCGTCCTTGCCCCTGGCTTCGGCGCTCGTTTCCGGCAGGTCGAATCCGGGGCCCTGATCGAGGATGTCGATCTCGAGTCTGTCAGCGGACCAGCGCAGGCGGCACTCGACCGGCTGCTCCGAGACCGCCGCTGCATTGTCGAGGAGATTGAGGAGCGCCTGCTGCAACGTCGGATCCGGGCGGATCTCGGGCGCGCTTCCGGGACCGTCGCAGGTCAGCTGCAGGCGCGAACGAGGGCGATAGAGCGCGAGGCGTGTGCCGAGTTCCTCGACCATTTCGTTCACCGGCATTGGCGGTGCGGCCTCGTCGCCGCTGGCGGTCCTGCGCAGGCGCCCGAGCGTATCCCGGCAGATCGCGACCTGGGCCAGCAGCGTCTCGAGCTGCTCCCGCTGGGCACCTTGGGCCTGATCCGCAAGTTCGCTGGCGATCACCGCGATGCTCCCCAGCGGCGTCGACAGTTCATGGGCGGTCCCGGCCGCCAGCGTGGCTACGCCGATGATCTGTTCGTTGCGCAGATTCTCCTCGCGCTCCGCCGCCAGCGCCTGCTCACGCACACGCAGCAGGTTCACCATGCTGGTCCCGAACCAGGTAATCAGTACCGCCGCCAGTACGAACGTCAGCCACATCCCCGCAACGTGCAGCGTGAAACTGTCGAGATGGTGATGCTCCACCGCCACCACCGGACGGTGATAGAGCACCAGCAGGCTGTAGCCGATCACCGTCAGCACCGTGATGGTCCAGGTTCTGACCCGGTCGAGCATCACCACCGCGACCGCTATGGGCACGAGGTAGAGGCTCACGAGCGGGTTCGTCCAGCCGCCGCTGAAGTACAACAGCGCAGTGAGGCCCACCACGTCCACCACCAGCTGCCCGATCAGTTCACGTTCGCGCAGGCGACCGGAGCGCTGTCGCGCCCGCCACCATGAGCCGAGGGTGAACAGCGCCAGCGCGACGATGATGACGAGCAGCGGCGCAAGCGGAAGCGTCAGCTCGAAGCCGTAATGCACCGCCAGCGTGGTGAGAAGCAACGCCGCGAGCAACAGCGCCCGGACACCGAGCAGCCGTTCCAGATTCGCCGCGACCGATACCGCGTGCTGCGACGCCACCTGACCTCCAAGCCTGAGTTCGAGCAGCAGTATACCGGCGTCCGCAATGACGGCTGCCGGTCAGGCCTCGGCGAAGTCGATGGCGCCGTAGCGCTCGATGCTGATCCCCTCGGGCCAGGCTCGCGGCGGCAGCCCGGCTTTCTCCCAGAGCGCTTCGAGAAACGCCTCCGGATCCGGCAATTGCTCCCATACCTTCGGCAGGAAGGTGGCGCGCAAATCACCGGCACTCAGCAGCAGTCCGTCGTCTCGTGGCCGAAGCACAGCGCACAGATCTTCGAAACCGGCAGCGCCGTCGCCAGACCATGCTCCATACTGCTGCGCGCAAGCTTCAGCAGGCGGCCTCGCGCGGCGGCGTCGAGCATCAAACCGGCATATCCTCGAGCACCCAGGCACCGTAGCC
>SLQW01000149.1 GCA_007131295.1 Pseudomonadales bacterium | reverse complement strand
TGGGCGGAGCTGATGGAGCCCGCCATCGAGATCGCCGAGGCCGGGCTACCGTTTCCCGGCCGACTGCGGCGGCAGGTGCTCGCGGACCGGTCGCTGCAACTGTTTGCCGGCACACGTGATCTGGCTGCTGCCGCTCGCAGTGGCGAGCCGTGGCGGCATCCGGAACTTGCCGAGGTCCTGCGTCGCATCGCGGCCGAAGGCGCCGCTGCCCTGCAGCGAGGGGAGCTGGCGGACAACCTCGTTGGCGCTACGCGCGGCGGTTGGTTGCCTGGTGATCTGACCCGGGACGATCTCGCCGCTTACCGGCCGCAGCGCCGCGAACCCGTCTGTGGCCGTTACCGACAGTGGACGCTGTGCAGTGCACCGCCGCCTTCTTCCGGCGGCATCGCACTGCTGCAGGCGCTCGGCATGCTCGAACATTTCGATCTGCCTGCCCTCGATGCGGTGTCCGTCCAGGCCGTGCATCTGATTGCGGAAGCGAGCCGGCTGGCCTTCGCGGACCGCCAGCGCTACATCGGTGATCCCGACTTCGTCCCGGTTCCTGTGGCTGGCCTTATCGATCCGGATTATCTGGCGGAGCGGGCCGCGCTCATCGATCTATCTCGTGCCATGGATGTGCCGCCGCCGGGCTTTCCCGGCGTCACCCCCGAGGTGGAGGATGCTCCGCCGCTGGAGCCCGATCCGGAACATGGCACGACTCACTTCTCCATCGTCGACCGCAACGGCAATGCGGTAGCGCTCACCAGTTCCATCGAGGCGCCGTTCGGCGCCCGGCGGCGGGTCGACGGCTACCTGCTCAACAATCAGCTCGCCGACTTCGACTTTCGTCCCCTGCGCGACGGTGCGCCAGCCGCCAATGCGGTGGCACCGGGCAAGCGCCCGCGCAGCTCCATGTCGCCGACCTTCGTCTTCGATGGTGACGGCGAACTCGTCCTCGTCGTCGGTTCGCGAGGCGGCAGCCGTATCATCGGCTACGTGCTGAAAGTTCTGATCGGCGTGCTGGACTGGAATCTGCCGCTCGCGGACGCCATTGCGCTACCCAATCTCGTGCATCGCGGTCAGCGCCTGGAAATCGAAGCGGATACCGTGCTGGTCGGTCTCGCGCCGGCGCTCGAGGCGCTTGGCCACCGGGTGCAGGTGCGCGTGCTCGAGAGCGGCCTGCACGGCATCGAGCGCATCGATGCGGGTTGGCGCGGAGCAGCCGATCCGCGTATGGACGGTGCCGCATTGCCGCTCGTCCCCGGTCCGTCGCAACTCGAGTGACGGGTGCGCCGTTTCGCTGAATGGGTTCGCGGTTGCAGAATGGACCCCCAGCCTGATCATCGCGAGAATCCAGGATTCCGTCCTGGCCCGTGGCCGAGGAGGTAGGAGATGACTCTGCGGATAGGCAGTCTGGGTGCTGCACGGATCGCACCGATGGCACTCGTGCGCCCCGCCCGCGAGGTGGACGGCGTCGAGTTCACCGCCGTGGCCGCACGCGATCCAAGCAAAGCCGAGGCGTTCGCGCGCAAGCACGGCATCCCGCACTACTATCGGACTTACGACGAGCTGATCGAGAACGTCGATGCGGTCTACAACCCGCTGCCGAACGGGCTCCACGGTTACTGGACGAAGCGTGCGCTCGCAGCAGGCAAGCACGTACTGTGCGAGAAGCCCTTTACGGCCAATGCCCACGAGGCACGAGAAGTGGCCGCGGCCCACTCCGGTACCGGCTTGGTGCTGATGGAAGCGTTCCACTGGCGCTACCATCCCCTCGCCGAGCGCATCCGCGGCCTCGCCCGCTCCGAGCTTGGCGAGCTCCGCCGGGTCGAGACCGAATTTTGCGTGCCGTTGCCCCTGTTCAACGACATCCGCTATCAGCTCGACCTCGCCGGTGGCGCCACCATGGACACGGGTTGTTACGCTATTCACATCCTGCGTCAGCTCGGCCCCGGTGAACCACGGGTGGTGTCGGCGGAGGCGATCGAGAAGTTTCCCGGCGTCGATCGCGCCATGACCGCCGAATTCGAGTTCGAGACTGGCGCGACGGGCCGCATCAGCTGCTCGCTGTGGTCATCGAAACTGCTCAAGGCCGGCGCGCGTGTGTTCGGTACCCGCGGCACTCTGCACGTCACCAACCCGGTGGCGCCACAGTTCTTCAACCGGGTCCGGCTGTCCCGCGACGGTCGGACCGTATTCAGCGAGAAAATGGGCGGCAACGCGACCTACACCTATCAGTTGCGCGCATTCCTCGCAGCGGTGAACGGCGACGAGAACGCGAACCTGACTCCGCCGGCGGACAGCATCGTCACCATGGAACTGATCGACGACGTTTACCGCGCCGCCGGTCTGGAACCGCGCGCCCCGACCCCGGCCCCATAGCCTCGCCTCCCCAGCTACCCGTGCGGACCCATTACCGCCAATTCATGAGACACTGCCCGCGTGGCGCGCGGGCCGAATACGCGACGTAGCGAGGTGCCTCCAGGCGAGGGTGCTGTTTGTGGGAAGTTGTGCCGCCCGCAGGTCGGCGCGACGATGGCGGCGCAGCCGCCCCGTTGCGCGTCGCTCGATAAGAGCGCAGTCGGCGCTCGGCGCGCCCGCTGCGCGGCCACGCCTTCCCACAGGCGTGTCGCGAGATCGAAGGTGCTGTTGGTGGGAAGTTGTGCCGCCCGCAGGGCGGCGCAACGATCGGCGGCGCAGCCGCCCCGTTGCGCGTCGCTCGATAAGAGCGCAGTCGGCGCTCGGCGCGCCCGCTGCGCGGCCACGCCTTCCCACAGGCGTGTCGCGAGATCGAAGGTGCTGTTTGTGGGAAGTTGTGCCGCCCGCAGGGCGGCGCAACGATCGGGAGCGCAGCCGCCGAATGCGCGACGCAGCGAGCCGCCGCGAGGGTTGCGCCGGGAAGTAGCGGCGGTCCTCGATCGCAGCGCTCGCGCTGCGCGCGGACACTTGCTGCCACGGGCGCGAGCAAACGCTCCAAGTCTCAATGAATCGGGTGTGACAACATGAAAGAAAACTACGTCGTCGGCAGCGTCGATCCTGCGCTCGCCGATGGAGGGGAGCCGCGCAGAAGCCCCACCAATCGGCCGGACTTCCAGACCGTGGCAGCAGCACGCTATGCGCGCCGTGACGTCCTGCGCGGCGGTCTAGCACTGGCGGTTGCCAGCCTTTTCGCACCGGCGGCTTTGCGTTCCGCTGTTGCCGGGGCGCCCTCAACTGCAGCAGGCGGGCGGCTCGGCTTCGAACCGGTCCCGGTCAGCAGCGCCGACACATTGGTGGTTCCAGAAGGCTATCGGACTCAGGTAATCCTCCCTTGGGGTGAGCCCATCACCGGCAGCCATCCGGAGTTCGCGCTGGAGAACAGCGGTGCCGAACAGGCCATGCAGATGGGCATGCACCACGACGGCATGCACTTTTTCCCCATCGAGGGCGAGCACCCCGGGCACGGTAGCTCCGATGACGGCCTGCTGGTGGTCAATCACGAGTACATGGAGCCCCGGCTGCTGCACGCGGCGGCGCAAGGCATGCCGCTGCAAGCCTTCGATGTTCCGCTGAAGGAGGATGGCAGCCGCGACCCGGATCAGGTGCTCAAGGAGATAAACGCCCACGGCGTCAGCGTGGTTCACATTCGCCGCGGTGACGACGGCGACTGGTCTGCCATCCGTTGCCGTCGTAATCGCCGGCTCACGCCTGAGACGCCCGTAACCATCGGCGGACCATTGGCCGGTGACCCGCGTCTGCGCACGCCCTTCAGTCCTGACGGCACACGCGCCCGTGGCACGCTCAACAACTGCTCCCATGGCGTAACGCCCTGGAACACGTATCTCGCCTGTGAAGAAAACTGGTGGCTGTATTTCAATCGTGAAGGCGACGATGCGCCGGCAAGCATCGCGCGCTACAACGTCGGCCGCTTCAACATCTGGCGCTGGCATCTGGCCGCGGCAAATGCGGAGCAGGATGCCGATCGTTATCTTCGCTTCGATGCCACACCCCGGGGCGAGGATGCCGGCGCGGATTACCGCAACGAGCCGCACACCTTCGGCTACGCGGTAGAGTTCGACCTTTTCGATCCGGACAGCGTACCGGTGAAGCGAACGCACCTCGGGCGCTTTTCTCACGAGGGTGTCGTCTTTGCCCCGGCGCGCGAGGGGCGGCCGGTGGTGCTTTATAGCGGCGACGACTCGCCGTTCGAATACATCTACAAGTTCGTCTCGCGCCGCCCCTATGCTGCGGCAACGGCAGACGGCTCCCTGCTCGACGAAGGCACGCTTTACGCAGCCCGCTTCGATGCCGATGGCACAGGCACCTGGCTGGCGCTGGTTCCAGGCGAGAATGGACTCGCCCCGGAAAACGGGTTTGCCACGGTGGCCGACGTCCTGCTCAACAGCCGCGGCGCGGCAGACATCGCGGGCGCGACCCCGATGGACCGGCCCGAGTGGGGGGCGGTCGACCCCGATACTGGAGCGGTGTACTTCACCCTGACCAACAACAAGCGTCGTAGCGCAGAGCAGGTGGATGGGCCCAATCCCAGGCCGAACAACCATTTCGGTCAGATCGTCCGTTGGTACGAGGCGGCTGACGACCACGCCGCGACCCGATTCACCTGGGAACTGTTCGTACTCGCCGGCGATGAGGACGACAGCCGTAATCTTGCCGGTGAGCCGCTCACGGCGGACAACCGTTTCGCCATGCCCGACGGTCTTTATTTCGATCCTGACCGGCGGCTGTGGATCCAGACCGACATCGCTGATGCGGATCAGAATAGTGGCTCCTACGCCCCCATGGGCAATAACGCCATGCTCTGCGCTGATCCAGATACGGGCGAGATCCGTCGTTTCCTGACGGGTCCGATGGGCCAGGAAATCACCGGTTGCGTCAGCACACCTGATCGAACAACGCTGTTCATCAACGTTCAGCACCCCGGTTCGACCACCTCGGCTGAGGATTTCGCTGCCGGCCGCTCGAGCAGCCGCTGGCCGGACTACGGGGCCGGCCCGCCGCGGTCAGCAACCGTCGCAATTACGCGTATCGATGGCGGCAAGGTCGGCAGCTGACGCGTTCGATGCGAGTGCTATCGTTCTGGAGAGCATGGGGAGAGAGGGGATGAAGGTCGGACTTGCGTTTGCCAGCAGCATCGCCATCGACGGCGACCGTGCATTGGAATTGTGTCGGGCCGCGGAAGCGGCGGGTTTCGAATCGGTATGGGGAGGCGAACACGTCATCCTGCCGGATGTGATCGAGTCCCGATATCCGTATACGGCAGACGGCAAGATCCCCGCCGAGCCGGACACCCCCATTCCCGATCCCCTCATCTGGCTCGCGTTCGCGGCGGCCGCAGCGCCGACTCTGCGGCTCGGCACCTGCATTCTGATCGTGCCACAGCGCAATCCGCTGATCCTTGCCAAGGAGCTCGCGACGCTCGACCGACTCTCCAATGGGCGGGTCGAACTTGGTCTCGGCGTCGGCTGGCTGAAGGAAGAGTTCGATGCACTAGGCGTGCCCTGGGAACGCCGCGGCGCCCGGAACGATGAATACATCGCGGCGATGCGAGCGCTGTGGGCGGGCCCTCACGCCGAGTTTCACGGCGAGTTCGTCGATTTCCCTAAGGTCACCTGCAGTCCGCGGCCCGTGAACGGGTCCATTCCCATCCTGGTCGGCGGTGACACGGACGTCGCAATCAACCGCGCGGCGCGGCTCGCAGACGGCTACTTTCCCGGTGAAGGCGACGTGCGGCAGCTCGGCGCGCTGATCGAGCGTCTGCATGCGGCCGCGGAGCGGGCCGGGCGTGATCCCGCCGAGATTCGCGTGACGGCCAACTTCGGTGCCCAGTTGGCGGATCCGATGGCCGGCGTCGAGCAGCTCGCCGCACTCGGTGTCGACCGCATCATGGTGCCGGCGTTCGCATTTGCGGGTCCCGACGGTGACGAGCGCCTGGCTGCGTTCGCGGCCAAGGTGATGCCGGCCGCCTCCGACTGATCACGGTCAACGCGCTCCTCTGCGTGCATTGGCTACAATCACGCTGTTTGCCCGGCGATCGCTGTTTGTCGAATATGCGAATACGGAGGCCGAATGATTTTCCGTCAGCTCTATGACGCCACCTCGTCCACCTACACCTACCTGCTCGCGGACGATGAAAGCCGCGAGGCCCTGCTCATCGATCCTGTCTTCGGGCAGGCCCAGCGCGACCTTGCCTTGCTCCAGGAACTGGAGTTGAACCTCAAACTGGTGGTCGACACGCACGCCCATGCCGATCACGTCACTGCTGCCTGGCTGCTCAAGCAGAAGGCCGGTTGCGAGATTGCTTCGGCAAAGGTGATCGGCGCAGAGCACGTCGATCGACCGCTCGAGGAGGGCGACACGTTCGGTGTCGGCAGCGTACGTCTGCGCGTCCTATCTACACCGGGACATACCGATGGCTGCATGAGCTATGTGCTCGAAGATGACTCCATGGTCTTCACCGGCGACGCGCTGCTCATCCGCGGCTGTGGTCGCAGTGACTTCCAGCAGGGCAGCGCCAAGCGCCTGTTCGAGTCCATCACGAAGAAGCTCTTCGCATTGCCCGATACCTGCCTGGTCTATCCTGCCCACGACTACAACGGCCGGACCGTCAGCAGCATCGGTGAGGAAAAGGCGTTCAACGCCCGCGCCGGCGGTGGTGCAAACGAGCGCGACTTCGTCGAGTACATGAACGCCATGCGGCTGCCACATCCGAAGCTGATCGACGAGGCGGTGCCGGCGAACATGCGCAGCGGCTGCCCGGAGGACGGCAAGCTGCCACCCGAGCCAGAGTGGGCAGACATCCGTGTCACCTACGCCGGCGTACCGGAGATCGATGCCGATTGGCTGGAGCGAAACTTCGATGACGTCACGGTGCTCGATGTGCGGCTGCCGGAGGAGGCGGAGGACTCGCCGGTGACGCGCGAACTGGTGGATCTGCACATTCCGCTGGATGAACTTCGGGATCGGCTCGAAGAGGTGCCGAAGGATAAGCCCGTAGTGACTCTGTGCCGGTCGGGTCGTCGCTCTGCGCTGGCGGTGAAAATCCTTGAGGAGGCTGACTACGAGCGCGTAGCCAGCCTCAGCCGCGGCTTGCAGCAACTCAGTCAGGTCTGAGTGCCGTTGCGCTGGGCGGACCCTGCGGAAAGGGTCACATGTCGCGGATGCGATGCATCTGCTGGCCGATCTGCCGTGTGTGCCCTTCTTCCAGGCCGAGCATTTGCTGCACGAGCTCCTTTGCCTCGGGCGTATCGGCACGATCGACGAGAAAACGCAGCACCGTAATAATCTCGTTGTGGGCATCGAACACTGCTCGCGCGACGGCCTCGAACGCCGTTTCCCGATCGGCGTCGGCCACCAGGGTCTCCGGTTTCGCCGGTGGATGTTCGAGCCAGTCGTAGACCCAGGTCTTGAGCGCCTTGCGATCGGCCGCTTCCTCGATGCCCTCCAACTGATCCGCCATTTGCGCCTCGTGCTTGGCCACATACTGCATCAACCAGCGCGCTGGCCCATCGGGGCTCTGCGCGGCACCGCGGTTCATGCGATCGGCCAGTTCCGCGTGAATGGTACTCGACCAATTCAGCAGTTCGTTCAGCGTTTCGACCTTCACGGTCTGTCTCCTTGTGTACGGATGGGCAGGCTAGTCAAGTGACCGTCGGCTCTTGGACTCCATGTCCTGCTGGCGCGCAATCAGACGCGTGACGTCATGAAGTTGCTCGGCGAGCAGACCAAGGATGTCGTCCATGGCAATGATTCCGGCGAGCGTTCCGTCACGCTCTACCACCGGTACGCGGCGAACACCGTGGCTTCGCATGCTCTGCAACGTGTCTTCCAGGGACTCGTCGACGCTGGCCGTGATCAGGCGAGGCCGGGAAAAGAGATCGCCGACCGTGACGGATTCCGGATCGATGTCCAGCGCCATCACTTCGAGCACGAGGTCACGGTCCGTGACCATGCCCACGGGCACCTTCTGACCACGCTCCGTGCGGGTGATGACGAGGTCACCGACGTGTTGGGTACGCATCAGGGTCGCGGCATCACGTGCCGATTCTGCGCCATCGATGATCACCACGACCCGATTGCAGGCTTCTCCTGTTTGCATGCGGCCTCCTCCAGAGCGTGAGGCCAGCAAGCCCTGGCATGGGCCCGGTCCGGCGCTCTGCGTCAAATGGCAATTGGTGCGGAGCGCTACAGTGCCGCGAAGGTCGCCCGACTGCGCTGATCGAGATCAATGCATGCGCTTCGGCAGCTGTGCGTGGCGGCCCTGTCCGAATCTCATTCGAGTTCGTATCCGAGCAGCTGCAGGCCCTCCTCGATCTGGTCGGCAAGCATGGGGTGGGCGATCAGGTAGTCGGCGGTGCGTGGATTCCAGGCGTCGCGGGCGTCGAGCACGGCCTGCTCCCATTCCTCTGCAGTGTAGTCGCCGCGGCCGAGCCACAGCAGGGCAACCACTTCCATCTGCTGGTCCGGCTCCAAGTCGCCGACGAGGGCACGAAACTCGTCCAGAAACGTATTGCTCTCGTGCCCGGCCAGTGCTTCCTGGGACCATTCGTCGTCCGTGAAATTGCCCGGCGTATCGGGCATCACCACGGCGTCCTGAGCGTGAAACTCCCGCGCCAGCTGAGTCAGGCGGAGGACGTCATCCGGGGTGACGGCCAGGGTGGTCATGAGGTAATCCTCCTCGCGGCTAACTTGACTGCAGACGCGGAGGTTATGCCACCAGCCTCCCGGCCGCCATGACCTTCTGGCCTGCATCCCGGCGTCCGCATCGCCATTGACAGGGATCAAGCCGCTTCGGCGCAATCACGGCTAGGGTGTGGTTGCGGATTGGGGCTGCCCCGATCTGCCCAACCCGGAGGCCGGCATGACGGATGGCGATGCGATGAGGAGCGTTACGGCGTGCTGCGACATCGGGGGGCACGGCGGGTGAGCGTGCTGGCCGCCGTGGCGGTGTTTGCCGTGCTCGCCGCGCTGTTGTCCACGATGCTCGTCCTGGCCGAGCGCCGCCTGGCCGTGGCGGAGGATGCGCGCCTGCATGACCTCATCGAGGCGCTGCCCGGCGTCAACTGCGGTGGTTGTGGCGAACCGAGCTGCCGTGCTTTCGCTGAGGCGCTCATTGCGGGCACCGCGGTTCCGGCTGCCTGTTCCGTCAGCAGCGCTGCGACGCAGCGCCGCATCGCTGCGTTCCTGGGGGTCGACGTGGGGGTCGTGGAACGCCGTGTGGCACGACTCGCCTGTGCCGGCGACGACCGCACTGCGCCGCGCCTCGGGAACTATCACGGCGAACGAACCTGCAGCGCGGCGGCAGCCGTCGCGGCCGGCGGCAAGGCCTGCGCCTGGGGCTGTCTCGGCTTCGGCGATTGTGAGCGGGTGTGCGATTTCGATGCGATCCGCATGGACGCGCACAGCCTGCCCGTGGTCGACGAAGCACTCTGCACAGCCTGCGGCGATTGCGTCCGTGCCTGTCCCAAGGACCTGTTTCATCTGGTTCCAGCCGCGGAGCCGCTGTGGGTCGCGTGCAGCAATCCCCAGGCCGGAAGCGAACTCGTCGAGGTGTGTGCGGTCGCTTGCACGGCGTGTGGCAAGTGTGTCCGGGACGCGCCGGATCGGCTGGTAATGGATGGCAACCTGCCGCGGCTGATCGCGAGCGAATCAGATTCGACGCCGCGCCGGGCGATCGATCGCTGCCCGACCGGTGCCATCCTCTGGATCCACGACGGACGCCGAGAGCTCGGCCATGCCGCGCGCGAACCCCGCGCCTGGCCGGAAGCCGGCCGTTCCGGCCGCGCCACCTGAAGACATGCGGACATGTGCCCTGCAGTAGCCTGCAACCCGGATCAACGGAGTCGTCATGACGCGCGTACTGCCCAGATCGAAACCGCAACCCAAGTACCCCGGCATTCGTGCTGCGCTCGACGGCAACAGCGCCGTCATCGCCGCCGAGCGGGAGGCCAGCGATGCTGCCGGCGCTTATCCCATCACGCCTTCCACCCAGATGGGGGAGGAGTGGGCACAGGCCGCCGCTGCCGGGCACCGCAACATTGCCGGTCGGCCACTGATCTTCATCGAACCGGAGGGTGAACATGCCGCCGCCGCGGTCACGGCCGGGTTGGCCATGACAGGGCTGCGGGCGGCGAACTTTTCCTCCGGCCAGGGCATCGCCTACATGCACGAGTCGCTCTATGCGGCGGTCGGCAAGCGCCTCACCTACGTCCTGAACATCGGCTGCCGGGCCATGACCAAGGCCACGCTCAACGTGCACGCCGGCCACGACGATTACCACTGCGTGGACGACACCGGGTTTTTCCAGTTGTTTGCCCGCGATGCCCAGCATGCAGTGGACCTGAACCTGATCGCGCACCGGATCGCGGAACTTGCGCTCAACCCCGGCGTCGTCGCCCAGGACGGCTTCCTCACCACGCATCTGCTGGAGTCGCTCCTGCTGCCGGAACGCGAACTCGTGGCCGAGTTCCTGGGCCGGCCGGAGGATGTGATCCCGACGCCGACGGCAGCTCAGCGCATGCTGTTCGGCGACAGTCGGCGCCGCGTCCCGGAACTGTGGGACGTGGACAACCCGGTCATGGCCGGAGTCGTGCAGAACCAGGACGCCTACATGCAGAGCGTGGCGGCGCAGCGCCCGTTCTTCTTCGATCACGTACGGGAACTGGCGGAGCAGGTATTTCACGAGTTCGAAGCGCTGACGGGGCGGCGCTACCGGCCCATTCTCGGTCACCGGGTGGAGGACGCGGACTACCTGCTGCTCGGTCAGGGCAGCGTGATTCCGACAGCAGAGGCGGTCGCCGACTATCTGCGCAAACACCGGCACCTGAAAGTCGGCGTCATCGATCTGGTCATGTTCCGGCCGTTTCCCGCCGATCTCCTGGCGCAGGCGTTGCGCGGCAAACGTGGCGTCACGGTCCTCGAACGGCTCGATCAGCCGCTCGCGGCAGATCTGCCGCTCGCCCGCGAACTGCGCGCGGTACTGGGCAAGTGCCTGGAGAACGGTCGGCATCCGAAAGCGCGGCCGCATGCCGACCTCCCGGCTTACACCGAGCTCAGTGAGCTGCCTGAGATCTACTCCGCCTCGTTCGGTCTCGGCAGCCGCGACCTGACCCCCGGCGACCTGATCGGTGCCGTCGAAAACATGCTGCCCGATGCCGCGGGTCGTCGCTTCTTTTATCTCGGCATCGACTTCCTCCGCGACGCCCCCCTGCATCCGCGCGAGCAGATCAGTCAGGAACGGCTCGCTCGCGACTACCCAGGGCTCGCAGATCTGGTGGTGAAGGGCAGCGAGAATCCGAACCTGATGCCTGCGGATTGCCTGACTCTGCGCATGCACTCCATCGGCGGCTGGGGAGCGATCACCACCGGCAAACATCTCGCGACCACGCTGTTCGATCTACTGGAATGGCACGTCAAAGCGAACCCGAAATACGGTTCGGAAAAGAAGGGCCAACCCACGACGTTTTATCTTGCCGCCGCACCGGAACCGATCCTCGTCAATGGCGAATACGCCCATGTGGACGTGGTCCTATCTCCGGATCCGAATGTTTTCAGCCATACCAATGCGCTCGCCGGCCTGCGTGACGGTGGGACGTTGATCCTGCAATCGGACGCCGGTAGTGCCGCTGCGGCCTGGGACAGGATTCCGGAGCGGTATCGACGCCAGATCGCCGAGCGTGACATTCGACTGTTCTGCCTCGACGGCTTTCGTATCGCCCGCGAGGAGGCGACCGACCCCGATCTGCACCTGCGCATGCAGGGCATCGCGTTCCAGGGTGCCTTCTTCGCCGCCACCGACCTGCTGCGCCGGCACTCTCTCGATGAAGAGCGTCTGCTCGAAGTCATGCGTCAGCGGCTCGAGGGCAAGTTCGGTGGTCGCGGCGCGCGGGTAGTGGAAGACAACCTGCGGGTCATACGGCGCGGCTTCGACGAACTCTTCGAAGTCACCGAAAAGGTGCTGCCGGAGCAGGCCGATGCCGGAGCGCAGGTTCCGGCTGTGCCGATCCGCGTGCGTTCCCTTCCGGCGAGCCGTACACCGGTGTCCGACATCCAGCGTTTCTGGGCGCAAACCGGCAGTCTGTACGCGCGTGGACTCGGTAATGACAATCTGGCTGATCCGTTCATGGCGCTCAGCGTCATGCCGGCGTCCACCGCGCTGTTCCGCGACATGACCGGAATCCGTACGGAGCACCCGCGCTGGTTGCCGGAGAACTGCACGGCCTGCGGCAACTGTTGGACTGTGTGTCCCGACACGGCCATTCCCGGGCTCGTGAACAGTCTCACCGAGATCCTCGACACGGCGCTCAGGAAGGTACGCAAGGCGGGTCAGGAGCCGCGCCTGCTGCCGCGTGCGATCCGCACGCTGGAGCCGCGGGTGCGGGAGCTGTTCGCCGAGGCCGGGGCTGGAACCGCGGCGCGCGGGCTGATTTCGGAGGCGATCGAAGCGGAGGTGGCGGCGGTCGAGGACGCGACGGAGCGCGAGGAACTGGCCGCTGAATTCGCCTTGCTGGAGACCGCCCTCGGAGACTTTCAGTGGGCGTTGACGCGCCCTTTCCACACCCTGCGTGAGCAGGACCAGTCCGGATCAGGGGGATTGCTCAGCGTCACCATCAATCCGGATACCTGCAAGGGCTGTGGCGAGTGCATCGCCGTGTGCGACGATGATGCCCTGATTCAGGTCCCGCAAACGGAAGAGTCGGTCCACGCCTTGCGCGAACGCTGGCAGTTCTGGCTCGAGCTGCCGAGCACCGCGGATGACTTCCTGCGGGTGGACGACCTCGAGCAGTCCATCGGCGTACTCACGGACATGCTGCTGAAAAAGGAGGTCTACCTGCCGTTCACGAGCGGTGACGGCGCCTGTCTCGGGTGCTCGGAAAAGACCGTGTTGCGGTTGTTCGTAGCCACCGTCGAGGCCCTCATGCAGCCGCGCGTGAAGGCCTTCGTTACGCATATCGACGATCTCAAGACTCGGCTCGAACGGCATGCGCGGGAATCGCTCATGGCCGGCCTCGACCTCCAGCAGCTCGGTCAGATGGGCACGAGTAGTGAGCCCCTGACGTTGACCGATCTCGCGCGCCACGCGGCGGACGACGACCCGAGGCGCACTTCCGTCGATCCCCAGTGGCTGCAGCGCATCACGGCGCTCATTGCCCGCCTCGAGGATCTCCGCTGGCGTTACACGGAAGGGACCACGGGGCGCGGGCGCGCGGCCATGGGCATGCTCAACGCAACTGGTTGCTCGTCGGTCTGGGGCTCGACGTTTCCCTTCAATCCCTACCCGTTCCCTTGGGCCAACCACCTGTTCCAGGACAGTCCGTCGCTGGCCCTCGGCGTCTTCGAGGGCCACATGACCAAGATGGCGGAAGGCTTCCGCGCCGTGCGCGAGGCGGAGCTCGAACTGGCCGGCGATCAGGCCTCTGCGGAAGACAGGGCTGCGCTGGAGCATTTTGACTGGCGCAGCTTCTCCGATGCGGAGTACGCGCTTTGTCCGCCGGTAGTGGCGGTGGGCGGTGACGGCGCCATGTACGACATTGGTTTGCAGAACCTGTCGCGGGCGCTGATTTCCGGCAAGCCGCTGAAGGTGCTGGTCCTCGACACGCAGGTGTACTCCAACACCGGCGGTCAGGCCTGTACGTCCGGGTTCTTCGGGCAAATTTCGGACATGGCTGCGTTCGGAGCGGCGCAGAAGGGCAAGCAGGAGGTGCGCAAGGAACTGGGCCTGATCGCCATCGCGCACCGCTCGAGCTACGTGATGCAGAGTACGATTGCCCATCCCAGCCACATGATCGAAGGTTTCATCGAGGGCCTCACCTGTCGCCGGCCGGCGCTGTTCAACTGCTACGCCTCGTGCCAGCCCGAGCATCTGATTGCGGATGATGCAAGTCATGCCCAGGCGAGGCTGGCGGTGGAGTCTCGCGCCTATCCCTTGTTCCGCTACCACCCGGATCGGGGAGCGACGCTGACGGAACGGCTCGATCTCGGCGGTAATCCTGAGCCGGATGCAGACTGGCCGACCTACACGCTGCACCATCAAAAGCATGGCCGGGATCGCTCGCTCGATCTGCCCATGACTTTCGTCGACTTCGCGGCCAGCGAGGGGCGCTTCCGCAAGCACTTCCGGACTGTGCCGGAAGAAGCGTGGCATGACGACATGGTGACCGTGGACGCCTACCTCGAACTCGATTCCGAGGCGCGGCAGAGTCGCCATCCCTTCATCTGGCATGTTCTGCCCGACGGTAAGCTCGGAAGGCTGCTCGTCTCCGATGACCTGGTGGCGTCGGCGGAAGACCGCCGCGATTTCTGGCGCCTGCTGCGGGCGCTGGTCGGACCGTCCGGGAGCGATGCGACAGCGCGCAGCGAACTCGAAGCGCAGATTCGGCGCGATGTCGTCAGCCGTCTCGCGGAGTCGCTCCTGCGCCTTGCGGGCGAGGAGGGAGAAATGGACGCTGCTGCCCTGCCATCCCGGGCGGAAGAGTCCAAGGCGGATACCGGGAAGCCGCAACGCGCCGAGGATGACTACATGGCGCCCTGGATCGACAGCGAGTCGTGCTCGGGCTGCGACGAATGCACCCGGCTCAATCCGAAGATGTTCGCCTATGACTCGGCCAAGAAGGCCTACATAAAGGACCCGAACGCCGGACCGTATTCGGATCTGGTGAAGGCGGCGGAGCGCTGCAAGGAACGCGTGATCCATCCTGGACTTCCGCGCGATCAATCCGAACCCGAGCAGTTGCGCTGGATCGAGCGCGGCCGGAAATACAACTGAGCGTGCGGCCGATGTGGCGACGAGCGGCGTTCACAGGGGGTATCGATCCGCAGACGCACAAGGAGCGGACGCGCCGCGAACCCATCCGCCAGTTCCCGTTCGCGCCGCTTCTGCTCGTCCCGCTCAAGCAGCATGCGGGGTCGGCAGCACTTCCGGCGGTCCGCGAAGGCGACGAGGTGGAGCGGGGCGAGCTGCTCGGACGCGCCGATGGCGACCTTTCGGTTCCAGTGCACGCACCCGCGGCCGGTCGTGTGGAGCGCATCGCCCTCATGCCGACCGTCTCTGGTGTGATGGTGGAGGGTGTCTACCTGGCACCGTTTCCGGGTTCCACCCAGGAAGTTCCGTCTGGTAAGCCCTGTGATCTTGATACGGCGACACCGGCCGCCATCATCGATGCCATCGCGGACGCAGGCATCGTCGGCCTCGGGGGTGCGGCGTTTCCTACCCACGCCAAGCTGCGCCTGCCGGAAGGTAAGCGGGTGCGCCTGCTGATCGTCAACGGTGCCGAATGTGAGCCGTACCTGACCACCGACTACCGGGTGATGCTCGAGCAGAGCGCGGATGTCGTGCGAGGCATGCGCTATCTGCGGAAGGCGGTGGCGGCGGATGACGTGGTGCTGGCGGTTGAAGCCTGGGCGAGCGAGGCTGCCGATGCTGTCATCACCGCAGCGCCGCCGGAACTCGGGATCGGCGTGCGGGTGCTGCCTACACACTATCCGCAAGGTGCCGAGAAGCTGCTGATCAATGCCCTGCTGAGCGCTGAGGTTCCACCAGGTGGCCTGCCGATCGATGTCGGCGCGCTTTGTGTCAACGTTGCCACCGTCGCCGAGATCGGTCGCCTGCTCCCGTTTGGTCGGGGTATCCAGGAGCGCGTGGTGACCATCACCGGCCCTGGGGTCATCGACGCCGGCAACTATCGCATCCCCATCGGCACACCGCTGCGCTTCGCGCTCGAGCACGTCGGCACTGATCCGGCGCTTTCCAGCGTGTTTCTGGGCGGACCGATGATGGGCCAGCCGCTGGCGTCACTCGATGTGCCCATCACTAAGGGCATTTCCGGATTCGTCGCCTTTACCCTGGCCGAGACTAAAGGGCGCCAGCGACCCTGGCCGTGTATCCACTGTGGCCGCTGCGTCACGGCCTGCCCGCTGGGCCTCAATCCCTGCCAGCTCGGCCTCCTGGCCCGGCACGGCGAGGTGGAGCTGATGCGCTCGGACTTTCACCTCGATCAGTGCTTCGAGTGTGGCTGCTGCGCCTACGTCTGCCCCTCGCACATCCCTCTGGTGCAGGAGTTTCGCGCGGCCAAGGCACAGTTACGTCGCGCTGACTCGCGCACCGGGAACGACGTCGCGACATGACCGGTCGGGCGCCCATTGACATTCACCCGGCGCCGCACGTTCACGGCGGCGACTCGGTGCCGAGGATCATGCTGCATGTGGTGATCGCTCTGCTGCCGGTATGCGCTTTCGCGATCTACCTGTTCGGACTGGCAGCGCTGGCGACGCTGACCGTGGCGACGATTGCCTGCCTCCTGACCGAGCGCGTATTCGCGCGTGACGAACATTCGACTCTCGGCGACGGATCGGCTCTGGTTACAGGGCTGATCTACGGCCTGACGTTGCCTCCGGCGCTGCCTCTTTGGATGGTGGCTCTCGGTGGCGTGGTCGGGATCGGCATCGGCAAGGTGCTGTTCGGTGGCCTCGGTGGGAATGCGTTCAACCCTGCTCTGGTCGGCCGCGTGTTCCTGCAGGCAGCGTTTCCCGCGGCAATGACTGGCTACTGGTTGGCTCCGCTCGGTTCGGACCGGTTCGTATCGCTGCCTGGGACGACGACGGCATTACCCTTGCTCGCGCCGGAGGGCGCCGCGGTCGATGCGTTGACCTCGGCCACTCCGCTAGGGGATTGGAAGTTCGCCGGTGCCGAAACGCCACTGCTGGATCTCGCCTTCGGCATGACGGCGGGCTCCACCGGGGAGACGAGTGCGCTGCTGCTGATGCTTGGCGGACTCTACATGGTCGCGATGCGGGTGGCGGACTGGCGTATTCCGGCTGCGTTGCTCGGCAGCGTCGCGCTGGCGAGCGCCGCGCTCCATGGTCTCGATCCCGAGCGCCATCCGGACGTCATGTTCGCATTGTGTTCCGGCGGGCTGATGTTAGGAGCGTGGTTCATGGCCACGGACCCGGTTGCTTCGCCGCTGACGCCCGCAGGCGCCTGGCTCTATGGGCTTTGCATTGGCCTGCTGGTGGTGTTGATCCGTGCCTTCAGCGGTCAGCCTGAAGGCGTCATGTACGCAATTCTGCTCGGAAACGCGATCGCGCCCCATATCGATCGTTGGCTGCAGCCGACCCCCTACGGTGCAGGGAGCGGGCAATCATGAGCGAGGATAAGGTCCTCGGGAACTCGGCGCCATCACCGCAGCGATTCCTCGTGGTGATTGCCGTGGTCGCCGGGTTTGCCATTGCCGGTGTCCATGAACTCACCCGGCCATGGGTGGCGGAACAGCGCGCTACGTTGCTTGGCCGCTCGGTGCTGGATGTCCTTCCGGAGGCGGTCACGTTCGAGGCCTATCGCCTGCGTACCGATGGCAGTCTCGAACGTATCGAGGAACCCGATGCCGCAGCACTGTTCCTCGGTCGTGACGCAGACGGGCGCGTTGCGGGCGTGGCGATCCCAGCGAGCGGCTTCGGCTATCAGGACCGCATCGGCCTCGTTTACGGCCTCGATCCGGAACAGCGGCGACTCCTCGGAATGCGCGTCCTGGAGTCTCGGGAGACGCCTGGCCTCGGCGCGCGCATCGCTGATGACGCGGCGTTTCTCGAAAGTTTCGTGAGCCTCGAGCTGTCGCTGGACGATGCGGGCCGGCCGCGGCCGCTGCGGATCGCGGCGACAGCGCCTGCCGGTCCCGGTGAGATCGACGCCATCACGGGGGCTACCGTTTCGGTACGCGCCGTGGCCCGGATCATCAGCGAAAGTCTCAGCGAGTGGCTGCAGCGACTGCAGGGACTTGATTTCCATCTGGAGGAACCCGGCGATGGCTGAAGCGCTCGAAGAGCTGCACGCCGAGACCGCGACCGAACGCTTGCAGGCGGGTTTGTGGCGTCAGAATCCGATCCTGGTCCAGGCGCTCGGCATGTGTCCGACCCTGGCGGTGAGCAACACAGCCGCCAACGCCTTGACCATGGGGCTGGCGACCGCGGCGGTGCTACTCGGCTCGGCTTTGGTCATCTCGACGCTGCGCGAGACCATTCCGCGCCAGGTCAGGCTGGCCTCGTTCGTGCTCGTGATCGCTACGTTCGTCACCATTACGGACATGCTCATCGAGGCCATCGCCATCGAGATGCATCGGGCGCTCGGAGCCTTTCTCCCCCTGATCGTCGCCAACTGTCTCATTCTCGGGCGTATCGAGGCGCTGGCGTCGAGACGGTCGCCGCGTCTGGCAGCGATGGACGCGTTGGGCATGGGTGCTGGATTCATCTGCTGCCTGCTTGCGCTCGGTGCTGTTCGTGAGCTGCTCGGGCAGGGAACGCTGTTCGGGATCATGCTGCTTCCCGAGCGCTTCGAACCCTGGGTCGTGATGCTTTTGCCAGGAGGTGGTTTCTTCGCGCTTGCGGCGCTGGTGCTGGCGTTCCGCTGGGTTCAAGGGCACGCCGACGTCGTGGAGCGGGCTCGATGATCGATGCGGAGCTTTGGAGTCTGTTCGTCAATGCCGCGCTGGTGAACAACTTCGTGCTGGCGTACTTCCTGGGAATCTGCCCCTTCCTCGGCGTCTCCTCTCGCATCGACAGCGCGGCACGCATGGGTGTGGCGGTGACTTTCGTGATGCTGATCGCATCGCTGTGCGCGTTCGGCCTGCATCGCATGCTCACGCTGATCGATGCACGTTATCTGGAGCTCATCGCATTCATCGTCGTGATCGCCTCCACCGTCCAGCTTGTGGAAATGTTCGTGCGTAAGGTTTCGCCGGCGCTGTTCGAGGCGCTTGGTCTTTATCTGCCGCTGATCACGACCAATTGCGCGATTCTCGCTGTAGCGCTGTTTCAGACCCAGCGCGGCTACGGCCTGCTGGAATGCGTCGTGTTCGCGCTTGGTGCTGGCGTGGGCTTCACGCTGGCGCTGGTGCTGATGGCTGGGATCAGGGAAAAGCTCGCACTCGGTGCGGTACCCGATGCCGCGCGTGGGGTTGCGATCACGTTGCTGCTGGCGGGAATCCTGTCGCTGGCATTCATGGGTTTTGCAGGCGTCGGAGTCGAGACATGAACACATTCTGGATCGCGCCGCTGCTGCTGGGGGTGCTGGCGCTCCTTTGGGTCCGTATCCAGCGTGCCTGGGTGGACTGCATGGGACAGCCGGCAGATGCGGACGCACTGCTGCGGCAGGGTGCCTGCGGCAGCGCCTGTCGATGCGCGCAGGCGCCGTCGGGCGCTGGCCAGGATGAAGAGGAGGGCAGGACATGAAGCTGGATGAAATGGATCTCGGACCCCATTGGCGTGCGCGCCTCGTCGCCAATGAGCCCCTGACACCAGCCGGGGCTCAGGATGAGGTGCGCGAGCTGCAGCTCGAACTGGACACCCCCGGTTTCGAGTTCCTCATCGGCCAGAGCGTCGCGGTGCTCATCGCCGGACCGCTGGATTTCGGACAGCAGCACCACGTGCGCCTTTACAGTATCGCCAGCACGCCCATGGAACTGGGCCCTGGTCGTATCAGCCTCTGCGTGCTCCGCTGCAGCTACATCGATCCCTACAGCGGTGAGCGCTACCCGGGTACTGCATCCAATTACCTGTGTGATCTTGCGGAGGGCAGCGAACTGCTTCTCGCAGGCCCAGTGGGACTGCCGTTCGAGGTCCCGGCGGATGATACCTCGCCGCTGATCATGATCGGTCTGGGTACCGGCTTCGCGCCGCTACGGGCTTTGCTGCGACACATTTATGAGGAGCGCGGGGGCTGGTCCGGCAGGGTCCTTCTCTTTCACGGCGCCCGAACGGGGCTCGAAATCGTCTATCGGGATCTGGTCGCTGGGCTTGCGAGTGAGCCCGAAGGGATCGAGGCGGTGGAAGTGGTCAGTCCGCGCCCTGCCTGGGGCGAGCCCGCAGACATCGCTTCGGCCCTGGAGCGGCACAGGAGCGAACTCTGGGGGCTGTTGGAGGGCTTGACCACCCACGTCTACGTTGCCGGCCGGGCAGCGGTGGCCGCCGAACTCGACCATGTGCTCTCGGCACCGGCGGGTGGGGCAGACGCCTGGTCTGCGCACAAGGAGAAGATGGCAGCGGACGGTCGCTGGATGGAGCTCTTGTACTGACGCCGAACCGGGGCGACGGGGCTGCCGCGATGAAGGTGGCGCATGCAGCCGCTGAACGGGCTTGGGGACTGACGGTTCCCATGATTGCGCACGGACACGAGTGGGTTTCGCGG
>SLQW01000204.1 GCA_007131295.1 Pseudomonadales bacterium | reverse complement strand
CAGGTGCCAGGTTTCGAGATACGCGCACACCGCACCCTTGCGCTTGCCGCCCTGATTCACAGCTACGGCGGTGTCGTTCACGACTTTCAGAAACGGCACCACGCCCTGGCTCTTGCCGTTCGTGCCCTTGATGTAGGAGCCGAGCGCACGCACCGGCGTCCAGTCGTTGCCGAGACCGCCGGCGAATTTGGACAGCATGGCGTTGTCGTGGATCGCGCCAAATATGGCGTGCAGGTCGTCCGGGACCGTGGTCAGGTAGCAGGAGGACAACTGCGGGCGCAGGGTGCCGGAATTGAACAGGGTCGGCGTCGAGCTCATGTAGTCGAAGCTCGAGAGCAGGTTGTAGAACTCGATGGCGCGCGCTTCCGGGTCGTCCTCGTGGACGGCGAGACCCATGGCGACGCGCATGAAGAAGCACTGCGGCAGCTCGATGCGCACGCCGTTCGTGTGCAGGAAGTAGCGGTCGTAGAGCGTCTGCAGGCCGAGGTAGGTGAACTGCTGATCGCGGGCCGGATCGAGCGCAGCACCGAGGCGCTCGAGATCATAGCGGCGCAGCTCAGGGCTCAGCAGTTCGAGCTCGACGCCGCGGGTGACGTAGGTGGCGAAGGCGTTCGGATACACCTCGCTCATCTGCGCGCAGGTGGCGGAGTAGTCGCCCGGCTCCGCATCGCGGCGCTGCACGCCGAGGTAGGTGAGGGTCTCCCGGCGCAGCTCGTCGAGCAGCAGGCGGGCGGTGGCGTAGGTGTAGTTCGGCTCTTCCTCCACCAGCGTGCGCGCGCTCATCACCAGCGACGTACCGACGTCGGTGAGCGAGATACCGTCGAACATGTTCTTGAGTGCTTCGTCGAGGATGCGCTTCGCGTCGACGTCGGCGAGGCCGGCGCAGGCTTCTTCCACCAGGACGCGCAGACGATCGAGATCCAGCGGTGCGGTGCTGCCGTCGTCGAGCTGGACTTCGATGGCGCGTGCGGCTTCCTGCTCGCTGCTGGTCTCGGCAGCGCGGGCCTGGGCGCGCTCGCGAGCGCGTTCTTCCCGATAAAGCACGTAGTCGCGGGCGACCTTGTGCTCGCCGGCGCGCATCAGCGCCAGTTCCACCTGGTCCTGGATTTCCTCGATGTGGATGGTGCCGCCGGAAGGCATGCGGCGGCGGAAGGTGTCGCCGACCTGGACGGTGAGTTCCTGCACCCGCTCGCGGATGCGGGAGCTGGCCGCGGCGGTGCCGCCCTCCACGGCGAGGAACGCCTTGGTGATGGCTACGGCGATCTTCGACTCGTCGTAGGGCACCACGGTGCCGTTGCGCTTGATGGTGCGCAGCTGGCCGGGTGCGGTGGCGTCGAGGGTGGAACGGGCGGGCGCCGGGCGCACACTGGCGGCCGGTTCCGGCTGGGCTTCGCTGCGGGTTTCGGTATGGGTTTCGGTCTGCATGGACGTTCCATCCCCCTGATGGTGTTCAACACGTAGGAGCCACTACATCTAGTGGTGATCGATCATTTGGTCGTTTCCCCGGGCGCCGCAGCGGGCCTCGCTGGCAGCCCTGAGGGAACGCCTTTTCCAGCCGCTGCGCGCGCTGCTTGAAAATATGGTGGCCCTACATCTCGTTGCTTGCAAGGGGGTTAGCGCAAAATATGGTGATCCTGTTGACGAACGGTGGATGGCCGGTGCGCAGCCTGTGGATAACTCGCCTGGCTTGCGCCGAAACGGTGCCTGTATGGATATCCTGCCCCATATGTTGTGCCAGCTTGGTGCACGATACAAGCCCTGCAGCGCCCGGCTCTGGATGGCCCGGCCCTGCGCGGGCTAGTATCAGTCGCCATGAGCGAACGCTGTCTGCTGGCCCTGGACCAGGGCACCTCGAGTTCCCGCGCCCTGGTGTTCGCACCGGACGGCGCAATCCTGGCGCTGGCGCAGCAGGAGTTCGAGCAGTTCTACCCCCGTCCCGGCTGGGTGGAGCACGATCCGGAGGAGATCTGGACCTCGACTCTGGAGGTGGCGCGGCAGGCATTGAAAGAAGCGGGCCTCAAGGCCGCCGACCTCGCGGGCATCGGCATCACCAATCAGCGGGAGACCACGCTGCTCTGGGAGCGGCGCAGCGGCCGTCCGCTGCACAAGGCCATCGTCTGGCAGGACCGGCGCACCGCGAACCGCTGCTCGTCGCTGCGCGCGGAAGGTCTCGAGGAGTCCATACGCCGCCGCTCGGGGCTGCTGCTCGATCCCTACTTCTCGGCCACCAAGCTCGAGTGGCTGCTCGATCAGGTCCCCGATGCCCGCGAGCGGGCAGGGCGGGGTGAACTCGCGTTCGGGACCGTGGACACCTGGCTGTTGTGGAAGCTCACCGGCGGGCGCGTGCATGCCACCGACGCAAGCAACGCCTCACGCACGCTGCTGTGGGATCTGAACACCCAGGACTGGTCGCCGGAGCTGCTGGAGCGCTTTCGCATTCCCCCTGAAGTGCTGCCCGAAGTGATGGACTCCTCCGGCCACTTTGGTGATTCGGCAAGCGATCTGTTCGGTGCCGCCGTACCCATTGCCGGCATCGCAGGGGATCAGCAGGCCGCCATGGTGGGGCAGGCCTGCCTCGACGCCGGCCAGTCGAAGAGCACCTACGGAACGGGCTGTTTCGCCATGACCCACACCGGCGATGAGCCGGTGTGGTCCGACAACCGCCTGCTGACCACCGTGGCGAGCCGCATCGACGGGCAGATCAGCTATGCGGTTGAAGGCAGCATTTTCGTCGCCGGGGCCGCGATCAAGTGGCTGCGCGACCGGCTCGGCATCATCGACAGTGCGGCGGCGTCCGAGGCGGCGGCACGCCGGACCGGAGGTGATACGGGTGGCGTGTATCTGGTGCCGGCGTTCACCGGGCTCGGCGCGCCCTGGTGGGACAGTGAGGCCCGCGGCCTGTTCTGCGGTATGACCCTGGACACCGGCGTCGACGAGCTGGTGACGGCGACGCTGCAGTCCGTGGTGCTGCAGACCCGGGATCTGGTGGACGCCATGGCCGCCGACGGCGCCCGGCCGGAAGTGCTGCGCATCGACGGCGGCATGGTGGTGAATGACTGGCTCTGTCAGCAGCTCGCAGACGTCCTGGAGCTGCCGGTGGAACGCCCGGAAATCACCGAAACCACCGCTCTCGGCGCCGCCTACCTCGCGGGTCTCGCCACCGGCGTCTATCGCGACCGGGCCGAACTCGCAGACCGCTGGCGTCTCGAGCGGCGGTTCGAGCCGGCCATGGCTGCCGACCGTCGCCGCCAGCTGCTGGACGGCTGGCGTCAGGCGGTACGCCGGACCCGTTCCACCTGAGTCAGCTCTCGCGCGCATTTCCTCCTTGATTGCACTACACTTTTTCAACTGAAGTAGCGTTGGCTATGCGCGCGCGGAGGGGGTGCGGGTACGGCGAATGGCTGAGCACAGCGACGAGCAGCGACAGGCCCTGCGGCTGAGGCGCTCCCTCATCGGCATGATCGGCAGCCTCGCGTTCGTGGTGCTTGCATGGATTGCGCGGGAGCATGGTCTCGTTGCCGTCGGTGCGAGCATCTTCTGGCTGCTGTTCGGGCCCTGGCTGCTCGGCTACGCGGCGATTGTCGGCGTGATCGTGAGTGGCCGTAACCGCTCCCTGCGAGACCCGAGCTGCACAGAACTGCAGGTGCTGTGGGCGGCGCTTGGGCCGCTGCTGCTCATGCCGCTGGCCCCGGTTCTGGCGGCTTTATGCTACCTGGCGTGGGTGAGCGCGGGCCTGTTCGGCGCCTTCCGTCTCGAGGCCGCGCGCTACGTCGTTCTCAATGCGATCATCGCGCTCATCGGCGGCGCGGGATTTGCGGCAAGCTTGATGTTCTCGCCGGGCATCGGCGATACCATGGCGGCGACGCTCGGGTTCGCCGGGTTCCTGCTGGCCATGGCGGTGGTCACTGCGGCCGGGCTGGAACTCGGCGGTTTCAGGCGCATGCTCGTGGAGCGCAACGAGCAGCTCACGCATGCATTCGAGCGCCTGCGCGACATGTCGGTCCGCGACGAACTGACCGGCTTACACAATCGCCGCTTCCTGATGGACGTGCTGCAACAGCAGAAGGCGCAACACGACCGGCAAGCGGAGCAGTTGTTTTCGGTGGCGTTCGTCGATCTCGACCACTTCAAACGCGTCAATGACGTGTTCGGTCACACCAAGGGTGACCTGGTCTTGAAGCGCTTTGCCGAGATCGCCAGTCGGGCGGTACGGGAAGTGGACTACGTGGCCCGCTTCGGCGGTGAGGAGTTCGTACTGGTACTTGTAGGGACGCCGAAGGAGAATGCGGTCGTGGTGGCGGAACGTATCCGGCGCCGCATGGCCAGGCTCGTGATCAGCGACGAGCTGCCTGATTTCCGCATCAGCGCTTCCTTCGGCATCAGCCAGCATCGGGTTGGCGAGCCGGTCGAGGCAACGCTCACGCGGGCGGACGAGGCGCTCTATGAGGCCAAGCGCGCCGGCCGCAACCGGGTGGTGCTGGCGCCCGATGTACCCCCCGAGGATGCGGTTGGGGCCGGCGACAACAGTGCAGGGAGCGCGGGACCATGAACGTGACCGAGCGTCGCAGCGAGCCACGACACGAGGTGCTGCTCGATGCCATCCTGCACCCCGAGAGCGGTCGCACCTGGCCGTGCACCATCGTCGACTTCTGCGTCGGCGGTATGCTGCTCACCGGTGAGCAGGGCTCGCGGCGGGCGCTGAAGGCCTGTTTCAGTCCCGAGCGCGACGATGTCGTGCATATTCATTTCACGGTTCCCGCCGTCACCGGTTCCCGCAACTTCCGTCTCACGGCTCAGGTTGCGCGGGTGCTCGACAACGGCATCGGCGTCTATTTCCCCGACGGCATGGCGCTGCGTGCCTTCCAGGCGCTCGAGGGCTACGCGAAGACGCCCGAGAGCCGGCGCCGCATTCGGGATCAGCGCGAAGGCGACGAAGACACGAATCGGCTGCCGCAGTTGTCGGAGGCAGACGCCGAAACTGCGCGCAAACTCCTGCGCGACCTCAGTGAGCAGGCCCTGCCCCAGCTCATGCAGCTGGCGTTCGAACGGATCCATGCAGACCTGGTGATCCAGGCCAGGGATGCCGGCAGCAACGTGCGCCAGAACGTCATGATGGGCGCCCTGTCCGTGATCGAGGAGTCGCACCGAGGGGTCTCCGGGCAGGTGGTCAAGGAGGTGCTCGGGCAGATCGACGAAGGCGTCGACTTGAAGACTCTCAAAGCGCGCCGCTACGCCCGCGGCCAGCAGGGCGAGCGGCGCCTTTCGCTCGTGGACACGAACGCGTTCGAGGACTGGCTGCTGGTCGCGGATGTGATTTCCCGGGCCGAAAGCCGGTACTCCCATGAGCTGCTCGAGCTCAGTCTACGCCTGGCCATGGTGGTCCCGGCCTGGCAGGAGAAAGACGGCCTGCCGGTGAGCCCCACCGTGATCAGTGTCGCCTTCGACGATGCGCTGAAGGAGCTGGAGCTCGACCGCGAGGTCAGGCAGGTCATTTTCGGCTGCTTCCGTGACGTGTTCATTGCCTTTCTGCGCAGGTTCTACGGGGCACTGAAGAAAACGCTGGAACAGAGCGGCCTGTTTCCTCCGGTGGAAGAACTCGTCAGCGCCAGCAGAAAGCCGAAACAGAAGCGGGAAACACAATCCGATGACGACGCTGGCGACGCTGGCGTCGCTGGCGACGAGGCGGAGGGGCCAGCCTCGGGTCCGGCCCGGCGTGGCTCCGGCGGTCGTGGTGGTGGTCAGCCCGTGGTCTGGGACGAGGGCAGGCGCGCGGCGCCCGCGCCGGCCCAGCCGGGCGAATTCACGCAGCAGTTCGCATTCCCTGCCGCGGCGCTGGCCGCGGCCCAGGCCGAGGCGGGTGCTTATCAGTCGCCGGCCCAGGCGGCCGGCCGCGCGCGAGCGCCCGCGCCGCTCGGCAACGTCTATGGAGCTGCACGGGAGTTGATGCAGCTGCAGCGGGCGTTGCCCGGCCCCGACGGTCTGCCGACGGAAGCGCCGTGGGGCGACGATGTCCAGGCCGCACCGGAGACCGTGTACAACGAGGAGGAGATCCTCGCCGCCTTCAACCGGATCGCCGAGCAGCAGGTCGAAGTCGGCGCCGAGCGGGTGCCGCTGCGCCGGCGCCTGGCCAAAGAGCTCGCGGCCATGACGGGCGGTCAACGCACGTTCTCGCCGCAGCAGCGGGACGCACTCGAGGTGGTGGACGGGCTGCTCGAGTCGGTCCGGGACGACGGCTTCCTGCCGCAGGCGTTCGCTCAGTGGGTGGATCGTCTCGAGGTTCCCTTCAGCAAGCTGGCCACGGAAGACGCTGAGTTTCTCGACACCAGCGCTACGCCCATGCATCCGGCGCTGCGGCTGCTCGACGGCCTCGCCGAACTCGGCAGCCTGGCGGACTCGGGCGACGGTATGGACCCCACGGTGCAGCAGAAGGTCGACAATCTGCTGGGCCAGGTCGCGCGCGACTACGACGGCGGGCCGGCAGTGTTCGAGCACGCGCTGGAGGAAATCGAGCCGCTGCTCAAACGCCAACGCCGGTCTTTCCACGGGGCCCTGCAGCGGGTCGCGCGCCAGAGCGAGGGCTCCTACCGCCTGGTTCGGGCGCGCCGCGACGTCATGCGCGAACTCGGCACACGCCTGTCCGGGCGCGATGTCCCCGAGCTGGTCCTGAAGCTGCTCAATCCGGGTTGGCGCAATCTGCTCGTACACAGCCAGCTCCGCCACGGCACCGAGAGCGAAGAGTGGCGCAATCAGGTTGAGCTGGTGGAGCGCCTGACCACGGCGCTCGCCGCGGGCGAAGTGGAGCGCCGAGAGGCGGAGGAGCTGGTCGCCCGGGTGGCCGAGGGCCTTGAGAGCATCTCCTTCGACCCGGGTCGTCGGGGGCCGTTGATCGAGTCCCTGCAGAAGGCGCTGCTCGGCGAGTCGGAAATCGGTCCGTCGGTGCAGATGCAGCCGGAGAATGCCGCCAGCCTGCTCGGGCTCGAGGACCAGCTGCCCGACCCGGAGCCGAAGCCGGAGGGTATCGAGGACGAGGAAGATCGCCGCCAGTGGGAGCTGTGGCGCGAGCGGGCCAGGGAGCTGCAGGTCGGCACCTGGCTCAGCGAACAGGAGGACACCGGTCGGTCCCGCATTCTCACCATCGCGTGGATCGGCGAGGACCACTCGGCCTTCACCCTGATCAATCGCAAGGGTGTGAAGGTTCACGACTATGAGCTGAAGGATCTCGTTGCGGGCCTGCACGAAGGGCGGCTGGCTATTCTGGACGAGGCGGATCAGCCGCTCACCGAGCGCGCATCGCAGCGCATGTTGCAGAACATGCACAACCAGCTCGCCTACCAAGCGACCCACGATGCGCTCACCGGACTGATGAATCGCAAGGAGTACGAGCGCCGGGTTGAGCAGGCGGTGGTGCAGGCGGAAACGTCCGATGTCGAACACGCGGTGCTGTTCTTCGATCTCGACCAGTTCAAGGTCATCAACAATACCAGCGGCCATGATGCCGGTGACGAGCTGCTGCGGGCGCTGGTGCCGCGGATGCGCCACGAGCTGCGTTCGGTGCGCTCGGTGCTGGCGCGGCTCGGCGGAGACGAGTTCGGCGTCCTGCTCGAGCGCTGCGAGCGCGAGGAAGCAGAGGCCCTGGCCCAGGCCCTGCGCCGCAGCATCAGCGAATACCGTTTCGAGTGGGGTGACCGCGAGTATGCGGTCACGGCATCCGTAGGCTTCGTACCTTTCCGCAACGATGGCCGCGACGCGGCGACGCTGATGCAGCAGGCGGACCAGGCCTGTTATGCGGCCAAGGACGGTGGTCGCAATCGGGTGCAGGTGTTCGACGTGCAGGACCGCCAGCTCGCTGCCCGGCGCGGGGTGATGGAATGGGTCGCCGAGGTGGACCGGATTCTCAAGCAGGATCGCATTCGCCTCACCGCGCAGCGTATCGCGCCGATCGGCCAGGCTGGCGATGCGCCGTCCCACTACGAAGTGCTGATGACGGTTCTGGACGAGAACGGCAAGCCCATGCCGCCGCTGGATTTCATTACGGCGGCGGAAACCTACAACCGTATGCCTGCGGTGGATCGCTGGGTCGTCGGCCATGCTCTGGAGTGGATGGCGGCGCACCTGGAGTGGCTGGAGGAGGTGCATGGCTTCTCCATCAACCTCTCCGGCTCATCCCTGAATGACGACGGCTTCCTGAACTTCTGCGTCAGCGAACTGCAGCGTACCCGGGTGCCCACCTCCAAGGTCACCTTCGAGATCACCGAGACCACTGCGATCACCAGCATGGAAGGTGCGCGCAGGTTCATGCGGCGCCTGAACGATCTCGGCTGCACGTTTTCGCTGGACGACTTCGGTACCGGCCTTGCGTCCTATTCCTACCTGCGCAATCTCGAAGTGGATTTCGTCAAGATCGACGGCGTCTTCGTCAAGGATCTGATCGACAATCCGGCAGACTACGCAGTGGTGAAGTCGGTAAACGAGATCGCTCACTTCATGGGCAAGCAGACCATTGCCGAGTGCGTCGAAAACGAAGAGATCCTCGAGCGCCTGCGGGAAATCGGCGTCGACTACGCCCAGGGCTGGGGCATCGAAAAGCCCCGGGCGCTGATCGATTTCTTCAGGTGATCCGCTTCCGCCAGGAGAGCGCCCGGGATTCAGCGTGATTTTTGTGGGAGACAGTGTCCGCGCGTAGCGCGGGCGCTGCGCCCGCGCTGTGCCCACGCTGCGATCGCAGACTGCGCCCGGATCCTGCGTGATCGTTGTGGGAGACAGTGTCCGTGCGTAGCACGGGCGCTGCGATCGCGCTGCGCCCGCGCAGCGATCGATGACTGGGCCCCGATCCATTAATCACGCTTTCGGCGACTGCGTCGCCGTCGTTGCGCCGCGCCTGCGGCGCGACACAATCTCCCACATGCCTTGACTCGGCGTCGGCGCGGCACAACGTGCTCCGACTCGGCGCTTGCGCGCAGTTTTGTTCAGCGCTCGCCGAGCAGCAGCAGCTCCAGCAATGCCTTCTGGGAATGCAGACGATTGCCGGCTTCCTCGAAGACCACCGAGCGCGGGTCCTCGAGCAGGTCCTCGGCGATCTCCTGGCCGCGTTTGGCCGGCAGGCAGTGCATGAACAGCACGTCCTTCGACGCGAGGTCGAGCAGCTTCCGGGTGATCTGATAACCCTGGAACGCGCGTAAGCGCAGCAGCTGCTCGCTTTCATGCCCCATGGACGACCAGACATCGGTGACCACGAGATCCGCATCACGCACGGCCTCTTCGGGGTCGGTGGTGAGTTGCGTGCGGTCGCCGTAGCGCGCCACCCAGTCGGCATGCGGGCGAAAACGCTCTGGCGAGGCCACGATCAGGTCGAACTGGTAGACGTGCGAGGCAATGATGTAGCTCTTGCACATGTTGAAGCCGTCGCCGACGAATGCGACCCGGGCGTCGCGGATGCTGCCGCGATGATCGTGGTAGGTCTGCATGTCGGCGATGATCTGGCAGGGATGCTGCTGCGACGACATGGCATTGATCACCGGTACCGTGGAGGCGCTGGCGAACAAGTCGACCTTGGCCTGATCCGGAGTGCGGATCATGACCACGTCCACCATTTCCGAGAGCACGCGTGCTGCATCGTCCACCAGTTCGCCGCGGCCGAGCTGGGTGTCGTTCTCCGACAGGAACAGCGCGTGGCCGCCAAGCTGGGTCATGCCGGTCTCGAAGGCTACCCGCGTACGCGTGGACGGCTGCTCGAAGATCATCGCCAGCGTACGCCCGCGCAAAGGCTCGTAGCGGAGCCCACGCCGCTGCATCCGCTTCAGTTCGCTCGCGCGTGCGAGCAGGCGCTCGTGCGTCGGCAGGTCGAAATCATCCAGCGAGATGAAATGGCGCAGGGTCATGGCGGTGGTCCGGAGGGGGATCAGGGGAGGCCGCGGATCAGGTCCGCTACCCGCTCGACGAGTTCGTCGGCTTCGGCATCCGTGAGGATGAGAGGCGGCAGCAGACGCACCACCCGATCCTGGGTAACGTTCAGCAGGACCCCCGCATCCAGCGCCTGCCGGACCAGGTCGGGTGCCGGTGCGGCGAGTTCGATGCCGAGCATGAGGCCCCGGCCACGGATCGTAACCACCTGATTGCAACCGGCCAGGGCCTGTTCGAGCCCATCGCGGATGCGCTGGCCGAGCTCATCGGCACGGGCATAGAGGCCGTCTTCGAGGGCGTCGAGGGTGGCCAGGGCGGCGGCGGCCGCCAGCGGGTTGCCGCCGAAGGTCGAGCCGTGATTGCCCGGGCCGAACACGTTTGCAGCCTCGCCGCGGGCGAGGCAGACGCCAATGGGCACGCCGTTGGCGATGCCCTTGGCCACGGTGACCACGTCGGGAAGGATGCTGGTGTGCTGATAGGCGAAGAGGCGCCCGGTGCGTCCGGAGCCACTCTGGACCTCGTCGAGCATGAGCAGCCAGGCGTTATCGTCACAGATGCTGCGCAGCGCCTCGAGATAGCCATCGGGTGGCATCACGATGCCGCCTTCGCCTTGGATCGGTTCGACCAGGATCGCCACCACTTCCTGCTGGTTGGCGGCAATGCGGCGCACTGCTTCGAGATCGCCGAACGGCGCGCGTACGAAGCCTTTCAACAGCGGCTCGAAACCTGCCTGAACCTTGCGGCTGCCGGTGGCCGTGAGGGTAGCCATCGTGCGGCCGTGGAAAGCGCCTTCCATGACCACGATGGTGGGCTGCTTGAAGCCGCGCTTGTGGCCGTAGAGGCGGGCGAGCTTGATGGCGGCCTCGTTGGCCTCGGCGCCTGAGTTGCCGAAGAACGCGCGATCCATGCCGGCCGCCTGGCACAGACGCTCGGCGAGGTGCTCCTGCAGCGGGATGCGATAGAGGTTCGAGGTATGGATCAGGGTCTGCGCCTGACGTGCGACCGCTTCGGCGACGCCTGGGTGCGCGTGGCCGAGCCCGCAGACGGCGATGCCGCAGAGCGCGTCCAGATAACGGCGACCTTCAGTGTCCACCAGCCAGGCGCCTTCGCCCTTTTCGAAGGCAACGGGCAGGCGACCGTAAGTCGGCATCAGGGCGGCGTCAGTCATGGTCCCCTTCATCTCCCCGGTCCGTACAATGCTCGATGCCGGGACCGAAACGAGACCGGCGGCATCGCGCCGCCGGAAAACCGCGCACTATAGCGATGGGCCATGGCCCACGCAACGACCGCCGAAGACCGACCGAGGAGCACCCATGGACGGCATCGAACTGGCCCTGCTCGAGCGCCGCACGCAGGCGATCTGCGACGAAATGGGCGTGGTGCTGAGGCGCACGGCGTTCTCGCCGAACATCAAGGATCGGCTCGACTTTTCCTGCGCGCTGTTCGACGCCAGAGGGGAGTTGTTCGCACAGGCGGCACACATCCCGGTGCACTTGGGCAGCATGGCCTACGCCATGGCAGACGTGGTCGAAGGCATCGACTGGCAGCCCGGGGACATCGCCATGTTCAACGATCCGTTCCTCGGCGGTACCCATCTCCCGGATGTCACGGTGGTGACGCCGGTGTTCGTCGGCGAGACCCTGATCGGATTTGCTGCGAACCGCGCCCATCACGCGGATATCGGTGCCGACCAGCCCGGCTCCATGCCGCTGTCGACCACCCTGGAAGAGGAGGGCGCGGTGATCCCGCCGATGCTGTTGCTGCGGCAGGGGAAGGTTCCTGCGGAGGCAGCGGCGGTACTCGCGAGACTCGCGAGGGAGAACGACGGGACGGTGGCGGCTGCGGGTCTCGAGGCCTGGCAGGAGCGGCCGGAACTGGCGGACTTCTTTGCCCAGGTCTCGAGCGCCCGGGTCGGTGCCGAGCGGACCACCGAACTCATCGAGAACCTTGGCGTGGCGACGTTCCGCGACGGTATGGGTGAACTCAATGCCTACGCCGAACGGCTGGCGCGGGACGCCCTCGAGGCGCTTCCAGACGGGGATTGGGAGGCCGAGGACTTGCTCGATGGTGACGGCATAGGCAGCGAGGACGTGCCGATCCGCGCCTGCATCCGCGTTCGCGGGGGCGAGGTGGAGGTTGATTTCACAGGCACCGGCGCGCAGGTGGCAGGCAATCTCAACTGCCCGCTGTCGGTGGCGGCGGCTGCGGTGTTCTATGTCTTCCGCTGTCTGATGCCGCCGCATACGCCGGCCTCGGCAGGGGCGTTCCGACCGATACGGCTCAGCGCGCCGGAAGGTTCGGTACTCAATGCGCGCGGCCCGGCGGCGGTGGCCGCAGGCAATGTGGAGACCTCCATGCGTGTGGTGGACGTGCTCCTGCGCGCGCTGGCGCGAGCGCTGCCGGAGCGGATACCGGCAGCGAGTCAGGGCACGATGAACAATCTGGCCATGGGCGCCCGCGGCGCCGACGGGCACTGGGATTACTACGAGACGCTGGCAGGTGGCACCGGCGGCCACAGCGAGGCTCCGGGACTGCATGCGGTACACAGCCACATGACCAATACGCTCAATACCCCGGTTGAAAGCCTGGAAGCGCACTACCCGCTGCGGGTGCAGCGTTATGCCCAGCGCCGCGGATCCGGGGGGTCGGGCCGCTATCGCGGGGGCGATGGCGTCATCCGCGAATACGTCTTTCTGGCGCCGGCGCAGGTGAACCTGTTGACGGAACGGCGCCGGCACGCGCCGTGGGGACTTGCCGGCGGCGGAGACGGACGCCCGGGCGAAACCCGGCTGAACGGCGAGCCGCTGCCGGGCAAGGCCAGCTTCCGGGTCGGCGCTGGCGACGTTCTCACTCTCGAGACCCCCGGCGGCGGCGGCTACGGCAAAGCAGACTAGCCGATCGGCGCGCAACCCGCGGCGGCTGCGCCGCCGATCGGGGTCTCGTCTTCGTTCGACACCCGCTTCGTTCGAAGTGACTGCCTTCGTTCGGGCGCTGCTTCGCAGCGCATCGGAGCGCCGCGGGGCGGCACTCCTTCCCACACACTATCGGGCTTGTTGTGCCTTCGATCGGAGGGAGCAGTTTGTGGGAAGGAGTGCCTCCCGCAGGGAGGCGCTCCGATCGGCTGCGAAGCTGCCGCAGAACGAACGCAATCAATTTGAACGAAGCGACGCTTGAACGAAGTCAACTTGCGGCGGCTGCGCCGCCGATCGGCGCGCAACGCTGCGCGTTGCACACCTTCCCACAAAGAGCCCGCCCGATCGGCGGCGTAGCCGCCGCGATCTCACAACGAAAAAGGGCCTTGCGTCAGGGCGCGAGGGCGGCGCGCATGCGCTTGAGGCCTTCCTCGAGCATCGGCGGGGCGCAGCCGAAGTTGAAGCGCACGAATCCAGGCGCGCCGAACTGGGCGCCGGGGGAGAGACCGACGCCGGCCGCCTCGAAGAAGCGATGCGGGTCTTCCACATCGAGCTCGCAGGCGTCGATCCAGCCCAGGCAAGTCGCCTCAGAGGGTGTCATGGACAGGCCCGGCAGCGCCGTAACCGCCTCCTGCAGACGGGCGTGATTCGCCCGCAGCAGCGCAAGCAACGCCTGCAGCCAGGCCTCGCCGTCGCGGTAGGCGGCCTCCGCTGCGGTGACCGCCAGCGGCCCGATGTGGGCGAGAAAGCCGGCGCCGGATGCCTTGAAACGCGCCCGCAGGTCCGCGTCGGGGATGATCGCGAACGCAAAGCCGAGCCCCGGCATGTTGTAGGTTTTGGTGGGCGCCATCAGGGTGATGCTGCGGCGGGCAATTTCCGGCGCCAGGCTGGCGATGGGCACGTGCCGCTTCGCCTCCGTCAGCTGCAGCCCGGCATGGATTTCGTCGCTGCAGATGACGAGATCGTTCCGCTCGGCCAACTCCGCGAGTGCCAACAGTTCCTCGCGGGTGTAGACGCGGCCGGTGGGATTCTGCGGATTGCATAGCAGGAGCAGCCGGGTACGCGGCTCGATCAATGCCTGCAGGGCATCGAAGTCCATCTCCCAGCGATCGCCGCGCCGGACCAGCTGCCAGTGCTGGCAGCGGCGGTCGGCATTGGTGGGCGCGGACAGGAACGGAAAGTAGATCGGCACCGCCGTGACCACGGCGTCACCGGGCTCGCCCACCGCTCGGCACGCGACGTTGAGACCGGGTACGACCCCAGGCAACCAAACGAGCCACTCCGGGTGCACCGTCCAACCGTAATCGCGGGAGAGGTGCTCGAGTACCGCCTCTCGCAGGCTGTCGGGAACGTTGGTGTAGCCGAAGATGCCGTGGTCGACCCGCGCGTGCAGCGCCTCGATTACGGCGGGCGGGGAGGGGAACTCCATATCTGCGACCCAGAACGGCAGTATGTCGCGCCCTCGGTAGCGCTCCCATTTGCTGGCCGCGGTGCCGCGACGATCGATCGGTGTCTCGAACATGAGCGGCATGAGATCATAACCTGCAGTTTTTGGACACGGCCGCGTCCGAAATGGAGAATAGGGCCGTTCCATCATGCAACCCGGTGCTCACCCACCCAATGACGAGGACGCCCATGGACATCATGGAGACGCTGCGCGAGCAGATCGAAGGCAACGCCATCATTCTCTACATGAAGGGCTCGCCCCAGGCGCCCCAGTGTGGATTCAGCGCACGCACGGTTCAGGCTGTGATGGCCTGCGGTCAGCGCTTTGCTTACGTAGACGTGCTTGCGCATCCGGAAATCCGCGCCAACCTGCCTAAGTACGGCGACTGGCCAACCTTTCCCCAGCTCTGGGTGGAAGGGGAGCTGGTCGGTGGCTGTGACATCGTCGCGGAGATGTACGAGAACGGCGAACTCAAGGATCTCATCGACGGCGCGGCGGAGCGCGCCGGCGCCACCGAAGAGGAAAAGTAGCGGTCAGTCCGCTGCGGACTGCAGATAGTTTTCGAGACCCATGCTCTCCATGAGCTTGAGCTGAGTCTCTAGCCAGTCCACGTGCTCTTCCTCGGAATCGAGGATGCTACGCAGGAGGTCCCGACTGACGAAGTCGCGGGCCTCCTCGCAGATGGCGATGCCGTCCCGCAGATCCGGTATGGCCTGCATCTCCAGGGCCAGGTCGCACTCCAGCATCTCCCGCACCGTCTCGCCAATACGCAGGCGTCCCAGATCCTGCAGGTTCGGCAGGCCCTCCAGAAACAGAATGCGCTTCACCAGCTCGTCGGCGTGCTTCATCTCGTCGATGGATTCGTCGTACTCGTGCTTGCCGAGGCGGGTGTAGCCCTGATCGTCCAGCATGCGTGCGTGCAGGAAATATTGGTTGATGGCCACCAGCTCGTTACCGAGGACCTTGTTGAGTTGGGCAATGATTTTCGCGTCGCCTTTCATGCTTCGACCTCGACAACGATGGAGAGGCTGGAGAATGCTCAGCCTTGCCTCCTGCGTCAAGCTTAAGTCATTGTTTTAAAAGAAAACGAGAACGAGAAGCGATTGCGTTCGGCGAGGCTCAGGCGGCGGCGTCGGTTGCGAGGTCGCAGCCGCCGGCGTAGGCGTCGCCCACGAGGGTGTTGTCGATTACCCGGCGTGCATCATCTGCGCACTTGCCGCAGCAGGTCGCGACATCGAGTGCGGTGATCAGGCAGTCGAGGCTGCGGGCACCGGAGCGGACGGCTTCGGCTATGGCGCGCTCGTTGACCTGATTACAGATGCATACGTACATGGGCATCTCCTCGTGGACGATGCCAAAGTGATGCAAATGAGAACGATTGTCAATATCAGTCGTATTCCTATTTCGGCGTGAAGCCGGCGTCCCGGAACCGATTGACGATGACGCAGAACAGTTCCGCTGTCTTCTGGGCGTCGTAGAGTGCGGAGTGCGCCTCGCGGGAGTCGAAGGCGAGCTCGGCCGCCTCGCAGGCCTTCGCCAGAACGGTCTGGCCGAAGGCGACGCCAGCCAGGGTGGCGGTGTCGAAGCTGGAGAAGGGGTGGAAGGGATTGCGCTTGAGCTGCTGACGTGCGGCGGCGGCCTGGATGAAGCCGTTGTCGAAGTGGGCGTTGTGGCCGACCAGTACCGCGCGGTTGCAGCCCGCGGCACGCACGGCGCGGCGGACCATGGTGAAGATCTCCCTCAGGGCGTCGCGCTCCGGCAGCGCGCCGCGCAGAGGGTGGTAGGGATCGATGCCGGTGAACTCGAGTGCCGCGGGCTCGATGTTCGAACCCTCGAACGGCTCGACGTGAACGTTCAGGGCCTGATCGGGCAGCAGTCGGCCGTCGCGGTCGAACACCATGGTCACCGCCGCCACCTCGAGCAGGGCATCGGTTCGGGAGTTGAAGCCGCCGGTCTCCACGTCGACGGCCACCGGCAGGAAGCCGCGAAAGCGCTGGGCCATCAGGTTCTCGGGTTGTGGCTCCGGACTTGGGGACGACGACATGGGACCTCTTGGCTGGTGTGGGCGCTTCGCTTCCGCCCTCGTTGGGCGCCAGGGTACCATTGCCGCCCCCCCGCGATCCGGCATCAGGAGTTCACAGGCGTGAAGAAAGTTGTTTTGGCTTATTCAGGCGGTCTCGATACCTCGGTGATCCTGAAATGGCTGCAGGAGGAGCGTGGCTGCGAAGTGGTCACCTTCACTGCGGATCTCGGCCAGGGGGGCGAAGTCGAGCCGGCACGGGAAAAGGCCAAGGCCATGGGCGCAGCGGAGATCTTCATCGAGGATCTTCGAGAGGAGTTCGTGCGCGATTACGTTTTTCCCATGTTTCGCGCCAACACCATCTATGAGGGCGAGTATCTCCTCGGCACCTCCATCGCACGGCCGCTGATCGCCAAGCGGCTGGTGGAGATCGCAGCGGCCACCGGTGCCGAGGCCATATCCCATGGCGCCACCGGCAAGGGCAATGATCAGGTCCGCTTCGAGCTCAATGCCTACGCGCTCGATCCCGACATTAAGGTGATCGCTCCCTGGCGGGAGTGGGAGCTGTCTTCCCGAGACGCCCTGCTGGCGTTCTGCGAACAGCATCAGATTGCGGTGCAGCGCTTCAATCAGGCGGATAAACCGCCGTACTCCATGGACGCGAATCTGCTTCACATCTCCTACGAGGGCGGTGAACTCGAGGATCCCTGGGCAGCCCCGGACCCGTCCATGTGGCGCATGACCGTGAATCCCGAGGATGCGCCGGAAGCAGGGGTCGAGATCACCATAGGGTTCGAGAACGGCGACGCCGTGAGCCTCGATGGCGAGGTGCTGACCCCAGGGGCAATGCTGACGCGCCTGAACGAAATCGGTGGCGCCCACGGCATCGGCCGGGTCGATATCGTCGAGAACCGCTACGTGGGCATGAAGTCGCGTGGCTGCTACGAAACGCCTGGCGGTACCCTCTTGCTGAAGGCCCATAGGGCCATGGAGTCCATCACGCTGGACCGGGAGGTCACCCATCTCAAGGATTCGCTCATGCCGCGCTACGCGGAGATGATCTACAACGGCTACTGGTTCGCCCCGGAGCGCCTCGCCCTGCAGGCCCTGATCGACACCACGCAGCAGGCGGTCAACGGTGAGGTCCGCCTGCGCCTGTATCGAGGCAGCATTCAGGTCACCGGTCGCCGTTCTCCGACGAACAGCCTGTATGACGAGACAGTCGTCACGTTCGAAGACGATGCGGGCGCCTACAATCAGGGAGACGCTACCGGCTTCATTCGTTTGAACGCGCTGCGTTTGCGCACTGCGGCGGCACGAGGACGCCGCGGCCGGTGATACCGACGATGTCTCTGCGGGCGACCCAGGGAGAGGCCTATGTCAGGCCATTTCGAAATCCTGTTCCACGGCGAGGTGTATGCCAGCGTCGACGAGGACCAGGCACAGGAGGCCATGGCCCGGCTGTTCCAGCAGCCGAAGGAGGCCGTGGCGCGCCTGTTCAGCGGCAAGACCTGGGTGCTCAAGGACGGTCTCGACCGGGAGACCGCCGAGCGCTATCAGGTGGAACTGGCGAAGATCGGCCTGATCTCGGAGCTGCGCGACCGGGCACCGAAGTACGAAGTGAAACCCGCGCCCTCACCCCATGGGAAGAGTCAGAACTTCACCATCGAGAGCATCGCGATCAGCCGCATGGTCTGTCCGGCCTGCGGCTACGAGCAGCTCGAGGCAGACTACTGCGCGCGCTGCGGCGCCAACATCGAGAAGGCGCGCAAGCGCGTCAAGATGAAGGAGAAGGAAGACCGCATCATTCAGGAGCGGATCCAGGCGCTCCATGCCACGGGCGATGCGGCGAAGAATGCACTGGCCAAGCCCTCCATGGCGGCGCAGCTGCGTTCCCGGGCACCGACCCAGCCCATGCAGAACGTTGCAGCGGCGCAAGCGGACTCGGGTACTGGCATCGTGGTCTGGATTGTGGGCGGCGTCGCCGTGGCTGCCTTGCTCGCGGGTGTGCTGGTGGCGGTCGGCGCGATCAATATACCGTTCTGAGTTCACGCCGGTGACCACCGGCCCTATCGGTGTGTTCGATTCCGGCGTCGGTGGCCTCACGGTCCTGCGCGCCCTGCGCGAGCGGCTGCCCGATTCCGACTTCGTCTACCTGGGCGATACCGCCCGCCTCCCCTACGGAACCAAGAGCCCGGACACGGTCCGGCGCTACGCACTGCAGGCTGCGGAAGCGCTGCGCACCTACCACGTGCGGGCACTGGTGGTTGCCTGCAACACGGCATCCGGAGTGGCCCTCGATGTGCTCACCGCACGCTGGCCCGAGGTTCCCGTAGTGGGCGTGGTGGAACCGGGTGCAGCAGCAGCCTGCGCGCGCTCGCCGCGCGGTGAGATCGCCGTCATCGGCACCGAGTCCACCATTCGCGGCGGTGCCTACCAGGCCGCCATCGCTCGGCTGCGCCCCGAGGCTCGGGTGCGTGCACGTGCCTGCTCGGTGTTCGTGGCGCTGGCGGAGGAGGGCTGGTTCGATACGGCGGCCGCCGAGGCGGTCGCAAGGGCCTACCTGGGTGACTGGCTGGAAGGTCCCGAGCCCCCGGATGCGCTGGTGCTGGGATGTACCCACTTTCCGGTTCTGGCCGGCCTGATCCGGCGCATAGCCGGTGACGAGCTCGAACTCGTGGACTCCGCATCCACCACTGCCGCCGTGCTCGCCGACCGGTTGGAAGCCGGTGGCGCAGCTGCTCCGAGCGGCCGTGCCGCGGCGGGCGGCGTGCGCTTTCTCGCCACCGACGGTGCCGAGCGCTTCGCCCGCGTCGGCGGCCGCTTTCTCGGTACGGAACTCGACCCGGCCGCCATCGAAATCGTCGATCTCTGAGCTTCCAGGCCAGGATCAACGCCGCGTCCTGCGCAGCGTGTGGGAAGGAGTACCCGCCGCAGGCGGGCGCTCCGATCAACGCCAAGCTTCAGGGCAAGCGCAGTCCTCGATCGGCGCGCCGCCTGTGGGAAGGCGTGGCGCCCGCAGGGCGGCGCGCCGATCGCGGACTGCGTCCGATTTCGGAGCGCGACGTCAATCGGAGCACCCGCCCGGGGGCGGGTACTCCTTCCCACAACGTTCTGCGCGTCGCTGCCGCCCGGTCAGGCGTACTCGGTCTTCTGCTTGAACTCGCAGAGGTCCTCGATGACGCAGGCACCGCAGCGCGGTTTGCGCGCGGTGCAGACGTAGCGTCCGTGCAGGATCAGCCAGTGGTGGGCGTCTTTGAGGAAAGGCTTCGGAATGTAGCGCAGCAGCTTCTCTTCCACTTCCCGAACGGTCTTCCCACGCGCCAGTGGGATTCTGTTAGCGAGCCGGAAGATGTGCGTGTCCACCGCCAGGGTCGGTTCGCCGAAGGCGGTGTTCAAGACCACGTTCGCGGTCTTGCGGCCGACGCCTGGCAGGGCTTCGAGGGCCTTGCGATCGCGCGGCACTTCGCCGCCGTGCTGCTCGATCAGGACCGCGCAGGTCTTGATCACGTTCTTCGCCTTGGAGTTGAAGAGGCCGATGTGGCGGATGTGCTGCTTCAGGCCGTCTTCGCCCAGGGCGAGGATCGCCTGCGGCGTGTTCGCCAGCGGATAGAGGCTGCGTGTGGCCTTGTTGACGCTGACGTCGGTGGCCTGGGCGGAGAGGATCACCGCGATCAGCAGCTCGAATGGCGTCGAATATTCGAGCTCTGTGGTGGGTGTCGGATTGGCCGCCTGTAAGCGGGTGAAGATCTGCTCGCGCTTATGCTGATTCATCGCTTTTGATCCAGATACTGCTTGGCGGCGATGAGCAGGCCCATGCCGATGAACGCGCCGGGCGGCAGCACCGCCAGGAGAAAGCCGCGATACTCCGACACGACCGTGAT
>SLQW01000118.1 GCA_007131295.1 Pseudomonadales bacterium | reverse complement strand
TAGGGCGACCTGCTTAGGGCGACCTGCTTAGGGCGACCTGCCTAGGGCAGATCGCTGCTGCCCATCAGGTGGCGATCGATCTCGCGCGCCGCTTCGCGGCCTTCATTGATGGCCCAGACCACCAGCGACTGCCCGCGGCGGCAATCGCCGGCCGCAAACACGCCCTCGATATTGGTCTTGAAGCGGCCGTGCTCGGCGCGGAAGTTGGAGCGCTGGTCATACTCGACGCCGAGAGCATCACTCACAGGATGTTCGGGCCCCAGGAAGCCCATGGACAGCAGTACCAGATCGGCTTCCCAGACCTTCTCGGTCCCGGGAATCTCCTTCGGCCCACCCTCGGACCACTCGACCTCTACGGTGCGGATGCCTTTGACGTGGCCATTACCGTTGTCGATGAACTCCTTGCCCGAGATGCAGAATACCCGCGGGTCGTCGCCGAAGGCGTGGGCCGCTTCCTCGTGGCCGTAATCGACCCGGAAGATGCGCGGCCACTCCGGCCAGGGATTGTCGTCCGCGCGGCCCTGCGGCGGCCGCGGCATGATTTCGAAGTTCACCAGGGACTTGCAGCCGTGGCGCAGCGACGTGCCGATGCAGTCCGTACCCGTATCCCCGCCGCCGATGACGATCACGTTCTTGTCTTTGGCCGAGATGTACTCGCCGTCAGCATGTTCGGAGTCGAGCAGGCTTTTGGTGTTCGCATGCAGGAACTCCATGGCGAAGTGCACACCGGAGAGGTCGCGGCCGGGAATCGGGAGGTCGCGCGGCCGCGTCGCACCCGTGGTGAGGAGAACGGCATCGAATGACTGCTCGAGTTCACGCACATCGAGGCTGCCGTTGCTGCCATCGGCCACGGTGACGCCGGTGACGAACTCGATGCCTTCCTCGGCGAGCAGGTCGACGCGGCGTTGTACCACGTCCTTGCCGAGCTTCATGTTCGGGATGCCGTACATCAGGAGTCCGCCGATGCGGTCCGCACGTTCATACACCGTCACCAGGTGGCCTGCCTTGTTGAGCTGGGCCGCGGCAGAGAGGCCCGCCGGGCCGGACCCGACGACGGCCACGCGACGCCCGGTCCGGGATTCCGGTGGCTCGGCCACCACCCAGCCCTCGGCGAAGCCGCGATCGATGATCGCCTGTTCGATGTTCTTGATCGTCACCGCGGGGTCGGTGATGCCGAGCACGCAGGCGCCCTCGCAGGGCGCGGGACAGACGCGACCGGTGAATTCGGGGAAGTTGTTCGTGAGATGCAGGCGGTCGAGTGCCTCCCGCCAGCGACCCTGATAGACAAGGTCGTTCCATTCCGGAATGAGGTTGTAGATGGGGCAGCCGTGGGGCGCGGACTGGCAGAAGGGAACGCCGCAGTCCATGCAGCGGGCGCCCTGGGTGCGCAGGCGCGCCTCGTCCGGGGGCGTGAAGATTTCCTTGTAGTCCACCAGCCGTACCGCTGCGTCCCGGTAGGGCGCGGCTTCGCGTGGGAACTCCTTGAACCCTGTCGCTTTACCCATCGGTAGAACTGCTCCTCGTCTTGCGTGAATCCGGACAGGCGCTCAGCCCGCCTTGGCGGCGAACTCGGGTGCCTTCTGTTCGCGCGCGCGCTCGGCCAGCACCCGCTTGAAATCCTGCGGCATCACTTTCACGAACTCCGAGATCGCCTGCGGCCAGCGCGCCAGGAGCGCAGCAGCCACAGTGGAGCCTGTGTACCGCTCGTGATTGCGGATGAGCGTCTCGAGTTCGCGCACGTCATCAGCGTCGGTGACCGGATCGAGGTCCACCATCTCCGGGTTGCAGTTGCCGGGGAAACGACCTTCGGGGTCCCAGATATAGGCAATGCCGCCGGACATGCCGGCAGCAAAATTGCGCCCGGTCGGGCCAAGCACGACTGCGCGACCACCGGTCATGTATTCGCAGCCGTGATCGCCGACGCCTTCGACCACCGCGCGCGCACCGGAGTTGCGGACGCAGAAGCGTTCGGCAGCGACGCCGCGAAAGTAGGCTTCGCCGTCGGTGGCGCCGTAGAGACAGACGTTGCCGACGAGAATGTTCTCCTCCGCCTTAAAGCGGCTGTTGCGGGGCGGATAGATTACGACCCGGCCGCCGGACAGGCCCTTGCCGACGTAGTCGTTGGCGTCGCCTTCCACCTCGATGGTGACACCGCGCGCAAGCCAGGCGCCCAGGCTCTGGCCGGCAGAGCCGGTGAGGCGAATGTGGATCGTATCGTCCGGAAGCATGTCCGGACCGACCCGCTTGATGATGGTGTGCGAAAGGGTCCCACCCACCACGCGGTTGGTGTTGACGACGGGCAGCTCGATTTTGACGCGTTCGCCTCGTGCGAGTGCCGGCTCGGCAAGCTCGATCAGTCTGTTGTCCAGCGCCTTCTCGAGTTCATGGTCCTGCGGATGCTGGGCGAAGCTGCCGAGGAAATCTTCCGGCTCCCGCGCGGGCGTGAGCAGCGGGGTCAGATCGAGACCCTTGGCCTTCCAGTGGGCGACCGCGAGATCGGACTCCAGGCAATCGGTGCGACCGACCATCTCGTCCAAGCGGCGGAAGCCGAGTTCCGCCATGATGCCGCGCAGTTCCTTCGCGAGCATGAAGAAGTAGTTCACCACGTGCTCCGGCTGGCCGCGAAATTTCGCGCGCAGCTCCGGGTCCTGAGTGGCAATACCGACCGGGCATGTGTTCAGGTGGCACTTGCGCATCATGATGCAGCCGAGCACGACCAGCGGAGCAGTGGCGAATCCGAACTCCTCGGCACCGAGCAGTGCCGCGATGGCAACGTCGCGTCCGGTTTTGAGCTGGCCGTCGGTCTGCAGGACGACCCGCGAACGCAGGTTGTTCGTCACCAGCGTCTGGTGGGTCTCGGCCAGTCCGAGTTCCCAGGGCAACCCAGCGTGCTTGATCGAGGTCAGGGGCGAGGCACCCGTGCCGCCGTCGTGACCGGCGATCACGATGTGATCGGCTTTTGCCTTGGTCACCCCCGCCGCGACCGTGCCGCAGCCGATCTCCGCACCGAGCTTGACGCTGACGCGGGCAGCAGGGTTCGCGTTCTTGAGGTCATGGATCAGCTGTGCCATGTCCTCGATGGAATAGATGTCATGGTGCGGCGGCGGACTGATGAGTCCGACGCCGGGCGTGGAGTGGCGGATCTTCGCGATGTAGTCGTCCACCTTGCCACCGGGCAGCTCGCCGCCCTCTCCGGGCTTCGCACCCTGAACGATCTTGATCTGCAGTTCGTCGGCGTTGCTCAGGTAGTTGATGGTGACGCCGAAACGGCCCGAAGCCACCTGCTTGATGGCGGAACGCTTCGAGTCGCCGTTCGCCAGCGGCAGGAAGCGCTCCGGATCCTCGCCGCCCTCGCCGGTATTGGACTTACCGCCAATACGATTCATGGCGATGGCGAGGCCCTCATGCGCCTCGGCTGAAATCGAGCCGAAACTCATGGCCCCGGTGGCGAAGCGCTTGACGATCTCTGCTTCAGATTCCACCTCGTCGATGTCGATGGGGCCGCCATTGACGCCCTGCTTGAACGTCAGCAGTCCGCGCAGCGTGGCTTCGCGAGTCGCGACCTCGTTGGTGTAGCGGGCGAAACGCCAGTACGCGTCCTCGCTGTTGCTGCGTGCAGCAACCTGCAGATCGGCGACCGCGATCGGGTCCCACATGTGGCGGTCGCCGTTGCGTCGCCAGTGGAACTCGCCCGGGTTCGGCAGAACCGGCAAGCGGACCTGATCTCTGGTCGGGTAACCGATGTCGTGGCGCCGCTCCATCTCGGCGGCGAGTACGTCGAAGCCGGCCCCCTGGACGCGGCTGGTGGTGCCGGCGAAGCAGCGTTCGACTACCTCGTCGGCGAGTCCTACCGCCTCGAAAATCTGCGCGCCCTTATAGGACTGCAGCGTCGAAATGCCCATCTTCGCCATGACCTTGAAGATGCCTTTCGCGGTGCCTTTGCGATAGGCACGGACCACGTCATCGTCGGATTCGATGTGCTCCGCGTCATCGAACACGCCATCGGCCCGAGCCTGCCACAAGGCTTCGAAAGCAAGATACGGATTCACCGCATCGGCGCCGTAACCTATGAGGAGGCAGAGGTGATGCACCTCCCGCGCCTCACCGGTCTCGACGACGATGCCGATTCGAGTGCGGGCGTGGCTGTTGACCAGGTGGTGATGGACGGCACCGGTGGCGAGAAGCGTGCTGATCGGCACCCGCTCCGGGCCGATGCCGCGATCGGTGAGCACGATCAGACTGTGACCGGCGGCAATAGCGGCGCTCGCTTCCTCGCAGATGCGGTCGAGCGCGGCGAGCAGGCCGTCGCGTCCGGATCCCTTTGGGAACGTTATGTCGATGGACTGTGAGGTCCAGCCACGATGGTTGATGTGCTTGAGGCTGGCAAGCTCGTCGTTGTTCAACACCGGGTGCGGCACCCACAGGCGGTGGGCCTGGGCCTCGGTGGTCTCGAGCAAATTCCCTTCGGGTCCGATGTAGCACTCGAGACCCATGATCACTTCTTCCCGGATCGAGTCGATGGCCGGGTTCGTCACCTGCGCGAACAGCTGCTTGAAGTAGTCATAGAGCATGCGCGGCTTGTCCGAGAGGACAGCGAGGGCGGTGTCGTTGCCCATCGATCCCAGCGGATCCCGCAGTTCGCGGACCAGGGGCATGAGCATGAAGGACATGGTCTCGACCGTATAGCCGAAAGCCTGCATGCGTTCGAGTAGAGTCGACGGATCGAAGCCGCGCGGTTCCTTCTCCGGGGAGAGCTCGCGAATATCGATGCGCTGCCGCTCGAGCCATTCGGCAAAGGGTTGCTCACGGGCGAAATCCGCCTTGATCTCCGCGTCGGGGATCATCCGCCCCTCTTCGAAGTCGATCAGGAACAGACGGCCCGGCTGCAGGCGGCCCTTCTCCACGACCCGCTCGGGATCGATGTCCACGACGCCGACTTCCGAGGCCATGATGCACTTGTCGTCATCGGTGACGTAGTAGCGCGAAGGCCGCAGGCCGTTGCGGTCGAGCACCGCGCCGATGTAGCGGCCGTCGGTGAAGGCAATGGAGGCCGGCCCGTCCCAGGGCTCCATGAGGCAGGAGAAATATTCGTAGAACGCGCGTTTCTCGGCCGGCATGTTCGGATGCGACTGCCAGGCTTCCGGAATCATCATGATGATGGCTTCCTGAAGCGTCCGGCCGTTCATCAGCAGGAACTCGAGCACGTTGTCGAAGGTCCCCGAGTCAGAGCAGTCGGGCTCGACGATGGGGAACAGCTTGCTGATGTCGCTGCCGAAAAACGGGCTCTCTGCGACACCCTCGCGCGCGTTCATCCAATTGATGTTGCCGAGGCGGGTGTTGATCTCGCCGTTATGGCTCATGAACCGGTTCGGCTGCGCCCGGTCCCAGCTCGGGAACGTGTTCGTGGAGAAACGCGAGTGCACCATCGCGAGGTGCGATTCATAACGCTCGTCGGTGAGGTCCGGATAGAACGGAAACACCTGCTCTGGCGTCAGCATGCCCTTGTAGACGATCACCTTGGAGGACAGCGAACAGACATAGAAGAGCTTGCGCTCGGTCAAGTTCGTATCGTTGCGCAGAAGGTGGGTCGAGTGCTTGCGGATGGTATAGAGCCTGCGCTCGAAGTCGTCGCCCTGCGAATCGTCGGCGGCGGCGATGAACAGCTGCTCGACGCGGGGCATGGCAGCGCGCGCGGCCTTGCCGATGCCGGCGACGTCGGGCTGTATCGGCACCTCACGCCAGCCGATCAGCTGCTGGCCGGCGGTGGCAATCTGCTCGGCCAGGACTTCCTTGCAGCGGGCGCGTGCGGCGTCGTCGCGAGGAAGAAAGACGTTGCCGACGCCATAGCGGCCGTGCTCCGGCAGCGTCGCGCCAAGATCGCTCGAGGCGACGGCTGCGAGGAAGCGGTGTGGCAGGCCGGTGAGGATTCCGGCGCCATCGCCGGTGTTCTTTTCGTAGCCTTGGCCACCGCGATGCACCATGCAGCAGTTCATCTGCTGGGCATCCTGGATGATCTGGTGGCTGGCACGGCCCTTGATGTCGCAGATGAAACCGACGCCGCATCCGTCTTTCTCGGCGGCGGGGTCGTAGAGACCATGCTTTTCGGGCAGGCCGAGCTTCAACTGATCTGCAAGGCTGAGCATGCGCTTCTCCACAGAGGCTTGGACCTGGGGGTGAGCCGACAGCGCCATGGGCGCGGATCACTCGACGTCGGTCCAGGAAGGCGGCCGGTCGGAGCTTGCGCCGGCGCCTGTTGAATCATTGCGGCACTAGGGCCTCGTCGCGGCGCGATGCCGTGGATCGCGCGCCGGCTGGTGGCCGCGGAACCCCCCGAAAAGACGGCAGAAACCGTGGCTGCAATGCAGCCGGCAGGCGAATTTAGCACCCGCATCAGATAAGTCAACCTGAGTCCCGCGGGGTATTTGGCAGGCTTGCCTGCGGTGTCAGCCTTGCCAGCGGCGGTGAGGCGCTGGATCATCCAGGTCATGTCTGCCGCCGCGCGCCATCGCTTCCCGATCGTCGTCCATACGCTGATGACCTGCGAGGAAGCGATCCTGCTGTTGCGCCGTGCCGGTACCGGATTGGCTGACGGTCACTGGGCACCGCCCGGGGGACATCTGGAGCCGGGCGAGACCCCGCGGGCTGCTGCGGTGCGCGAGACGCGGGAAGAGGTGGGTCTGGACCTCGATGCCAGCCAGCTAGCGGCGGTGGGTGCTGTGCATTTCCTCGCCGCTGGGGGCGGCCTCAATCTGCTGTTCCACGCTCCCCTGACAAAGCGGGTGACGCCCCGCCTCCATCCGGGGACCGCTGATGCGGCAGCCTGGTGGCCCCAAGGTGAGCTGCCTCGGCCGGTGGTGCCCTGGCTGGAGACAGCTCTGGAGCTGCTCGGATCGCCGCAATGGTTCGTCGAGCGCCCCTGAGCTGCTCTGCTACAATCCCGCGCCCCGGGTCGGGCAGTAAGCCCGCAATCCATTAGAAGACGAGAGGATCGACCCCATGAAGCAACCCGTGCGCGTCGCGGTGACCGGCGCGGCCGGTCAGATCGGCTATGCCCTGCTGTTCCGGATCGCCTCCGGCGAAATGCTCGGCAAGGATCAGCCGGTCATCCTTCAGCTCCTGGAGATCACTCCGGCCATGGATGCGCTTCGAGGCGTCGTCATGGAGCTGGAAGACTGCGCCTTCCCGCTGGTCGCGGACATGATCCCGACCGACGATCCGAACGTGGCCTTCAAGGACGTCGACTATGCCCTGCTTGTGGGCTCCCGCCCGCGCAGTAAGGGTATGGAGCGCAAGGATCTGATCGAAGCCAATGCGGCGATTTTTTCGGTTCAGGGCAAGGCGCTCAACGATCATGCGCAGCGAGGGGTCAAGATTCTCGTGGTCGGCAATCCGGCCAACACCAACTGCCTGATCGCCCAGCGTAATGCGCCCGACCTCGACCCCAGGCAGTTCACCGCCATGATGCGGCTCGATCACAACCGGGCGGTGGCCCAGCTTGCAGCGAAGACGGATGCCCACGTCACCGATGTGGAAGGCTTGTGCATCTGGGGCAACCATTCCGCGACCCAGTATCCCGACATTCACCGCACGACGGTCAAGGGCAAGGCCGCGCTGGAGCTTGTGGAGGCGGATTGGTATGCGAAAGAGATGATCCCGCAGGTGCAGCAGCGCGGTGCCGCGATCATCGAGGCCCGGGGCGCCTCGAGCGCGGCTTCGGCGGCGAATGCGGCCATCGATCACATGCGCGACTGGGCGCTCGGCTCAGACGGGATCCTCAGCATGGGCGTCTACAGCGACGGCAGCTATGGGATCGAGGAGGGGCTCATTTACTCGTTCCCGGTGACCTGCAAGAACGGCGACTGGAGCATTGTGCAAGGGATCGAGCTGAACGACTTTTCGCTGGAAAGGATGAAGGCCACGGAGACCGAGCTGCAGGAAGAGAAGGGCGCCGTAGCCCATCTCCTCAGCGACTGAGAGCGGCGCCGTCATGCCAGCGACGAAGCTCAGAGAGCAGCTCGAAGCAATCCGCCGTGAACTCGATGACCCCGATGCGGTAGATGATGCCAATCGGGCATTACTCGAGGAGCTTGCGGCGGACATCGAAAGGGTTCTCGACGAAGAGGACGAGACCACCCCGGAGACGGTCCGTGACCGCATGAAGAAAGCAGCGGTTGACTTCGAGGCGGAGCATCCGCGTATCGCCAGGGTCATGAACGAGATCGTCGAGGCCCTGGCACGCATGGGAATCTGAACAGGGGGCCCCGAACGGGCCCCCGACCGGGTAGCCGACACGGGCAGCAACCGGAGTACCGCTATGGATGCCGTGGCCAATGTCCGGGGCCAGCTGTTGCCGCTCGTAGACGAACTGATCGCACAGCTCGAAAGTGACGACGATTCGGAATCCGCCGCGTGGTTCCGCCACGTGGGCGCTGCGCTCGAAGCCGCCCGGGAGGAAGACGATCTGCTGGTTATCTTCCTCGAGCGGCTCGGCCCGACGGGCCCGATGGCGGACGCCGCGGGTTTCAGTCCGTTGGCACGTCTGCACCTGGACCGCCTGCTAGCTCAGGCTCAGGCCGTGGCGTTCGCCTTTTCCGCGGAGGGTGATCCCCACTGAGGCCGTCGCGGTGGATCAGTCAGGCTCGAGTTCCAGCACGGTGATTTCGTTGCGGGAACCGAGCCGCAGCAGCGGCCCCCAGGTACCGGTTCCCGGCGACACGTACAGACGGGTGCGCCCCGCCTGATAGAGCCCGCGAATGCGTGGGAACACGCGCCGAACCAGAAAGTTGAAGGGCACGATCTGCCCGTTGTGTGTGTGGCCGCAGAGCATCAGGTCGATGCCGGCAGACTCTGCCGCCTCGAGTCCGTCCGGGCGATGGTAGAGCAGGATGCGGAACCCCTCCGGCAGGGCTCCGAGGGCCTCCAGACCCTGGGCAACACGGCGGCGCGACTCGGCGTCGTCGATGCCCGCTACCACGAGTGGCGCTTCGCTCGCATCCACCTCGTCGCGCAGTACCCGCACGCCGACGCTCCGCAGCCGTGCGCAGATGGCTTCGAGATCGACGTAGCGTTCGTGGTTGCCTATGCAGTACCAAACCGGACAGTCGAACTCCCCGAGGCCTGCAAGATCCTTGGCCGGAATGTCGCGGAAGTCGATGAGGTCGCCGGTGATCATCACGGCGTCTGGTTCCAGGGCCTGCACGCGCCCCAGGATCCGTCGCAGCAGGCGTGGCTCCCGGGAGCCCACGTGAACGTCGCTGATCTGCACCAGTCGGCGGCGGCGATCCAGGCCCGGCGCGGGCAGGCTGATGCGGCGGACGTGCAGGAGCTGGGCATTCACGGCGCCGGTGAGGCAGAGCCCGCCGGCCAGTACTGCGAGCGTGATCCCGGCTGCCCGCGCCGGCAGGTCCAGCAGTAGGTTCAGCAGCTCGAACGGCAAAACGAGACAGAACAGGACGAAGGCCATGCCGAGCCAGGTCATGGACAGCGCTGCGACCCGTCTCGAGAAAGCTCCCGGACGCCATTCATAGGCGAGCCGGCCGAGAATCGGCACCACGATCAGCACGAGCAGTTCCGGCGTCCCCGGCTGCCAGGTGGGCCAGATCAACCATGCGACCCGCAGCGGCGGATAGACGAGCATGCCGAAGTAGATCGTGGCCAGGATCAGCGCAGGCAGGAACAGGCGCCGCAGCCCCCGCCGCCGACGCGGTTTCGGCAGGGATCCCGCGTCGCTCACGTGGTGGCCTCGGGCAGCGCGAGTAGGGCCGTGGCGGGCGCCTCGGCCATGATCCGTGCGGGCTGCAGCGGCAGCGGTTCACGAAGGGTCAGCGGAGCGGTCTCCAGATGCTGCGACGAATCAGTCTGCATGTCCGATTTCAGCCAGACGGCTGCATGGCCGGAGCTCTATAGTACAGGCCTCGTCGGTCGAGGTCGGATTCATGTCGGCGCTTGAGGCCACCGGACTCACATCTGAACAATGCCAGCTTGCACGCGAGGCGCGGGACGTGCGTTTCGACGGCCGCTTCTTCGTGGCGGTGCTGAGCACGGGAATCTATTGCCGGCCGGTTTGCCCGGCGCCGTTGGCGGAGCCGTCGAACCAGCGTTTCCATGCGACGGCGGCAAGCGCGGAGGCGGCCGGGTTCCGGCCCTGCCTGCGCTGCCGGCCGGAGCGCGCGCCTGCGGTCGCGGTGGATGCGGATCTGGCGGGCCGAGCGCTCGCTGCGATCGAACGGTCGGCGACGGCGGGTATTAGGGTCGCGACGCTGGCGGCGGACGTCGGGGTCTCGAGCCGTCACTTGCGGCGGGTGCTCGACGCGCGTTTCGGGGTGGGCCCTCAGGCTCTGCTAGCGAGCCAGCGTCTGCGTGTCGCAAAGCGCCTCCTGGACGATACGGACGCGCCGATCACGGATGTGGCTCTGGCGGCGGGTTTCGGAAGCGTGCGCGCGTTCAACGCGGCCGTGGGGCGCTGCTGGCAGCGCAGTCCCACGGCGTTGCGCCGCCTTGCGCGGAATCGCCGCTGCGAAGATGCCCCACCGGTACGCATGCGGCTCGGTGCCAACGCCCCGTTCGCCCACGGCGCGCTGGCGCAGTTCTTCGCATTGCGGGCCGTACCCGGACTCGAACGGGTGGAAACGGATGCGCTTGTCCGCCGCTGGCACAGCGCCACCGGCGGCGGCAGCGTCCGCATCCGCTTCAACGAGCGGGGCGTGGACGTGGAGCTTGCGGGACGGGGAACGCTGCCGCTGGTCGAGCTGTTGGCGCGGGTCCGCCGGTTGACGGACATCGAAGCGGCCAGCCGCACGATCGACGCAGCGCTGGCGCGGGATCCGCTGCTCGCTGCGGGCGTGCGGTCACTTCCCGGCCGTCGCGTGCCTGGGATGTGGGATCCGTTCGAGGGTGCGGTGCGCGCGATCCTCGGCCAGCAGGTGAGCGTTGCCGCTGCGCGTACGTTGACGGGCCGCCTGCTCACGCTCTGCGGCCTGGGGAAGGACGAACTCGACGTATTTCCGGACCCGGAGACCGTAGCCGCCGCAGACCTCTCGGCCATCGGGATTCCGTCAGCCCGCTTACGGGCGCTCGAAGCACTAGCGAAAGCCTGCGTGAAGGGCACGGTGGATTTTTCCGTGCCGACGGCAGAGTGGCGGTCGCCGCTGCTTGCACTGCCGGGCATCGGGCCCTGGACGGTGGAGTACCTTTGCATGCGAGCCGGCCGTGATCCGGACGCGTTTCCCGCAGGCGATCTGATTCTGCGCACCCGGCTCGGATCCGCCGGCCGGCTGGCTTCGGAGCGGCAGGTGCGCGACCGCGCCGAACGCTGGCGGCCATGGCGCGCCTATGCGGTGCTGCAGCTCTGGGCAGCGCAGTCCGCCGCACGCGACCGTGGCGACAGGAGGCCACAATGACGAACGTAGAACGCCTGCGCTTCTCTCGCATGCAGAGTCCGCTCGGAGCGCTGCTGCTGGTTCTGGGCGACGACGGTTTGCGCCAGGTCCTGTTGCCGGGCCGCGACGGGCCTGCCGTGCCCGATCCGCTCTGGCAGCGTGATGACCCCGCGCTCGCCGCAGCACGGTCCCAACTCGAGGCCTACTTCGCCGGCGAATTGCTCAGCTTCGAGCTGCCGCTGGCGCCGCGCGGAACGCCGTTCCAGCTTGCGGTGCTGGCAGCGCTGGCGGCGATTCCGTTTGGGGCCACACGCAGCTATGGCGACATCGCCCGCTGCTTGGGTCGGCCTACGGCCAGTCGTGCGGTGGGGGCGGCGAACGGCCGCAACCCGCTCGCGATCGTGCTGCCCTGTCATCGGGTGGTGGGCAGCGACGGCTCTCTCACGGGCTATGCTGGCGGCCTCGACGCCAAGCGCTGGCTGCTGCGCCACGAGGGCGTACTGGAACGTGGCGCGTCGGGGCAGGTCACGCTGTTCGACTGAGGCGTGGTGAGCTTTCCCGCGCCTTTCGTGCTGGTAGGCTGATGCAATCGACGGCTACGACGGGGGAGTGACGCAATGACGGCCAGCGTGGTCCGAGGTGCGATCGCTGTGAGTCTGCTTGCGTTCGCGCTCGCCGCGGCGCCGGCTCGTGCCGACACGGACGAAGTGGCCCGCCTGCAGCAGCAGCTTGCTGCACTCGAGCAGCGCATGGCCGAACTCGAGCGGCGCCTTGCGCGCGCAGAGGCCCGGTCGGATCGTCCGGAGCCAGCGAGCGTGCCGAGGCGTTCGTTCGAGGACGTGCTGGTGGACACCGCGGTGCTCGGCGTGGCGGTGACGGGAGCAGAGCGCATCGAGGAAGCGAGAATTCAGGAGGCGCCGGAGCCGGAGCCGATCCGCTTCGGCGGCGCACTGCGGTTCAATCACTTCTTTCGCGAGGACGTGAAGGACTCCCGCACCCGCCGTGGCGACAGCGGCTTCAACCTGTTCCGGCTCAATGTCGACGGCGAGATCCGCGACATCATCCTGTCGGCTGAGTACCGCTACACGCCGGACATGGACGTGCTCCGCCACGGTTGGATCGGCTACCGCTTCGATGACGACAGCATGTTCAAGCTCGGCATCCACCGTGTTCCGTTCGGACTCCTGCCGTTCGCCTCCCACAACTTCTGGGACGGGGTTCCGTTCTATGCCGGCTTCGCGGATAACCACGATATAGGCGTTGCCTACGAGCGCAGGGACGGCCCGTGGGACTTTAACTTGGCGTTCTACAAGAACGAGGAACTCGGCAGCGCAGGAACACTCGCCCGCTATGCGCCGGACGTAGTCCGTGAAGGCGAGCAGCAGAACGAGGAGATCAACCGCTTCAATGCGCGCGTCGCCTACACGCTCGGTCGCGAGACCGGCTGCGAGCATGAGTTCGGTATCTCGGGGCAGCGCGCCGACCTGTTCAACGCCACGACCAGCAGTCGCGGCAGCCATTGGGCGGCGGCCGGCCACTTGGACAGCCGCTGCGGCCGCTGGAACGTCCAGCTGCAGGGCGTCCGCTACGTCTACGATCCGGACAACCCTGAGGGCGTGAGCAACGACATGGTGCGCCTCGGCGCGTTTGGAACCAGCTTCGACCTGGCAGCCCGCGGCAAGCTGGCGGTGGCGAACGTCGCCTACAACTTCGACCTCACCGGGCGCTGGCTCGACCAGCTCGTCTGCTACAACAACTACTCGCGCCTCTTCAAGGATGTTGGCGGCGGCCGTGATTCGGAGCTGAACACGGTGGGCTGCGGCGTCGGCGCCGGGCCGCTGTTCGCGTACGTGGACCTGATCTTCGCGCGCAACATGTTGTTCTTCGGCGACGGCTCCATGGTCGACAGCGACGACGACCGCTGGCGCGGCCGCTTCAATATCAACCTTGGCTATTACTGGTGAGGATGACTCGGGTGAGCAACCTGCGACGATCGACGCTCCTGTTCCTGACCGCCTGCCTGCTGCTGCCGGCCGCTGCCGCGGATCGTCTGACGGTGGTGTCCTGGGGTGGTGCCTACGTAAAGAGTCAGATGCTCGGATTCATCCTGCCGTTCGAGGAGGCGACCGGCATCCAGGTCGACGTGCTCGAGTACAGCGGCGGCATCGACGAGGTGCGCTCCCAGGTCCGCTCCTGGAACGTGCGCTGGGACGTGGTCGACATGGAGCTGTTCGATGCCCGGCGCGCCTGCCGCGAAGACCTGCTGGTCCCGTTCGATCACGAAACGTTGCCACCCGCCCCGGACGGAACGCCGGCGCGGGAGGACTTCCTCGAGGGCAGCCTCCTGCGCTGCGGCGTAGGCAACGTGATCGCGGCCACGGTGGTTGCCTACGACCACGAGCGGATCGAGCAGGCGCCGACGCGCATCGAGGACTTCTTCGACCTCCAGCGCTTCCCTGGGCGGCGCGGCCTGCGGCGCTCGCCGAAGGTCAATCTGGAGTGGGCTCTGATCGCGGACGGCGTCCCGCGTGAGGACGTCTATCGAGTGCTGGACACCGAGGAAGGCGTGGATCGTGCGTTTCGGGTGCTCAGCCGGATCAAGCCCTTGGTGGACTGGTGGCGCAGTGGCGAGGAAGCGATCGAGCTGCTCGAGGCCGGACAAGTGAGCATGACATCGGTGTTCAACGGCCGCGTGTTCGACGCAGTGCAGCGGGGCGAGACGTTCTCGATCCTCTGGGATCACCAGGTCTGGTTCATGGACGTCTGGGTCATGCCTCGTAACGGCCGCCGCCAGGAGCAGGCGGCGGAGTTCATCCGTTTCGCCACCGCCACCGACAGCCTCGCCCGACAAATGCAGTTCATTCCCTATGGGCCAGTGCGCCGCTCGGCGCTCGCGCAGATCGAGCCGGACATGCGTCGACAGCTGCCGACGGCAGAAGAGAACATGGCCACCGCCATCGAGGGTGACGCAGAGTGGTGGGCGGCAAACGTCGACCGCCTCACCGAGCGCTTCGAGCGTTGGCTCGAGCGCCCGGTGATGGTGCCGCGGGCGCTGCCGAACTGATCAGGCGATGGGGTCGTCCAGGTTCAGGCTCAGGCACTTCACCGCGCCGCCGGCGCGAAGGAATTCCGTGACCGGCGACTCGTGGACGCGGAAGCCGCGCGCCGCGAGTTCGCGCCGCAGCGTTTCCGAAGCACGGTTCATGAACACGTGCTCACCGAGGCCGACCGCGTTGCACGCGAAGTCCCGGGCATCGGCCTCGCCAACTTCGATCCGCTTGGCAGCGGGAATCAGGGCGCGGATCAGCATCTGCGACTCGGCGCTGAACGCGGCCGGATGGTACAGCGTGTAGCCGTCCGCCAGCGGGCAGAAGCAGGTGTCCAAGTGGTAGTAGCGCGGATCCACCAGGGACAGCGTGTGCACCGGCACGTCGAACGCCGTCGCCAGGGCGTCGCCGGCGCGCGGATCGCTGCGCAGGCCATGACCGACCCACAGACGCCGCTCGCCGCGATCGATGAGACAGTCGCCCGCGCCCTCGAAACGCACGTCCTCAGGCCAGTCGACGAGGCTGAACCCCTGAGCTTCGAACCAGCCAGCGAAGTGCGGCTCCTCGGTCTGCCGCTCCGGATGCCGAAAGCGACTCACGACCACGCGCTCCTCGAAGACGAAGCCTGCGTTGGCGGTGAACACCATGTCCGGCGCATCCGCAGCCGGCTCGCAGAAGACGATGTCGGCAACGGTTTCGAACGTCGCCACGAGCTGCTGCCACTGATCTTGCGCGGTGACGGCATCCGGTTTGCGCTGCACGTTCATCCACGGATTGATCTCGTAGCGCACCGTGAAGTGGTGCGGCGGGCACATCAGCAGGCGATTGCGCTTAGTCATCGAAGGGGTCTCCCAGACCTCGGAGGTGATGTCAGAAGCCAGCCGCGCGACCGAACGTCGGCGGCTTGAGCATGGCGAACAGGTCGCGCGGATCGTGCGCGTCCGGAATCAGATCGACTTCGGTGGCATCGCTGAGCTGCGCATACAGCCAGTTCAGGGCCGCGTGATCCTCGAGGGCGAAGCCCACCGAGTCGAACAGGGTGATGCTGGAGTCGTCCAGGCGCCCGGCGCGCCGGCCGCGGACGATCTCGTGGAACTCGGTCACCGGATGCTCCGTGCCCTGAATCTCCCCCTCGATGCGGGTCTGGGGCTCGTACTCGACGATGATGTCGCAGGCCGGCAGCAACGCCGGGTCGAGTTCCGTCTTGCCGGGGCAGTCGCCGCCGACCGCGTTGATGTGCATGCCCGGACGCAGCATGGCCGGCGTGATCAGCGACTGCCGGTCCTTGATGGCGGTGGCTACCGACACCAGGTCGGCGCCGGCGACGGCCTGCTCGATAGAATCGCAGGGCACCAGCTCCAGGTTCTGCTCCGCCAGGTTGAACGCGTACTTCTCCATGGCTGCGGGATCCACGTCGTAGAAGCGGATCTGCCGCAGCGGCCGCTCGTTGGCGATGGCCAGCGTCTGGAATTCGGACTGGGCACCGGTACCGATCAGCGCCAGCGATGCCGTGTCGGGTCGGGCGCAGTAGCGCGCCACCAGCGCAGACATGGCCGCGGTGCGCAGCGCCGTGAGCAGCGTCATCTCGGAAACCAGTACGGGATAACCGCTGTCCACGTCGGCGAGGATGCCGAGCGCGGCCACGGTCATGCGGCCTCCCTTCGGATTGCCGGGATGGCCGTTGACGTACTTGCAGGCATAGCGGTGGGCATCGGCCACCGGCATCAGTTCGATTACGCCGTGATCGAAGTGGGTTGCATGGCGGGGGCTCTTGTCGAATTCCTCCCAGCGCGCGTAGGCCGCTTCGATGGCATCGGCGAGCTCTGCGAGCACGCGCTCCATGCCACGCCGGCGGACAAAACGCTGCAGCGTGGGAACATCGATGAGGCGAACCATGCCGTGACTCCTGTGCTGGCTTTGCGAAATATTGTTCACGACGCCAATTTAGGGGTTTCGGACACGTTTTGAGGTGCTAATCAGGTGGCAAAGGCGCATTTACTGCGCTTTATTGGGCGTTTCGGTGCATAAAGTGTCAAAGCAGCGCAGGCTGCCTGCCGAGGCCATCAAAGCAGGCAGGGGGCGCGGGTCTCGATCGCGGCCGATCCGCGATCTTCGGGGCGTGCGATGAACATGAGTTCGTGGACAGGATGGAACTGATGCAGAATCTCAATCGCATCCGCAGCAAGTGCTGCCGCCGATAACAGGAATTCTGATCATGCCCGATATTGCAAAATCAACGCTGGTGTTCGCTGCGCTGCTGATCATCCTGGGGCTTGGCGCGTTTATTTTCTCCGGTAGTCAGACGGCGTTGCTCCCTGCCTATCCCGGTGTTCTGCTCGCGGCCCTCGGCGGACTTGCGCTTGCCTTCGAACGTGCTCGGAAGCATCTGATGCATGTTGCGGCCGTCGTCGCACTGCTTGGTGCGCTGGCCCCGGCCGCAACGCTCGGCATCCGCGCGGCGCAAATGAGCCCGCTCGCGCTGACGGTCAACATGGGCATGCTCGTGCTTTGCGGCGCGTTGCTGGTACTGATGGTCCGGTCATTCATTGCGGCCCGCCGGTCTGGCTGACGCTTCCTGCCCAGCGGCGCTAACGATGCGGGACGTTGCCCAAGAGTAGGCGTAAGAGCGCATGGGAACGAATAAACCGATGCCCGAGCGCCCTATCGATACCTGAGTGCGCTCGCAGGAGGCAGTGACCATGGAGCTCGATCGGACGGACCACCGCATCCTCAAGGTGCTGCAGCTCGAGGGCCGGCTCGCGAACAAGGACCTGGCGGAGCGGGTCGCGCTCAGCCCGAGCGCCTGCCTGAAACGGGTCAAGCGCCTTGAGCAGGCTGGCGTCATTCGCCGCTACCTGGCCGATCTCGACCTGAGCCGGATAAGGGACTCGGTGACGGTGTTCGCGGAGATCACGCTGAAGCGGCATCAGGTCGCCGACTTCGTCTCCTTCGAAGCCGAACTGGCCGCCATGCCGGAGGTAATCGAGGCCTGCCAGATCAGCGGCCGTTTCGACTTCCTGGTGACCTTCGTCTGCCGCGACATCGACCACTACCGGGAACTGTCTGACGGCCTGCTCGGCGGCGACTCCGGCGTCAGCACCATTGCGTCCAACATCCGCATGAAGGTATCGAAGCCCTTCGCCGGCTATCCGCTGGCCTAAGGCGAATCGCGCCGCCGTGTTTCCGCGGAAACGCGCAGAGCGCTAAAGCGTAGGTCGCTGCAGCATCGGATACTCGAAGTTCGGACCACGTGTGGCCCCGACCAGGCCGTACAGCAGCCCGCTCATGTCCGCACCATGCCCCCAGACCGTCGACTTGATGGCCGTTTCCGCGGAAACGCGGATGCCATGCTGCCGATTCCGATCAGCAAGACTGCGGTAGCTACCCGGCTCCAGCCGGAAGCTCTTCGGCACCACGCCGCCGTCCGGATAGCGGAAGACGATCGAACCATCGGCCGAGCGCTCGCAGCCGAAACCCTCCTCGTGAACGAGGCGGTGGTGATGCCGACACAGCAGCGTGCAGTTCTCGAGCGATGTCTCACCGCCATCCGCCCAGTGCTTGATGTGGTGCGCGTCCACATAGCGGCGCTCCATGCAGCCCGGGAAGGTACAGCCGCCGTCGCGATACATGAGCGCCTGACGGATCGCCCACGTCACCGTGCGCTGCCGCCGCCCCACCGAAAGCGGCTCGCCCTTGCCGTTCTCCACCATCAGCACCCGCGCCGCATCGCAGCACAGCCGGCGAGCTGTCTCAGCGGCCACCACGGGGCCCGGTTCCAGATGGGCGTGGCGGCCTATGGCGAGGTCTTCAGGGACATCATCCTCAGGAACGCTATCGCCAGTGGCGCCCTCCGTCGGCTCCCCAGCGACCGGCACGTGCAGCACCACCTGGATTCGTTCCGGGCCACTCAGCGCCACGGGTTCCTTCCCGGTGGCTGTCTCGAGCAGACGCAGCAACGCATCCGCACGCCGGGCCTGGGTTGTGCCTTCGACGTCTTTCTCGACCCGCCCATGCAGCCGATCGAAGGTCTCCTCGCTCTCCACCGCCCGCTCTTCGCGAAAGATCACGTTCCGCATGGCCTCGACGCACTTGATGAACAGTGCGCCGTCCTCCGCCGACAGCCGGCCGTGGAATACGAACGTGCCGTCTTCGTCCCAGTACCACTTCACGTGGCGCATCCGGCGCTGATTCATCAGCCGCTCGGGATCGTGCAGGCGCTCGAGCTTGCGGTAGGCCGCGGTCAGCCGCTCGAGGTGTGAAGCCGTCCCCTGCAGCGCCACGCCGATCAGGTAGTCCTCGTTCTCCGCTGTGGCCACGCGGGTGAGCGCACGCACCTTCGAGTAGCTGAGCTGACCCCTGGCGAAAAGCTCACTGACCTTGGGCAGCGCTTCCAGAGCACGGGCGACGCGGACCTTCTCGCGCGCAGCACCCATGGCGATGCCGCAACGGGCATTGAGCCAGTGGGCGGTGGATTTCACCCCGTAGACGTGGATGGAACAGCGCTTGTCCCACTCGCGGATGCAGAGCAGGAGCTGATACTCCGCGGCGTAGATGTTGCTGCAAAGCAGCGCAAGTTGGTCGTCGAGTTGCTCCTCGGAGAGGTTGGTGAAGTCGGGCAGATCGAGGGGTGGCCGGGTCCATGGCGGGTTTCTATGCGTAGCTGGATGGATGTACACATCCTAGAAAAAGTGGCCCGGAGAGAGAAGGTTGACAGGTAGGGAATACGAATTCGCGATTTCGAAGCGGCGGCTTATGCCCCGCCGTCAACAGAGCTGGGCGCGCACCTTCGATCGTCGATGTGAGCCGAGTGACCGGATGTCACCACGACTTCAATTGCATGCGGGTTATGTGCGGAGTCGGCTGTACCTCTGCGCTTGTGAGACATTATCCATTGACGCCCCCAGCGCGTGCGCACACGATTCGATGACAGAGTTATACCGACGCATCGATAACTCAGTTGAACCGATGCACTGATATCCCAGTTGAGAAGACCTCCGTTCAATAACAGAGTTAACCAGCAACCACCCACACTCGCCCATTGACGCATATGCACAAACGTGCATACAGTGCGCGAATGGACGTCAAGTGGGATGCAGGGAAGGCACAGTCGAACCTCGTCAAGCACGGGGTGGACTTTGCTGATGCTGCGACAGCCCTCACGGACTTGAGGGCGCTCACTCGACCTGACCCTGACGCAAAGGACGAAGAGCGCTTCGTCTCCCTCGGCATGGACGCGCGGGGCCAGCTGCTGGTAACGGTCTTCATGTATAGGGAAGACACGCTACGGATCATTTCCTCACGGAAAGCCAGCAGGGCCGAGCGTCGTCGCTACGGTGATGAATGACATGCGCAAAGAATATGACTTCTCTGAAGCCTCTCGCGGACCCGTACTGAACGCAGGAGTAGGCAAGACACGAATCACGATTCGAATTGACGATGACGTGCTCGAGTGGTTCAAGCAGCGCGTGCACGCTGCAGGCGGTGGTAGCTACCAATCCGAGATCAACGCTGCGTTGCGCCGCCACATTGAATCGAGGTCCGAGGAATTCGAGTCCACACTGCGGCGTATCATCCGGGAAGAACTCAAGGATGCTGGTTAACAAGTCGCCGAACGGGACCACGCTGCGCGCGGCCGGTTGGCTTAGTCGTTACACGGCTTCGCGCGACGGAATGGCGTACCATTGATCTAGCCACTCCTTTCGGAGACCGAACATGGCCGATCCGATCCAGAGAGACCCCGAGATCCTTGGAGGAACGCCTACGTTCCG
>SLQW01000211.1 GCA_007131295.1 Pseudomonadales bacterium | reverse complement strand
TGCGATCGGCGCGCCCGCTGTGCGGCCACGCCTTCCCACAGGCGCATCGCAAGATCGAAGGTGCCTTTTGTGGGAAGTTGTGCCGCCCGCAGGGCGGCGCGACGATGGCGGCGCAGCCGCCTGTTCTCGCGGCTCAGTCGAGGGCTTCGGAGAGGCGATCGCAGACGGTCTCGATGATGTCGATGCGCGCCGCCTGCTTGTCGTTGGCCCCGATCAGATGCCAGGGCGCGTGCACGGTGCTGGTTCGTGCCACCATGTCGTGGACCGCCGCGCGGTACGCCTCCCAGCGCTCCCGGTTGCGCCAGTCGTCGGGCGTCAGCTTGTGCTGCTTCCATGGCCGGCGCTGCCGGCTGTGAAAGCGCTCGAGCTGGACATCCGGGGAGATATGCAGCCAGAACTTCATCAGGATCACGCCGTGCTCGGCCAGCTGCTCCTCGAAGTCGTTGATCTCCTGATAGGCCCGCGCCCATTGTTCGACCGTCGCCAGGCGTTCCACCCGTTCCACCAGCACCCGCCCGTACCATGACCGGTCGTAGAGCGTCATGTAACCGGAGCGCGGAATGTGCCGCCAGAAGCGCCAGAGATAGTGGTGGGCCTGCTCCTCATCCGTCGGTGCACCCACTGAAATCACCCGGAACAGGCGTGCGTCGATTCCTGCCGTCAGGCGGCGGATGGCACCACCCTTGCCCGCGGCATCCCAGCCTTCGAAAACCATGACCGTGTTGCGCCCCTGGGCATGGGCCTCCCAGGCAAGCCTTCGCAGCTCGTTCTGATGGCGTTCGAGCCGCTTCTCGTAACGCTTCGACGAGAGTCGCCGGTTCAAATCCACCGTGTCGAGGATCGTCGGCGTTTCCGAAGAAGGTGGAGTCATCGGCGGTGCGGCCATGGGTGGAGGGGCGACGCGCTCGTCGAGATCGTCGAGTCGCTTCTCCATCGCTGCAAGCAGGGTGCGCCCTGCGGCCAGGTCGCGGTAGCGCGCGTTCTTGGCCTCGATGATGTGCCAGGGCGCGATGCCGTCGTCGGTGAGCCGGATCGCCTGCTCCGCCGCTGCCCAATAGCGCTTGTAGTGCCGTACGTGTGTCTCGATGTGGGGTGAAGCGACGCCTGCCTTCACGTCCCGCTTCAGTTGCTTGCGCTGTTGCTTCTTCTTTAGATGGAACCAGAGCTTGACGATGAGCACGCCGTCGTCGGTCAAGAGGCGCTCGAGTTCAGCGATGCGGCGCATCCGCCGCTCGAATGCGTCGCGGTCGATGCGTCGTTCGGCGCGATCCGCAATCGGATGCGTGTACCAGGATCCGAACAGGATGGCGATGACGCCTTGCGGCGGCAGCACGCGCCAGAAGCGCCAGAACGCAGGGCGCTCGCGTTCCTCGTCGGTTTCGTCCCAGAGCGGACGAGTCTCGACACCGCGGGTGTCGAGCCACTTGTGGAAGCAGTTGACGACCGCGCCTTTGCCGGCGCCCTCGACGCCGGCGACGATCACCACCACCGGAACTTTGGCGTCGCGCAGGGCGAACTGCGCTTGCAGCAGCGCGGTATGCAGTCCCGGTTCCTCGGCCGCGAAGGACGCCTCGCTCACCTTGCGTCCGAGTTCAGCGATTTCGAACATGCAATGATCCTGCTTCTCCGGCCCCAACGAGTCTAGACCGCTTCGCTCGGTGGTGCCTGGCGCCGGCTCGATGCCGGCTTGAGGGCGCGGCGATCCTGCCCGTTTCTGGCGTTCACCTGCAGGCGTGCTTGAGGCGAGGGCGAGGGCTCGCTATCTTCCGACGCTCCCCTGGACCTCGTTACGGAGTGAGCGTGATGGACTTCCACTTTGCCAACGCCTGGGAACTGATTGCCGATGCAGTGCCAGACCATACGGCGCTGATCTGCGGCGACGTCCGCCGCAGCTGGCGTGAGTACGAGGACCGGGCTGCCCGCATAGCTGCCGTGCTCGATGCCCACGGCCTCGGTCCGGACGCGAAGGTTGCGCTCTACATGCATAACTCCAACGAGTATGCCGAGTCGCACTTCGCCGCGTTCAAGATCCGCGGTGTGCCCATCAATGTGAATTACCGCTACGGTCCGGAAGAGCTCGTTTATCTGTTCGACAATGCCGACGTGGAGGCGGTGGTGTTTCAGGGGCGCTTCGCGCCACAGATCGAGGCGATTCGCTCGCGCCTGCCGGGGCTCAAGTGCCTTCTCCAGGTTGCCGACGGCAGCGACACGCCGCTGCTCGATGGTGCGCTGGACTACGAACGGGCGCTGGCTGAAACGCAGCCCATGGCGCGCTTCGAGCGGCCTTTCGACGATATCTACATGCTCTACACCGGTGGCACCACGGGCATGCCCAAGGGGGTGATGTACCACAACGGCCAATTCTGCATGGGCATGTGCGCTGGATTTGCCATGCGCGGATTCGAGCTGCCCGCGTCGGTGGAAGCGATTCCGGACATGGTCCGGAAGATTCATGCCGCGGGCATGGTACCTACCACCCTGGCCGCATCACCGCAGATGCATGGCGTCGGGATCTGGATCGGGACCATGGTCCCGCATCTGCTTGGCGGAACCGTGGTGACGGTGCCTCAGACCCACTTTGATCCGGACGGGATCTGGGACGCGGTGGCGAAGCATCGGGTGACGGACATGACCATCATCGGCGATGCGTTCGCCAAGCCGCTTCTGGCGTCCCTGGATGCCGCCAAGGCGCGGAGTGCGCCCTACGACATCGAGAGCCTCACCCAGATCGTTTCTTCCGGGGTCATGTGGTCCGCAGAGACGAAACAGCGCCTGCTCGAGCACAAGGACCTCATGCTGCTCGACGCCATGGGCTCGAGCGAAGGCAGCATGGGCATGGCCATGAGCAATCGGGCCATGCCTCCGCAGACAGCACGCTTCGCGCTCAGCGAAGGCGTCAAGGTGTTCACCGAGGACGGCCGGGAGGTCGCTCCGGGTTCCGATGAGATCGGCATGGTGGCCACTTCCGGCAACGTCCCGATCGGCTATTACAAGGACCCGGAGAAATCCGCGCGCACTTTCCGGGAGGTGAACGGCGTGCGCTATTCCTTTCCCGGAGACTTCGCCAAGGTCGAGGCGGACGGCACCATCACGTTGCTCGGGCGCGGCTCACAGTGCATCAACACCGGCGGCGAGAAGGTATTCCCCGAAGAGGTGGAGGAGGCAGCGAAGCGCCACCCGGCCGTGGGGGACTGCCTCGTGGTGGGCATGCCGGACGATCGTTTCGGCGAGCGGGTGGTTGCGGTGCTCGCCGTGGAGCCGGGAGCCGATGTGGACGACGAGGATCTGCGCACCTTCATGCGCGAGTACGTGGCAGGCTACAAGCTGCCGCGGGTGGTGGTGCGCGTCCCTGAAGTGCAGCGGGCCGCGAACGGCAAGGCCGACTACAAGTGGGCGAAGGCAGCTGCAGAGGCCGCGCTCGGCTAGAGGCGGTCTCCGAGGGCTTGTGCGCGGAGGTTGGCAGCGAAGGGTTCCCGTAGTGGGACAAAGCGTCTATCGCAGGGCCCTGCAACCGGCGAGATGAGCATTTCTGCGGCCAAAAGGGCCCTCCGCGCTCGGGGCATCGGGATGCATCGCTCGCCGTGCCGAGTTATGGTGCGCGGCTTTCTTACGCGACACCAAGGTGACGATCTTGAACATTCTCAAGCGATCGATACTCGTAATTGCCACCGCGCTCCTCACAGCACTCGTGTTCGTGCAGCCGGTTCTGGCGCAGCAGCCCCAAGGCGGCGACCAGGTGGATCAGCTTGCCGCAGCGCTCGGGCTGAGCGAGGAGCAGCAGGCGGAAATCCGCGCCGTGATCGAGGATCTTGGTCCGCAGATCGAGGCGTTGCAGCAGCGCTCTGATCAGGTTCAGGCGGATCTGCGCGGCGAGGTTGGCCACGACTACGACGAAGCTGCGATCCGCTCGCGTGCAGCGCAGCTCGGTGAGCTCACCGGCGAGATGACGGCCCTGTCCCTGCTGCTGCAGAGCAAGGTGCAGGCGGTGTTCTCTCCGGAGCAGCGCGAGGAACTCGAGCGTCAGGCGGAGCAGCAGCGGCAAATGCAGGAAGAGATGATGCGCCAGCAGTTCCAGCAGCAACAGCAGCAGGGGGGCATGCCGCCGCAGTGATTGACTGCCCTTCGGCGATTCAGCTCCTGCCTGGCAGTCCGTAGGACATTGCGTCCATCAGCGCATCGGGGTCGGCTAGCGCGGCCGCGATCGCCACCTCGATGCGCTCCTGCTGCGCCTTTGGATCGCCCGGTCCGAGCTGGCGCTTGAGCGCCTCTGCGGCCTGCCGCGACAGGCCGCAAAGAAGTGCGCGCACTTCCGCGACGTCGCCGGTGGTCCGCATGGCGTTGCCCGCCGGCAGCGCGAAGTGGACCCCACCTTCGAATTCCAGGCCTACCACTCTGGTCAGCCCCATTTCCGTTGCGCATTCCACTGCCGTCACGCTGCGCCCCAACAAATGCGTCAGCAGGTCCGGGTCGTCGATCGGTTCGTTCATGGAGGCCATCGCGTGCGCCGTTTGCGGGACTCTGCGACCATAACAGCTTCCGGGGGATGACGTGGACGCAGCATGGATCTGGAACTCGAGGGCAAGACAGTGCTGGTGGCGGGTGCCAGTGCCGGTATTGGCCAGGGCATCGCCGAAGCCTTCCTTGCGGAGGGAGCGAACGTGATGTTCACGGGGCGTCGGGAAGCACCGCTGCGAGCTGCGCTGGACGCGCTGCCTCCGGGGCTGTCCGGACGTGCGGCGCTTTTCTGCGGCGACATGACCCGAACGGCAGACATCGTCGGCGCCATGGACGCCGCCGAGCAGCGGCTGGGGCCCATTGATGCGGTCATAGCTAACGTCGGCGGCGGTGCGTTGAAACCCGGCTGGGACGTGAGCGACGACGATCTGGACGCTGCACTCGAACACAATCTCAGCGGCAGCGTCCGCCTGCTCAGAGAGGGTCAACGGCGGCTTCAGGACCGACCCGGGTCCAGCATGACCGTGATCTCCTCCATCGCCGGGGTGGACGCCATGGGCACGCCTCTGTCCTACGGCATGGCCAAGGCGGCGCTGAATCATCTCGTCACCGCCATGGCGAAACTGGTGGGGCCGGCCGTGCGGGTAAATGGGGTCGCCCCGGGGAACATCATGTTCGAAGGCGGTGCCTGGGACCGCAACGTCAAGGCCCGCCCCGAGGCCTGGCAACGCTGGATCGAGCGCGAGGTGGCGCTGAAGCGCTTCGGTGAGGTTCGGGAGATCGCCGATGTGGTGTTGTTCCTGAGTTCCGTACGGGCGTCGTTCGTGACCGGCGCGACCTGGGTCGTCGACGGTGGCCAGGTCCGCTCGTTCGGATGATGCCACCATGAGCGACGGTACGGCAGACGAGGCGCCGCCAGGGCCGCTCGCCGGGGTGCGGGTGGTGGACCTGACGGCGATGATCTCCGGCCCGGTGGCGACCATGATGCTCGCCGATCAGGGCGCCGACGTGATCAAGGTGGAGCCACCCTCCGGCGACCTGGTCCGGCACATGGGCGCTACCCGCGGCGGTCTCTCTGCCACCTTTCTTTCCGCCAACCGCTCCAAGCGTTCTGTGGTGCTGGATCTGAAGACGTCGCTCGGACTCGAGGCGCTGAAGCGTCTGGTGCGCAGTGCGGACGTGTTCGTGCAGAACTTCCGGCCCGGTGCGGCCGAGCGCATGGGTATCGGTGAAGCAGCGCTGCGGGCGGAGCGTGAGGATCTGATCTACGTTTCCATCTCTGGTTTCGGTGAGACCGGACCCTACGCCCACAAGCGGGTCTATGATCCGGTGATTCAGGCGCTCTCGGGTCTCGCGGCGATCCAGGCCGATCGCGATACGGGGCGTCCACGCATGGTTCGCACCATCGTTCCCGACAAGGTGACGGCGCTGACGGCAGCTCAGGCCATCACGGCCGCACTGTTCGCGCGCGAGCGGCACGGCGGTGGCCAACACCTGAAGCTCGCCATGCTCGATGCCACGGTGGCTTTCTTATGGCCGGAAGGGATGACCGGACACACTTTCGTCGGCGCGGAGGTGGC
>SLQW01000097.1 GCA_007131295.1 Pseudomonadales bacterium | reverse complement strand
GGCCTATGCCTGAGCACTTGTCCGCACGTCGCAGAGAGGCGCTACGACTGGATCTGGAAGACCAGCAAAAGGCGCTTATCGAGGACGTGTATCGTCTGAGTCGTGGGCTGATCCATGGCAAGGCGGTTCCCGAGGCGTTTCGCTGCGAGGTGATCAAAGGCGGGCTGGACTCCCGGCCGATCGATGGTGCGCTGGCGGAGCGGCTCGATCGCGATCTGGCGAGGCTGCACGCCATCAGCCGGGCTCTTGCGAGCATCGATCGCCCCGAATTCGGTCGTTGCGTCTCCTGCGGCGAGCTTATTCCCTTCGATGACCTCGCCCGGGATGCCACCCGCGACCGCTGTGCAGGCAGCTGCGGCCGAGCTTGACCGGTTCAGGCGCCGGCGCTCTGAACCTGTGTTCCGGCGATGGCCGTGAGCCTCTCGGGCTCGAGGATGTGGATTTCCTTGCCCTCCACCTCGATCACACCCTGGTTCTGCAGGCGCGTCAAAACGCGGCTGACCGTCTCCACCACCAATCCGAGATAGTTGCCGATGTCGCCTCGAGACATCGGCAGGCGGAAGCGTGTCGCCGATAGGTGTCGCCGCCGGAGGCGGGCCGAGAGACTCAGCATCAGGGCGGCAATACGCTCCTCGGCGGAGCGTTTGCTCAGCAGAACCAGAAGCTGCTCGTCCTCGCTGATTTCCTTGCTGAGCAGCTGGAACATATGGCGCTGAAGCCCTGGGATTTCCCGCGCCAGGGCCTCCACGCGATCGAAGGGGATTTCGCATACCGCCGAGGTTTCAAGGGCGACTGCGGCATTGGAATGGTTCTCGTGGCCAAGTCCGCCGAGCCCGAAAATCTCGCCCGGAAGATGGAAGCCCATGATCTGCTCGTCTCCGTCCGGCGTTAGCCGGTAGGTCTTGAACGCGCCGCTGCGGACCGCATAGATCGACTCGAAGGGCGTTCCACTGCGGAACACGTGCTCACCGCGCTGTAGAGGGCGACCGCGCTCGATGATGGTTTCCAGCCGGTGGAGATCGTCGTCGTCGACGGCGACAGGCAGACAGATCAGGTTGAGGCCGCAGTCCTCACAGTGAGCTTCGTGCCGAGCAAGCTCGGTGTGCGGTTGTGCAGGAACCGAAGGTGCCATGTCGGGTCCCCGGGCAGAGTGCAACGTCAGCAGATATTACCGCTTCTCGTCAGCCCCTGCCCATGCCGAAGGCATGCTCAGTCCGTGAACACGGGCATCGCCCCGAATTCCCACAGCAGTACGGTTGCCCCCATCATGGTGACGAAGATCACGAGTGCGACGGCCATGGTCGCGCTGGCGAACAGGTAACCGCGCTCACGGGGCACACCCATCATGTGCGGAATGCCGAGATAGAGCAGCAGAACGGCATAGCAGCCCGCTGCGGTTCCGACCAGCAGATCCAGCCAGAGCAAGGGATAGAAGCCCAGGAACCCACCGAGGAAGAGTGGTGTCGCGGTATACGCCGCGAGCGAGATGGCTTTGGCGGGCGTCGAGCGAGCGCCATAGGTCACGGACATCCAGTGAATCATCAGGCCCACCCCGGTAATGGCTGCCAGCATGCCGAGATAGAACAGGGCGATGATGATCATCGTGCTCTCGACGGTGATCCGGGTGGCCTCGCCCGCACCGACTCTCCAGCCGATCTGAGTGACGCCGTAGAACCAGGCGATCGCAGGTATCAGCGCCAACAAGAGGATGTGCGCGACCACGCCAGGAATGCTCGGCTGTTCCTGGCTGATGCGCTCCCATTCCTGATTGGGCCGCAGCATCAGCCCGAAAATGTGCTTCATGAACACGCTGCATTCTCCCCTGATGCGGTGGACGGTGCGCTTTGCCCCGAGCAGTCGATGATGACGGCCAGGGCAGCATGGTGGTCGTGGTGGTGATGGTCGTGGTGGTCATGATCGCCGTGGTGGTGACCGTGCAGAGCACCGCCCACTAGGGTCCAGAGCCCGAACAGCACAACGAACAGGCCTGCCGTAAGTCGCAGGCCGGGTCGGCGCAAGGCGCCGACGAGATGGCTCCCGAACCAGCCGCCCCCGAGCACGGCTGGCAGCGTCCCGATGCCGAAGGCGAACATCAGCCAGGCCGAACGGATCGGATCGGCGACGCTGGCAGTCCAGGCAAGGGTGCCGTAGACCAGACCGCAGGGCAGCAGGCCCCAGCTCATGCCCAGGAGCAGGGCGCCGCCGCGATGCTGGCGCAAGCCGCCACCAAGTCGCTTCCAGATTCCGTGTCCGAGACGTTCGAGGGCGACGATGCCGTTCCAAAGCCCGGCGAGATAGAGGCCCATGGCGATGAGCAGGCCACCAGCCAAGCCGCGCAAAACCATGCCCATCGGTTCGAGCGCCGCCACCGCGAAGGCGCCGATCAGGCCGAGAATCAGGCCCAGCAGCGCATAACTCGAAAGCCGTCCGCTGCTGTAGAGGAGCAGTTGCCCGAGCATCACGCCGCTGCGCTGACGGGGAACATCTGCTGCGTCGGGGCCGGTCACGGTAACTGGCGTACGCACTTGCGTCCGGGTCGCAGCGTGCATCGAAAGCGCGCCCATGATCCCACCACACATAGCCAGACAGTGTCCGCCACCAAGCAGACCGATCATGACCGCGGCGAGGGTCTGGCCAGCGAACTCAGTCATGCCCACCTCGACGGGGGTGTTCGCTTTCCTTATCGACGCGGGCGGACTCGCTCCCAGGCTCTTCGAACAGAATGCGCGAGGCCTCCCGGTCCAGGTCGTCGAACTGACGGCTGCGCACGGCCCAGACGAAGGCACGAACCGCCAACAACATCAGCAGCACCGACAGTGGGATCAGCACCCAGATCACTTCCATGCTGTCACCGTGCCTGCCGCGTTCGCGGTCTCCTGTCGGCGCAACAGACGCAGCGCGTTACCGAGTACGAGCAGAGAGCTGGCGGACATGCCGATGGCCGCCGCCCAGGGCGCGATCAGTCCGGTTACTGCCAAGGGCATCGCGAGGAGGTTGTAGCTGATTGCCCAGAGCAGGTTCTGCCGGATGATGCGACGTGTTCGCTCGGCACCGTCGAGCAGGTCCGCTACGCCCGCGAGACGATCGTCCAGCACGACGGCGTCGGCCGCCGATCGCGTGAAGTCACATGCGGAGGCCATCGCCACGGCGACGCCTGCGCGGCCTAGTGCCGGCGCATCGTTTAGCCCGTCGCCCAGATACAGAACGCCACCGTCCGCCTCGGCCAGCAGTGCGTACTTGCTGCCTGGATCCAGGTCTGCCCACCAGCGCTCGATGCCCAGCTGGCCAGCGGCAGCGCGGACTCGATCGGCTACGTCGCCGCTGACGATTGCCGGGTCGAGGCCGCGATCGCGAAGCGCCCGTAGCAGCTCGGTCGCGCCGGTCCTGAGCGTTTCGTCCGCGCCTCCGTGGGCGGAACGGAAGCGGGCGAGGGGGCTTCCGTCCACGCTGAGCCAGATGCTGCCCTCATCGCTTTCGGTGGCGGACTCGGTCGCGTCGTTCTCAAACGACGCCGCCCAGCGCGGCCGGCCGATGCGCCAACGGCGGCCATCCTTGAAGCCTTCCACGCCTGATCCAGGCACCACACGCAGCGCTTCGAAGGTCACGTTCGCGCTCACCGGCAGGCGCCGCAATGCCGCGGCCAGCGGATGCGGCACGTCGCGTTCCAGCGCCACCGCGTGATCGACGCAGTCCTGGCGATCGGCGCCGTCGAACGGGTCGCAGGTGATCTGACCTGGCTCGGTCAGGGTGCCGGTTTTGTCCAGATAGGCGTGACGCAGGCGAGCCGCCCGTTCCAGCGCGGACGGGTCCACCAGCAGGATACCCAGCCGCCTGAGCCGCATGGTCGCGGCGGTGAGTGTCACCGGTGTCGCGAGCGCGAAGGCACAAGGGCAGGTGACCATCAGGGTCGCGAGGGTGACCGGCAGAACCCGTGCAGGGTCGATGAATGACCAGACTACGGCGGTGACAGCGGCAATGAACAGGACTGCGGCGACGATGATTCCCGACACGCGATCCGCGAGGTGAACCACCGGGGGGCGCTCCGCCCGGGCCCTGGCCAGCAGATTCGGGATCGCGGCGAGCGCGCTGTTCGTGGCCGGTCGCGTGACTTCCAGCTGCAGGCGTGTCGCACCGTTGCGACTTCCCGCGGGTACCGTGGTGCCAGGGCCTACGTCCTGCGGCCGGGATTCTCCGGTCAGCGCAGCACGATCGATCTCTCCCGTACCTTCCAGCACCTTGCCATCCGCGGCGATGATCCCTCCAGGCGGAACCTCGATCACATCACCGGCCTGCAGCTGGGCGGGCAGGACGGAAGTGCGGTCTCCGTCCGGCGCAAGGCGCGTGACGGCAGCCGGGAGCAGGGCATCAAGGCGGGCGTCGGCGCGCGCGAAGCGATGGCGTACCGACTGCTCGAGATGACGACCGAGCAGCAGAAAAAAAGTGAACATGGCGACCGAGTCGAAGTAGACGTGCTCACCGCGTTCGATGCCGCCACTCAACACGACGACGGTACTCACACCCCAGCCCAGGCCGATAGCGAGGGACACAGGCACGTCGATGCCCATGCGACCTGCTTGCAAGGTCTGCCATGCGCCCTTGAAGAACGGTTGGGCGCCCCATACAACCACCACGCCCGTCAGCACCATCTGCGCCCAGACGATCAGCGCGCGATGGTCGTCCGCCATGCCGGAAAAGAGACCGGCGTAGTCGGCGATCGCCAGCATCATGACCTGCATGGCGCCGATGCCGGAGATGCCGATCGCGGTCAGCGAACGGCGTCGCTGCTGCTCATGCAGCACGAGTTCCTCGGCCGGCTGAGCCGGTACGGCGTCGAAGCCGAGCGCGTTGATCCGTTCCATGAGCCGGGTCAGCCCGACAGCAGCCGTGGTCGCATCGTTAGCGTCCCAGCTTGCCGAGAGGCGGCCGTTGGCGAGATCGACGCGTGCCTGCTGCAGGCCGGGCAGATCCTTCACCCCGTGCTCGATCACCCAGGCGCAGGCAGCGCATCCGACGCCGTCCAGGGCCAGGTCACCATGAGCTCTGCCGGCGGGATCGAGGTGCAGAAAGCGCGCCGCGACATCGGCGTCGGCAAAGGCCGAGGGGTCCGCCGCGACGCCTTCTCCCGGTCGCGTTCCCGTGGGAGCCGCACGCAGTCTGTAGAAGTCATCCAGGCCGGCGTCCTGGATGAAGGCGACTGCGGCCTGGCAGCCGTGGCAGCAGACAGGGTGTTGCCGGCCACCCACGGTGACCTCGAGGTCGAACCCGGCGGGGACCGGCAGACCACAGTGGAAGCAGCCGTCGCGCTCAGCAAGTGCATCGACCGCGGGGCTCGTGGCGGTCGTCACGGCGTGCCCCTCCACGGCAGGGCGGTGACCTCGATGGGGCGGGTGCCGGAAAGGTCCAGGTCGACCTCGCGACGCAGCAGCCAGCCACCGCCCTGGGGACGAATGCTCAGCATGTGCCGACCCTGCAGAGGTTCGAGGGTGCCGATCCAGGCGCCGCTGCCGTCGGGGTGCAGTTCAGCTTCCAGGTCGCGAGCGGCCAGGGTCGGGTGCGCGAGCAGCACATCAAGGGAGCGGCCGCTGTCCGGAGGCGGGCGCTGTGTGTGCACCTCTAGCAGCCAACCCGTTTCCTCATCGCCATAGAACGTAGCCGTGACCCCGAGATCGGCGGCGGTGTCGGTCTCCCTGAGATCGATATTGATGGCCCGCCCGGCCTGGTAGTAATCCTCGCGGACTACCGACTCGGGCGTCACGATGGCCAGTGTCAGCATGACCGCGCCGACAATCACGGCACTGCCTGGAATAGCAATGATCAGCCAAACCATGGGGTGCCGGTACCAGGGTTCGACCGCCGCTGCCGGCCTCGATGCGTCCCGCCTCGTCAAAGCCTCAACCCCCCATTCCTGCCGGAGAATCGGTGCTGGAGCCGGTGAAGAAACGGCTTTCGCGTGTGACGAGCCTCCGCTCTGCGACCGCGTCGTGGGCCTCGAAGTTGATGGTGCGCACGGGACGGCGATCGGCTGCAGCCCGCAGGCGGATGGCAACCTCACGACGCTCGCCGGCCTCGAGGGAGATCTCTCGGGGGCCGATCCAATCCAACTCGCTGTCTGCGTTCACGTCGAGGGTCACGTCGCGCGGCTGCGAGTCCCGATTGTGAACGCTCAAGCGGTAGCTGTTTTCGAACGCCGTGGCGCCTGCGATTCGGACTTCCGTGAACAGCGCCTGACGGTCGCGTTCGACGTCCAGCGCAAGCTCGGGGCGCCCGGTGAGCAGGATGAGAAAGACGCTGAACATGACCCCCAGGCTGAGGCCGTAGCCGACCAGTCGCGGCCGGAATTTCGGCCGCGGTGACTCGCTCAGGCTGCGCTCGCTGCGATAGGCGATCAGGCCACGACTGCGCCCCAGCTGATCCATGACGCGATCGCAGGCATCGGCGCACAGGCCGCAGCCGATACAGGCGTACTGCAGGCCGTTGCGGATGTCGATCCCGGTGGGGCATACCTGGACGCAAAGCGTGCAGTCGATGCAGTCGCCGGAAGTTTCCCGCTGGCGCCGCGGACCACGTGGTTCGCCACGGTTGGCGTCATACGCCACCACCGTGGTATCGCGATCGAACATCACGGACTGAAAGCGTGCATAGGGGCACATGTAGATGCACACGCGTTCCCGCAGCAGGCCTCCCGCGAAGACGGTCGCAATGGTGAAGAATGCGAGCCAGAACAGCGGCCAACCGCCGAGCTCCATGGGCTGGCTCAGCAGGACCCGCACCGGAACGAACAGACCCACGATTGTGATTGCGGTAATCAGGCCGATCAGCGACCACGCGAGCCACGTCAGGATGCGGGCAGCACGAGGGCCACGCTTGCGCTTCAGCCCCCGTTCGATCGCCACGAACAAGCTGAAGAAAACGGAGTGCGGACAGGCATAGCCGCAGAACACGCGACCGATCCAGTTGGTGACAGCGAAAAGGGCGAACGCCGCCATGATCAGGACGAAGGCGAGGAGATGGAAGTCCGAAGGCCAGAACGTCCAGCCAAAGATGTGGAACTGACGCTCGGGAAGCTCGAACAGGATGGCCTGCCGTCCGTCCCATATGGGCCATGGTGCAGCGAAGAAGATGCCCAGAAGCAGCGCCCGGAGCGCGACGCGCAGGCGTTGGAAGCGCCCGCTGACAGCCCGGGGGAGTGCCAGCGTCGCGCCCGGGCCGCTGCTCGCGATGAGCTGGCTGCCCTGCGTGTTCACTCGCGCTCCGTCGCGCCGTGCCGTCGGGGCAGCCCGTAGACGAAGGCCGTGAGGACATGAATACGGGCCTCATCGAGGAGGTCGCTCTGCGCTGGCATGACGCCGTTGCGTCCGTCGCGCAGGCTGGCCGCGATGGTTTCCCTGGACCCGCCGTAGAGATAGACGCCGGTGGTCAGATCGCCGGCACCGAGCGCCTGGTTGCCCCGACCTTCTGGTCCGTGACAGGCCACACAGTTCCGGGCGTAGTGTTCCGCACCACGAGCGGCAGCCTCTTCATCATGCTCGCGGCCCGCCAGCGAGATCACGAACTCGGTGGTGTCCCGGATACCGTCTTCGCCAAGCACCGGCCCCCACGCCGGCATGGCAGCGACGCGGCCGTTGACCAGGGTCATGCGGATCTGCTCGGGCGTACCACCCCAGGACCAGTGGCCGTCGGTGAGGTTCGGAAACCCGGGGAAGCCTCTGGCGTCACTGCCGTGACACTGCGCGCAGTAGTTTCCGAACAGGCGCTCGCCCATGCGGATGGCCTGGGGATTCTCGGCGAGTTCTTCGGCCGGCGTCCGCAGAAAGCGCTGGAACAGGGGATCGAAGCGTGCCTCTGCCCGCCGCTGATCCGCCTCCAGCGCTCCCGTCGATGTCCAGCCGAGCAGTCCGGGAAAATTGCCGAGTCCCGGATACAGGATGAGGTAGATCAGCGCGAATGCGATGGAGCCCAGGAACATCCAGGTGAACCACTCAGGCATCGGCGCGTCGTACTCGGTTATGCCGTCGAACTCATGGTCGTTGAGCTTGTTGGCGCCGTTGGGGTCCTGGATCCGACGCGTGTTGAGGATGAGCCAGGTAAAGCCCAGCAGCATGCCGAGGGTGATGACGATGACGAACACACTCCAGCCGGTGCTCACGAGGACTTCTCCTTCTCTCGGGTCTGGTCCGTATCGTCGTCGGCGAACGGCAGATTGGCCGCGTCGTTGAAACGGTCGCGACGCCCCATCACCGTCCAGGCAATGATCCCGAGGAAGGTGATGAACATGAGCACCACGGAGAGTGCGCGCAGGTCGTTGATATCCATGGCGTCATCTCCTCGGGATGGCGGTGCCGAGCGTCTGCAGGTAGGCGACCAGCGCCTCGGCTTCCGTATAGCCCGCGACGTCGTCGGCGGCAGCGGCGATCTGCTCGTCCGTGTAGGGCACCCCGAGTCGCTGCAGCACGGTCATCTTGCGCTCGGTCCAACGGTTGTCGACGTCGCGGTAGAACAGCCAGGGATAGGCCGGCATGTTCGATGAGGGAACGAGGGAGCGCGGATCGTAGAGGTGCTGCAGTTGCCAGTCGTCGCTGTAGCGTCCTCCGACCCGGGCCAGATCGGGCCCGGTGCGCTTGGAGCCCCACATGAAGGGGTGATCCCAGACGAACTCCCCGGCTACGGAGTAGTGGCCGTAGCGTTCGACTTCGGTTCTGAGCGCGCGGATCTTCTGGGTGTGGCAGACGTGACAGCCTTCGCGGATGTAGATGTCTCGCCCTTCCAATGCCAACGCTGTAAGTGGCTCCATCCCTTCGAGCGGTTCGCTTACGGCCCGGTCGCTGAAAAGCGGCAGGATCTGCACCAGACCACCGAAGCTGATCACTACCAGGATCAGAACCACCATGAGGCCCGTGTGACGTTCGATGTGATCGTGCGTGAACATGCGCTTCACCCTCTCGCCGGTGCGACGACGCCGCTGTCGAGGACGGGGTCGAGCGTGGTTGGATTTTCCTCTTCACGCCAGCGTCCGCGCGTCGTGCACCACACGTTCCAGGCCATGACGAGCATGCCGGCCAGGAACAGGGCACCGCCTATGGTGCGGACGATGTAGCCCGGCATGCTCGCTTCGAGCGACTCGATGAAGGTGTAGGTGAGGGTGCCGTCCTCGTTCACGGCTCGCCACATCAGGCCCTGCATGAGGCCATTCACCCACATGGAGGCGATGTAGAGCACGGTACCGATGGTGGCCAACCAGAAGTGCAGGTTGATCAGCGCAATGCTGTACATCTGACCCTGCTTACGTCCGTACATGATCGGAATGAGGTGATACATCGCGCCGAATGTGATCATCGCCACCCAACCCAGCGCTCCAGAATGGACGTGGCCCACGGTCCAGTCCGTGGCGTGGGACATGGCATTCACGGTCTTGATCGACAGCATCGGTCCCTCGAACGTGGCGAGGCCGTAGAACGACAGCGACACGATGAGGAACTTGAGGATCGGGTCGGTGCGCAATTTATCCCAGGCACCCGAGAGCGTCATGATGCCGTTGATCATGCCGCCCCAGGATGGGAACAGCAGGATCAGTGAAAATACCATGGAGAGATTCTGAGCCCAGTCCGGCAGCGCCGAGAAGTGCAGATGGTGGGCGCCGGCCCACATATAGATGGCGATCAAAGCCCAGAAATGGACGATGGAAAGCCGATAGGAGTAGATCGGCCGGTCCGCCTGCTTCGGGACGAAGTAGTACATCATCCCCAGGAAGCCGGCGGTGAGATAGAAGCCCACCGCATTGTGCCCGTACCACCACTGAATCATGGCGTCGATGGCGCCCGAGGGGACGTAGTACGACTTCCAGAGATGCACTGGAAACTGAATGCTGTTGAAGATGTGGAGGATGGCGACGGCAAGAATGAACGCCAGGAAGAACCAATTCGCCACGTAGATGTGGTTCGGCTTGCGCTTGGCGATCGTGCCGATGTAGTTCGCCGCGTACGCCACCCACACCAGGGCGATGAGGATGTCGATCGGCCATTCCAGCTCGGCATATTCGTGGGTGGTGGTGAGACCAAGCGGTAGGGTGATCGCTGCCAGGACGATCACGGTCTGCCAGCCCCAGAAGGTGAAACGGGAGAGGAACTTCGAATACAGAGGCACCTGACAGGTCCGCTGCACCACGTAGTAGCTGGTCGCCATGAGCGCGCTGCCGCCGAAGGCGAAAATGACCGCATTGGTATGCAGCGGCCGCAGCCGACCGAAATGGAACCATTCCCATGGCGTGTTCAGCACCGGCCAGACCATCTGAGCGGCGATCCAGACGCCGACGGCCATGCCCACCACGCCCCAGATGATGGTCGCGATGCAGAACAGGCGTACGGTGTCGTAGTCGTATTCGGGGTGTTTCGCGATGTGCGGGTTGGCCATGCACGAGCTTCCAGGCAGAGCGCAGCAGTGGGGGGCATACGCGGACGCGGGGATTACACCCGATAGGCTCCAACAGGGCCTTGACCCAGGTCAACCCCCGGCTCGCTGAGGCTCAGGATCCGGTGAAATTCGGTGGCCGTCGCTCCAGGAACGCCGTTACGCCTTCGCGGTGATCGTCTGAGCGGAAGCAGGCCTTCAGCGCCTCGACGTGAGCCTCCATGTGCTGGCGAACGTCCCGCTCCAGGCCCTCATAGACGAGCCTCTTGAGGCGCTGCTGGGAAAAGGGTGAGCCAGCGAGTACGGCTTGCGCCAATTCCATGGCCCGCTCGTGCAGTCGTTCGGGGGCTACCACTTCGAGCAGGTACCCGAGCTCCAGCGCCTCCTCTGCGCTCACGAACGCACCGGTGTAGAGCAGCCGCAAGGCCTGCTGGGGACCGATCAAACGTGGCAGCAGCCAGCTCCCGGCGCCGGTGTCGGGGACGAGGCCCCGGTGCACGAAGTTCCAGGCGAAGCGTGCCTGAGGAGTACCTATACGCAGGTCGCACTGGCTGCTCAATTCCGCGCCCATGCCGACCGCCGGTCCGTCGATAGCGCCGATCACGGGCTTGCCGCAGGCGATCAGCGGCCACCAGCGCTCGTCGTCCTCGGCCCTGCCGCGCACGCCCCGCTCGCCGCCGGGAATCGTGGCGAGATCGGCCAGGTCCGTCCCCGCGCAGAACGCGCCCGGTACTCCGGTCAGGATCAGTACCCTGATCCGATCATCGATCGCGACAGACGCCACGGTCTCGATGAACTCCCCGAGCATGGCGTAAGTCATGGCGTTCTTTTTTCTCGGGTCGGTCGATGGTGAGGATGCCGATACCTGCATCCGTTTCCAGGCGGATGTGCTCGCTCATGAGTTAGGCTTGCTCGCTGTTCAGGCCGAAGGCGGCTATTGAGCCGCGCCGGTCCCGCCGCTGCAAGCATCATCGTCGCGTGCTGGATCGGGTCTATGCTTGGCACACATGCACACTACGGATTAGTCAGCCCGCTCAGTTCACTGCGAGGACGTTTCATGATTGATAAGTGTCTGTTTCCTGTCGCCGGCTACGGCACCCGCTTCCTGCCGGCCACCAAGGCGATGCCCAAGGAGATGCTGCCCATCGTCAACAAGCCGCTGGTCCAATACGGGGTAGAGGAGGCGGTGGAGGCGGGCATGCAGGAGATCTGCTTCGTTACCGGGCGCGGCAAGCAGGCCCTCGAAGATCACTTCGACATCAGTTACGAACTCGAGCATCAGATCGCGGGTACCGGCAAGGAGGAGATGCTCACCCATATCCGCGAATTGATCGATAAGGCCACGTTCTCCTACACCCGCCAGAACGCCATGAAGGGCCTCGGCCACGCCATTCTGGTCGGCCGACGCCTCGTGGGGGATGCTCCATTTGGTGTGGTGCTCGCCGACGACCTTTGCATGAACGAGGCCGGCGATGGCGTGCTGGCGCAGATGGCACGCCTTTATCGGCAGTTTCGCTGCAGCATCGTCGCAGTGATGGAAGTGCCGAAAGAGCGCATTTCCTCCTACGGTGTCATTGCCGGCGAGACGGTCAGCGACAACATCATTCGCGTGACGAATATGGTAGAGAAACCGCCAGCAGCGGAAGCGCCGAGTAATCTGGCCGTCATCGGCCGCTACATTCTGACCCCGGATATATTCGAGATTCTCGAGCAGACCCCGGCTGGGAAGAACGGCGAGGTGCAGATCACGGACGCCCTTCTGACCCAGGCCAGGGAGAGCTGTGTCATGGCCTACAAGTTTCAGGGGCGGCGCTTCGACTGCGGCTCCGTACCGGGATTCGTCGAAGCGACCAACTACTGCTTCGAGCGCTTTTACTCCGCCGGATGATCCGCGACATCGATCAGCATGCGGTGCCCGGGCTCGATGCCCAGCGCTTCTGACAGGCCGCCGTTGATCTCGAGCACGTGCGTGATCGGCTGTCCGGGTGAAATCATGGTCTCGTCATGGGGCTGGGCACGGTGGTGGATGTGCACGACCCGGGCATGTCGGTCGATGAAGATCATGTCCAAGGGAATGTAGGTGTTGCGCATCCAGAAGCCGACGTCGGCGGGTCGCTCGAACACGAACAGCATGCCGGCATCCGGTGCGAGCTCGGTCCGGTACATGAGCCCTCGGGCCCGGGTTTCCGGGGTGTCGACGACCTCCACCTGAAACTGGCGGATTTCCGGGCCGCCGATAAGCTTTACCGTTGCGAGTTGCGCACTCGAAGCCGCGCCAGCCGCAAGGCAGAGAGTCAGGAAGAGAGTTGCAGCACGCAAGGGTGGTCTCCTGTGCCATCGGCCACGCGCACAGTGCGGCGCCGAGCTTGCCTCAGCATAGCCGAGAAACCTGAACGCCGGCTTGCCGATCAATCTGTATGTGAGCCTTGCCCGGAGGTCATCCTGGCTGCGGCAGGCCGAATGGCTCTGGTATGCCACCTTGTGTCACCCTGAAAGGGTATGGCTGGCGCCACACCGGACCCGAACACAGGTTCGGCGAAGTGGGTCGCCATCGGTCTCATTGCTGCTCCTTACATTAGTCCTTTGGCCCTCGGCTCACTTGGACCGCAAGGAAACGATGCAAGCATCACGAAGTTCATGGATTCGATCCATTCCTTTCGCATGCTGGGCTGCGCTGCTCGCGGCCTGCAGCAGCGACGACTCTCCAGCAGATCCCAACAGCACCGCAGCGGCATCGGGACCGCGGTCGAGTCCGGTGGCTGCGGTGGAGCTTGCTCCGCGAGATCTGTCGCGGCAGGTCGACCTGATAGCGACCGTCCGGCCGCGCCTCGCGGTCCGTGTGCCGAGCCGCATGACCGGAAATCTGGAAACGGTCGAGGTGGAAGAGGGGGATGCGGTAGCGGCAGGCGCATTGCTGGCGCGGTTCGACACCGCAGAGTTGGACGCGGAGTTTGCTCGCGCCCGTGCGCATACTCGCTTCGCGCGCACCGAACTCGACAACATGGAGCGCCTGCTGGAGACCGATGCCGTCAGCAGGATCGAGATGGATCGTGCCCAGGTCGCGCTGGAAGTCGCGGAGGCTGAACAGCGACTGTGGCAGACGCGGCTCGGCTTCGCCAGCATCCTGGCGCCGCACGCGGGCGTGATCACTGCGCGTCACGTGGAGCCTGGCGAGTCGGTCCAGGCCGAGGACATCGTGTTCGAGATGGCCGCCATGGATCGCCTGGTGTTGCGCCCGCTCGTATCGGAGCGCGACGTGGTACACATATCGGCCGGTGAGAGCGTCCGACTTCGATTCGATGCCTTGCCTGCCCTGGAGCTCGACGGCAGGGTCGCGCGTGTCTTCCCGGCTGCGGATCCCGGCAGCCGTCTGGTGCCGGTGGAAGTGGCTTTGCCAGAGTCCGCGGCGGACCAGGGAGTGCGGCCGGGCTTTCTCGCTCGCATTCGTCTTAATGTCGACCGGCGTGTCGACGTCCTGGCCGTCCCCGCCGCCGCGATCGGCGAAGACGGTAGCGTGCGCTATGTCTACGTCATCAGTGAGGACCATCTCGAACGGCGCGAAGTCATCACCGGTGTGACCCGAGGACAGTGGACGCAGATCGAGGACGGTCTCGAAGTGGGCGAGGTGGTGCTCGCGAGCAATCCCATTGACATGCGTCCCGGTGAGCGGGTGCGCATCGTGGGTTGGCGAGGTTGAGCGTGGCTGCATCGCCGACTCAGCCGGGTGGCTTCGTAGCCGCCGCCATTCGCCGGCCGGTAGGTACCCTGGCGATCGCTTCGGTGGTGGTCGTACTGGGCCTGTTTTTCGCCGACCGCCTGCCCATCGACCTCCTGCCGCAGGTTGAGTTTCCGCTGGTACGGGTGACGGTCAACTACCCAGGCGTCGCCCCCGAAGTCATGGAGGAGCAGGTCACCAGAGTTCTCGAGCGCAATCTGGCGGCGGTCGAGAACCTCGTGAGCATCGACAGTCGCGCCTCTGAGGGCCGCACGAACGTCAACCTGCGCTTCGGCTACGGGACCGATCTCGACGCAGCGCTGCAGGATGCATCCCGTTACCTGGAGCTGGCGCGCACCCAGCTCCCGGCAGATATCGAGCCACCTCGACTCTACAAGTTCGATCCAGCTCAGGATCCCGTGTGGCTCGCCGGCTTCACCTCCCGGGTTCGTTCCGAGGTCGAGGTCCACCAGTGGCTCGAGAACCAGCTCGCACCACAGATCATTGCCATCGAGGGGGTATCCAGCGTCCAGGCTGCGGGCGGCAGAGTCCAGGAAATGGAGGTGATCGTCGATCAGGACCGATTGCGCTCCTATGGCCTGACCCTGGGCGATATCGCCGACGCGCTGGCAGCGGAGAACGTGGATATCGCCGGGGGCTGGGTCACATCTGCGACCTTCGACGTCATGGCAAAGACGGACGGGCTGTTCGCGTCTGTTGAAGAAGTCGCTGCGCTCATGCTCGCGCTGCCGGGGAACGATGAAGCCCGTATTCGGCTTGACGAGGTCGCCGAGGTGCGCGATGGCCATCGCGAGCAGCGATTGTTTGTCCGCCTCGGCGATACGGCGGCGACCCAGCTTGCTGCGTTCAAACTCCCGCAGGCGAATACCGTGGCCGTGACCGATGAAATCAACGCCACCGTCGCGCGCCTGCGCAGATCGGGGTTCATTCCGGATGACATCGAGTTCGAAGCGATTACGGATCAGTCGTTCTTCATTCGCGGCGCCCTTTCGAGCGTCGCGACGGCAGCCGTCATCGGCGGCACGCTGGCCATGCTCCTTGTGTTGCTTTTTCTCGGCAGTCTGCGCAAGAGCTTGATCATTGGCCTGTCCATTCCCATAGCCCTGATGGCCACTTTCGCGCTCATGGGCGTAAGCGGTCTGACGCTGAATATCATCAGCCTCGGAGGGCTGGCGCTAGGGGTCGGACTTCTGCTCGACAATGCCATCGTGATGCTCGAGAACATTTATCGGCACCGGGAGCAACTTGGCAAGAACTCGGAAGAAGCAGCCTACGACGGCGCCAAAGAGGTGGCGTCGGCCATCACGGCTGGAACCATGACCAATCTGGCGGCGGTGCTGCCGCTGCTGCTGATCTCCGGCATGGCTGCACTTATTTTCCGTGACCTGATCTTCACGATCTCGTTCGCAATCATCGCCACCCTGCTCGCAGCGCTGACGCTCGTGCCTATGCTCGCGGCCCTGCTGGGTAACCTCCGCTTCGAGAGCGGATTGATCCGCAGCGCGCCGTTGCGTGCATTCGATGCTTTGATGGCTGCGCTGCGACGGGTTTATCGGCGACTGCTGCCGCTGGTGCTGCGGGGGCGCTGGGTCGTTATCGCGCTGGCCGCAGTCGGTCTGATCGCGGCGCTGCGACTCGTCGATGGCCTCGGCAACACGTTTCTGCCCCAGGTGGATGATGGCGGGGTCAGCGTACGCATGGTTCTGCCGCGCGGCACGCCGCCGATGGAGACGGATCAGGCAGCGCGCCAGGTCGAGAGCGTGATCCGGGACATGCCCCACGTCGAGTCGCGATTCACGCTGGTTGGCGGGCATCTCGGCGGTGGGGTGATCAACGAACGCCCCGGGACCATGAACATGCGCGTGCAGCTCGCGCCGGCGGCCCAGCGGCCCGGGCTCAGCGCGGGTGCCTGGGTTCAGGAAGCGCAGAGTCGTCTTGACGCGCTCGATCTTCCAGGAGCCCGCATCAGCGTCCGCCCACCTGCGATCCCTGGCCTGAGGTTCACGACGTCCGGTGACGACTTCGCAGTCGTTATCGTGGGCGACGAACTCGACACGCTGCAGGATCTGGCTCGGGAGATGAGCGCCCGACTCGACGGTATTCCCGGCCTCGAGGGTGTGCGGGTCGGCCGCGACGACCAGAGCCCCCTGTTTCGCATCCGCGTTGATCGTGATCGCGCCGCGAGCCTGGGACTGCGTGCGTCCGAGGTAGGGCGCGCGATCCGCGATGCGGTCGACGGGATGGTCCCTACGCGCTTTGTTTCGGGCACCCAGGAGTACGACGTTCGGGTCCGGCTTCCGCGAACCGCGGTGGCTGACGCAGAGGGTCTCGGCAACCTGCTTCTGTTTCGCGGCGATCAGGGTGAACCCATTCTGCTGCGGGATGTGGCCAGCTTCGAACTCGGCGAGGGGCCAGCCCACATCGAGCGCGAGAACCAGAGCCGCATCCAGCGTGTCACCGGCAACGTCAACACGGCGGTGGCTGATGTCGGTACGGTCGTACGCGAGGCCCAGGCTCGGCTGCGGGAGATGGATCTGCCTGAAGGCTACAGCCTCGTCTTTTCGGGGCAATGGGAGACGATCGAGGAGACCAATCGGGAACTCGCCACGGTGGTGGCGCTGGCGCTCTTCCTGGTGTTCGTCGTCCTCGCCGTTCAGTACGAGCGCCTGAGCAATCCGCTGGTCATTCTTGCCGCGGCGCCGTTGGCGCTGATCGGCGTCAGTCTGGTGCTGTGGCTGACGTCGACACCCCTGTCTGCGCCAGTGCTGATCGGTGTCATCCTGCTCGTTGGCATAGTCGTCAACAATGCGATCCTGCTCTTGGAGTATGTCGAGATCGGCCGCGCTCGGGGCCTGTGCGTGAGCCGCGCCATCGTCGCTGCAGGGAGCGTGCGCCTGCGACCGATCCTCATGACCACGCTCACCACGGTTCTCGGCATGACGCCGCTGGCGCTGGGTATCGGTCAGGGCGCGGAAATCATGCAACCCCTTGCGCTGACGGTCGTGGGTGGACTGCTTGGTGCCATGTTCCTGACGCTCCTGCTGGTGCCCTGCCTGTATCTGGTCATCGACCAGGCGGCGACAGTCCTCCGTGGCGCGCTCACCGGGCGCGTCCTGGGATCGGGTCGCAGGGGTGCGGGAACAGGGAAGGCAGGCCGATATGCTCAGACCGGAGTGGAGCAGGATCGGGTCAGTTCGGCAGTGTAACTGCGGTGTCTGTCATGAGGGCAGCAGGGTTGCCGTCCCTTCCTCGCGGAGGGGTTCCTCGATACGCGTAAGGACCTCCTCGAGCAGACGGAAAGCATCGCCCTCGGCGAGGTAGGGGAGCGTCACTGGTCCGCTCGCGAGTGTCAGTGTCAGATCCGCGACGCCGCGTCGGCGCTGAAACCAGGTCTGGCGGATACCGGCCTTCTGCACGTGCTGCATAGGAAAGATGCTCGTGCGGTGCCCGATGAGCCCATTGCGCGCGTGGAGCCAGCCATCGGCGTCGTACCAGCCCACGGCGAGCCAGCGCAGGTGCGCGAAAATGGCGGCCAGGGGCAGCGTGGGAAGCGCGAGCAGCAGGACGCGAAGGTCCGCTACCTGCCAGGCAGCAAAGGTCAGGAATCCGCATGTGGTCGCGGTAAACCGGATCCAGGTGATGCGCCGGTAGTGGCGGTGAACTCGCGCGAGGGTCGGGCGGACGGGGACAGCCGGCCAGAAGGCGGGCAGCAACGCGGCGGCCTGGGCTCGATCGAGCGCCGGAATCAGGAAGATCTGGGCACCCGGATCCCGCTCGCTCTGAATGCTGCCGATCTGCCGGCAAAGAAGATGGCAACGCCCGAGCAGCCTGCCGACGAGCGTCTGCACCTCCTCTACCACCTGCAGCCGGGACGCGCTGAGAATCTGCTCCCGCCGGCTGAAGAGGCCGCTCGTCTGGTGATACTTACGTTGTCTCGTCGAACCACCCTGCTGCTCGAGGGTGAAGCCATGAAAGCGCAGCACGGCAATCGCGATGGAAGCTGCCACCAGCATAAGGGCGAGCGCGACCAGCAGCACTGTGGCCGCAATCAGTGGGTGGTCGAACAGAACCGTCAGGCCTTCCGGCAGCGTGAGCGCCTCCAGCCGTTCCTCGGCGGCGCGGGCGAGGCGATTCAGGAATGGTGTCATCGCTGCCAGCATCACCAAGGCATAGTTGTTGGCGAGGCCGTGCAGAACCAACGCTCCGGTTGAGACGCGCAACAGCGGCTCCGAAGTCGCTTCCCCGAGAGCGGCGTCCCCGACAACGCCGTCATCCTGTCTCTCGAGTGCGCTGCGCAATGCGTCGGCCGTTGCCGGACGAATCCCGGGCAACTCCACTTCCGTAGCGGCGCCGCCCGGCGTGTCGACGGAGAAGCGGACGAGGTTGAACAGACGCAGATGCCAGGGTGCATCCACGATGACACGCTGAATCTGGGCGCTTCTGACCTTCAGCTCACTCTGTTCCCAGAGCCCCTTGCGTACCAGCAGGAGATCGCCATCGATGCGGAACCGGAAGCGGCGATAGTGCAGCAAGGCGAGCAATAGTCCGATTGCAGCGAGGCCGAGCACCACCGCCATCGCCTCGGTCCAGCCGATGCCCTCGAACAGGGCGACGCCGGCGCCAGCCCCGAACACCAGAGGCAGATTTTCGCGGAGCAAGCGCGTGGCGCCGCGCAGGAACATGTACACCAGTGCACCGAGCGGCAGGTTTTGCCAGGAGCCATCGCTCATGACGGCTCGACTTCGGCTGCCAGCGTGCCCTGATCTTCGGCGTCCTCATCACGGATTTTATGCAGTAGGTGCTGACGGACCCGTTCCGCGTCGTCCCGGGCCAGGCCGCGAATGACAAGATCCGCGCTCAGGCCACCCGCGGTGAAGCAGGTGACCCGGACCAGCCCGAAGCCGCGCTCCAGAGGACCGGAAAGCGTCTCCACGTGCTGGATACGGTTGTAGGGCAGGGCGGTGAGCCTGCGTGCGAAGAGTCCGCTCGCGTAGAGTAGATCATGTTCGCGCAAGCCCCAGGCGCGCGCTCGAGCTTCGCGCCAGGCCAGACCGAGGTGCGCTGCCACGACAGCAACCCAGAAAAGCGGCCAGAAAGCGAGCGCAGGCGGCGGGTCGTCCAGCGCTGGCAGCAGTCCAGCGAGCGCTACGCCGGCGACGATCCAGCGTAGTGTCAGACTGCTCATTCGGTAATGGCGGTAGTTCCTGGCCACCGGCTGCAGCCGCAGGGGTTCCGGTTCCGGCAGCGTGGCTGGATCGAGCAGAGCGTTGCGCAGGGCCATGAGTTTCCTGATAAGCGGTCCGACTCTCTAGTGTCCCATATCGGCAGTGCCCATGCTGTGCGGAGGGTTTCCAGGCGTGCTGCCGGATCGGTACGCACAGGCGTCGTAGGTCACGGGATCAGGTGAACGGCCCCCGCGTTACTGCTCCTCCAGGGCCGCCAGAATCCGCGCGACGAACTGGTGCTGACGCCATTGGGTGCCGGCAGGATCGATGCCGGTACGGACGATGACGACGTCCCGCGCCGGCACCACGGTGGCGAACTGACCCTTGTGCCCGGCTGTGGTGAACGTACCCTCGGGTACGCCCGGGATGTCTTCGAAACGCCAGAAGTGATGGCCATAGCGCATCCGGCCTCCATCGGGAAATACATCGGGATCATGCGCCTCGGAAGACGCATGGGCCGTTGCCGCGAAACCGGGGGGCAGGATGCGCTCGCCGTCGAAGACGCCATCGTCGAGGTAAAGCAGGCCGAAGCGCGCCAGATCACGCGCGGTCGTATAGACCTGACTGGAACCGATGAAGTTGCCGCGGTGGTCGCTCTCCATCACGGTGGAGAGCATGCCGAGCCGTTGGAACAGTCTGCCGGCAGGCAGACGCAGGTACTCGACGTCGTCGTCAAGGACATGGCGGATCGCCCGCAACAACAGGAGACTGTCGTTGTTCGCGTATTTGAAGACGGTTCCTGGCGGGTGTTCGAGCTCCGTGGTGGTCGCCGCGCTGAGAACGTCCTGACCACCGAAGTAGACTGCGTTCGAATTCGGTCCCTCGCTGGCGAGGCCGCTGGACATCTGCAGCAGATGGCGCAACGTGATCTCGCT
>SLQW01000053.1 GCA_007131295.1 Pseudomonadales bacterium | reverse complement strand
CCCGAACATCACCCCGATCGGTACCCCGAGCGCGAAGATGCCGAGGGCCGTCGCCCGCTCGTGCTCCGCGAAGTAGTCGGCAATCAGGGAATGGGAGGGTGGGCTGCCGCCCGCCTCCCCGACCGCGACCCCGATCCGCGCTACGAGCATCTGCCAGAAGTTCTGCGCCAGGCCGCAAACGGCAGTCATGGCACTCCAGAGAGCGAGACAGATCGAGATCACGCCGGTTCGAGACGTGCGGTCCGCGATACGCGCGATGGGTATGCCGAGAGTGGCGTAGAACAGTGCGAACGCAATCCCAGAAAGGAACCCGAGCTGCGTATCGTTTAAGCCGAGTTCCAGACGGACCGGCTCCATCAGGATCGAGAGGATCTGACGGTCGATGAAGTTGAAGACATAGACCACCAGCAAGACACCCAAGACGTAATATCGGTAGCCCTTGCTGGCGCCCGCCACGCCGCCGTCTCTGGTCACTTCGCTCACGTTGCTCCCCCCTGCTGATCGGTTGTTGCCTGTGGTTTGCGATTCCAAGGCCGCAGCGGAGTATGCCTTGCCGGTTGCAGCAGTGCGAAACTACCGGACCTGCTTCTATAATCGCAGGGGCCAACTGGCGCGGGGATGATCGGCAACGCCTCGCGTGCGTGAGCCGCGCAGAGCGCAATCGGCCTGTCGTCACGTGCCGAACTTCGGCCTAGGGGTCTTTGCGCCTGAACCACAATCTGACGGGAGTCTGATCATTCGTATTCTGGTCACCGGCGGCGCCGGCTATATTGGAAGCCACACCGTCGTCGAGCTGCTTGCCGCCGGGCATGAAGTCAGCATCGTCGACTCGCTCGTCAACGCGCATCCAGCCGTTCTGCCGCGCCTCGCACGCCTCGGCGGTCGCGACCCCGATTTCCGGCAGGTGGACATACGCGACCGAGGGGCACTCGGCAGCGTCCTCGAGGACGGCTTCGATGCGGTGATTCACTTTGCCGGGCGCAAGGCGGTCGGCGAGTCGGTCAGCGATCCCCTCGGCTACTGGGACACCAACGTCGCGGGAACGCTGGTCCTGCTCGAGGAAATGCGTCGCACCGGCGTACGTACGCTGGTGTTCTCCTCGTCTGCGACGGTCTACGGCAACACCGCAGTCGCGCCTTTCGACGAGACTCTACCAACGGCACCCATCAACCCCTACGGGGAGACCAAACTCGCCGTCGAGCGCATCCTCGAGGCGCTGGCTGTTGCCGAACCCGAGTGGCGGATTTCCAGCCTGCGTTACTTCAATCCTGTGGGGGCTCATCCTTCTGGCACGATCGGTGAGGATCCAAACGGCATCCCCGACAACCTCATGCCCTACATCACGCAGGTGGCCGTCGGGCGTCGGGAGCGGCTGAGTGTGTTCGGCGACGATTACGAAACGCCCGACGGCACTGGCGTCCGTGACTACATTCACGTGGTGGATCTGGCTCTCGGCCACGTCGCCGCACTCGACTATCTGGCTCGAAACACCGGCTACCGTGTGCACAACCTTGGCACCGGTCGCGGCTACAGCGTACTGGAAGTGATCACTGCCTTTGAGCAGGCGAGCGGCAGGAAGATCGCCTACGAAGTCGCGGGACGGCGCGAAGGTGATGCCGCTGCAGCCTGGGCCGACACCAGACGGGCGGGGGAAGAGCTCGCCTGGCGCGCGCAACGAGACATCGACGCCATGTGCCGAGACGCCTGGAACTGGCAGCGGCAGAATCCGAACGGCTACGGCAACGAACCGACAGCCTAGAGGGTCAAGGAGCCTCCAGCAGCTCGGAAAGGGTGTCGTGGCCGGCACGCCGCGCATGATCCGCAGCCGTTCGGCCTTCGTCGTCGCGTAGCTCGGGATCAGCGCCCGCTTCCAGCAACACACGGGCGATGACGACACGCCCCTGCTCCGCCGCGTGCATAAGCGGAGTACGGCCCTCATCATCGCTGACGTTCACGTCGGCGCCGCCAGCGAGAAGACGCATCAATAGCGGACCGTTGCCATCGCGAGCCGCCACGACAAGCGCTGGAGCTTCATCCTCCTCACCCGGGGCCGCCGTACCGAAAACCTCACGGAACGCTTCGAGCGTACGCTCGAACTCCTCGTTGACTGCGGACCATTCTGCACGCACCAGTTCGACCAGGGGGTCGAAGTCATCGGCGTGGCGCACCATGAGTGCAAGCGCCACCACGGCAACCACGCCGCAGAATACGAGAAAGATCGTCTCAGCTTTGCCTCTGGCACGGTGCTGCCCCGGAAGATTGCGCATCTGCCCTCCATATGCCGATTGCGGAGGGAGGCTCCAGTATCCAGTGACGGAAACGCGATCGCGCATCCGTCGACGGCAGTCTAGAACCCCATCAGCCGTAGCAATTCATGACGGGATTTTTCGTCTTCCCGAAAGCATCCCATCATGCGACTCGTGGTCATGACAACGCCCGGGGTCTCGACCCCGCGGCAGGTCATGCAGGCATGGGTGGCTTCGATCACCACACCGACGCCGAGTGGTTCGAGTGCGTCGTTGATGCAGTCGGCAACCTCAGCAGTCAGCCTCTCCTGAACCTGCAGGCGCTTGGCGTAGGCCTGGACCACGCGTGCGAGTTTGCTGATGCCGACTACCCGGGTACGCGGCAGATACGCAACGTGAGCCTTGCCGATGATCGGCGCCATGTGGTGTTCGCAATGGGAGTGGAACGGGATGTCCTTAAGCAGCACGATCTCGTCGTAGCCGCCGACCTCCTCGAAGGTTTTCGTGAGATAGTCAGCTGGGACTTCGTTGTAACCGCGAAAGTACTCCAGATAGGCATCCACCACACGCCGCGGTGTCTCCTTGAGCCCTTCCCGATTCGGGTCCTCGCCGACCCAGCGCAACAGCTCCCGGACCGCCTCTAGCGCCCGCGTCCTTGCTTCGTCGTCACTCGACCTCGCGGCATCAGCCATTTGGCCTAATCTCCAGTTTCACTGCCCGTCGGGAAAGCATTGTACGCGAGCTCGGCAGTCAGGCGCAGACCCATGATCCATCTGCAAACCAGCAGCCGTGACTGTGAAAGCAGCGCCTCAGGGACGCTCGAAGATGGCCGCGATGCCCTGACCGCCACCAACGCACATGGTCTCCAGCCCGTAGCGGCCGCCACGGCGCTGAAGCTCGTGCAGCAAGGTGGTCATGATGCGCACGCCCGTGGCGCCGATGGGATGCCCCAGAGAAATCCCGGAACCGTTGACGTTGAGACGGGAGCGGTCGTCCCAGCCCCAGCCGGCAAGTACCGCGAGAACCTGGGTCGCGAACGCTTCGTTGAGCTCCACCAGGTCGAGATCGTCCCAACCCAGTCCGGTACGCTCGAACAGGCGAGCGACGGCTGGCACCGGGCCGATGCCCATGGTGGCCGGATGGCAGCCGGCCGCAGCCCAGCCGACCAGGTAACCCATGGGCGTGAGGTTCAGCGCCGCGAGCTGATCCTCCGCCACAACCAGGCACATCGCGGCAGCATCATTCTGCTGACTCGCGTTGCCGGCAGTCACCACACCCTCAGGCATGAGCGGACGCAATTTGGCCAGCGATTCCGGCGTCGTGTCCGGGCGTACACCCTCGTCGCGTTCGACGCGTACCGCCTCACCCTTCCGCTGCGGAATCTCCACCGCGATCACTTCCGCATCGAAATGTCCCGCTTCCCATGCCCTGGCGGCCCGGACATGGCTCTCAGCCGCCCAGGCATCCGACGCCTCGCGGCTGACCTGATACTCACGAGCCAGGTTCTCGGCCGTCTCGATCATGCCCGAGATGACTCCAAACCGTTCCACCGGCTGCGACCGTTCACGGCCGCGCTCGAGTCGGTCGAAGAGCTGCACATTCCCCGCCCGAGCGCCCCCACGCATGGCGGTGGTGTAGTACTCGATGTTGCTCATACTCTCAACGCCACCCGCAAGCACCACATCGGCAGCCCCGGTCTGAACCATCATCGCTGCGGTGGTAATCGCCTGGAGGCCACCACCACAGCGCCGGTCGACCTGAAAGCCCGGCACCTCGATGGGAAGGTCGGCTGCCAGTGCGGCCCAGCGCCCGATGCAGGGCGCCTCGCTGTTGGCATAGCTCTGGGCCAGAACGACGTCGTCGATTCGGGCAGGATCGACACCGCTACGCTCGACGACGGCACGTATCGCCAGTGCCGCGAGGGACTCTGCAGGAAGCGTCTGGAAGGCTCCGAGGAACTTTCCCACGGGCGTACGGAGGGGCGAGACAATCGCAGCACGACGCATGGTCAGGCCCGCTTCCGCGCCGGTGCCGGAGGCGGTAACAGGTGATAATCACCGGGATCGGGTCGGCGCGTGCGCTCCCAGAATTCCTTCAAAGTGAAGGGCCAGTTCTGGGTCACCCGACCCTCGGCATTCTTGTACCAGCTGCTCACACCGGGCGCGCCCCAGGCCATGTTCGCATTGCCCTCATCGATACTCTCGACGTAAGCGTCGTGCACTTCCTGACGGCAATCCATTGCGGCATAGCCGTGCTGCAACAGCAGTGCGAAACATCCCAGGATGTAGCGCATCTCGCATTCGGAAAAAAAGATGATGCTGCCGTTCACGACGATGTTGGTATTCGGACCGTACATGAGGAACAGGTTGGGAAAGCCAGGTACGGTGACGCCGAGATAGGCTTTCGGGTCGCCTGACCACTGCTGCTGCAGCTCACGGCCATCGCTACCGTAGAACTCGATGGGCCAGGCTATACGGTTGGCATGGAATCCCGTTCCGTAAATGATGACGTCGACATCGTGGTCGACGCCGTCTGCCGTCTTCAGTCCTGTCTCGGTGATCTCGGTGATTGCGTCGGTCACGATGGTGACATCGTCCCTTTTCAGGGTCATGAGCCAGGTGCCATCGTCGACGAGCATGCGCTTGCCTGCCGGCGGGTACTTGGGAATCTGCGTTTCGATCAGGTCGGGGCGATCCGCGAGCACCTCCCTTATATACGTCTCGAGCAGGGCACGCAGCTCGGCGTTGTTGCGTCCCACCGCCAGCTGGGTGTCATTCCAGTCCGGATCTTTGCGGACATGCTCCAGCAGTCCCTCAGCAGTCCGCCAGAACATCAGAAAGCGGAACCACTTGGCATAGTACGGCACGTGGTTGAGCAGCCAGTGCTTGCCTTCGGGAATGTCCTGGTAATACTCCTCGCGGGGGCTAACCCACGGCGGCGATTTCTGAAAGATCACCACCTCCTCGGCCTCCGGGGCAATCCGGGGCACGAACTGGAATGCACTGGCACCGGTGCCGATGACCGCGACGCGCTTGCCGGAGAGGTCGTGCTCGTGCTCCCAGCGGGCCGAATGCCAGGAAGGGCCCTGGAAACGTTCCTGCCCGGGAATGTCCGGCCAGCGAGGCCGATTGAGCTGACCGACAGCACAGATGATCGCGTTGCCGCTCACAGTCTCGGTGCCGCCACCGCGGGTGCGCAGCGTCACGTTCCAGGTCGCACTGGCGGCATCGTAATCGGCCCGTTCCGCTTCCACCTCGAAGCGGATTGCATCACGAATCTCCATTTCCTCGGCGCAGCGTCGGAAGTAGTCCAGCAGCACGGGCTGAGGCGAGTAATGCTGCGGCCAGTCGTTGGGCGCGAAGGAGTAAGAGTAAGTGTGGTTCGGACTGTCCACCCGGCAGCCCGGATAGGTGTTCTCGTACCAGGTCCCGCCGACATCGGCGTTCTTCTCGAGGATCGTGAACGGAATCCCGGCCTGCTTGAGGCGATAGCCGGCGAGGAGCCCCGACATGCCGGCGCCGATCACGATCACGTGGAAGTCGCGCTTGCGGTCCGCGGGGATCTGCTCCACTTCCGCTGGCCAGTAGGGATCTTCGCCGCCCATGGACAGTTCGCTCATGAGGAAGTCTTCGTAATCCGCGGGCAGTGGCTGCCCGGCGAGAAAGTCCATGATCTCCCGCACCACGGCATTGTCCGGGTCGGCCGGCAGGGTACAGCCGCGGTCCCGATAGGCACGCAGTGCCTCCAGAGCGCGGGCGCGCACCTTGGCCTGATCCGCCTCGCTGATGCCACCGTGGGCATCACCGAAGAACTCGCTGCTGGGACGAATCTCCGAGCGGATGATCGAGGGATCACCGGTGACGTGCACCAGCGCCGCCATGAGCGCCGGAATGTTGGCATCCTCGAGAGCGCGTTCGATGGTGGCGTCATCCGCCTCGATCGGCCGCCAGGTATCGAACTTGTCTGCCAGTCTGACCATGGAACTGCCTCTCCCTGATTCACGCGCATTAGGCCACAAGCGTTACAGATGTACCTTGGCCAAGGCAACTCATCGGGGCATACCGTCTAACGCGGCCAAGGGTTTGACAAGCGCTCCGGGAAGCGGGATGGTAGATCGCCATTATGAGGCTCGACTCACTTTCCGCCGGAGGACATCATGAGCGAAGCGCGCGTCGACAGCAGACCGGACAGCGGTCGCTCCGCCTGGGAACTGCCCCTGGAGGCACTGGACCCCGCGCAGCCCCACCTGTTCCAGAATGATGATCATTGGGACACCTTCACACGGCTGCGTAAAGAAGATCCCGTCCACTTCACCGCCGAGAGCGAGTTCGGCCCGTATTGGTCGATCACCCGCTATGAAGACATCATGTACGTGGACACCCACCACAAGGTGTTTTCCTCTGAAGGCGGCATCACCATCGCCGACCAGGACGAGGACTTTCAGCTCCCCATGTTCATCGCCATGGACCCACCGAAGCACGACGTGCAGCGCAATACGGTGGTCGGCGTGGTCGCGCCGCGCAACCTGGCCAAGCTCGAACCCATCATCCGTGAGCGCGCCGGCCGCATCCTCGACGAACTGCCGCGTGGCGAAACCTTCGACTGGGTGGATCGGGTTTCCATCGAACTCACCACCCAGATGCTCGCCACGCTGTTCGACTTCCCGTTCGAAGAACGCCGCAAACTCACACGCTGGTCGGACGTTGCAACCGCACGCCCCGGCGCCGGCTTGATCGACACCGAGGAGCAGCGCCGCGCTGAGCTGCTCGAATGTCTCGAGCACTTCACCGCTTTGTGGAACGAACGCGTCAACAAGGAGCCGGGCAACGATCTCGTGTCCATGCTAGCCCACGGTGAATCCACGCGTGACATGTCGCCCATGGAGTATCTGGGTAACCTGATCCTGCTCATCGTGGGAGGCAACGACACCACCCGGAACTCGATCTCCGGTGGCCTCTACGCATTGAACAAGAATCCGGAGCAGTACGAGAAGCTGAAGCAGGATCCCAGCATCATCCCGAACATGGTGGCCGAGATCATACGCTGGCAGACACCTCTGGCGCACATGCGTCGTCGCGCTCTGGAGGATCATGAAGTCGGTGGCAAGACCATCCGCGCGGGCGACAAGGTCGTGATGTGGTACGTCTCCGGGAACCGCGACGAGAGCGCCTGGGATCGCCCCAATGACTTTCTCATCGACCGCAAGGATGCGCGCAAGCACGTGTCCTTCGGCTACGGGATTCACCGCTGCATGGGCAACCGGCTGGCGGAAATGCAGCTGCGGATCGTCTGGGAAGAGATCATGAAGCGTTTCAAGCACGTCGAAGTCATGGACGAACCGGTTCGTACGCCTTCGGCGTTCGTGAAGGGCTACCTCTCGCTACCGGTGCGAATCCACACCTGAACCGAGGCTGCCCCGCAGCAAGCGGAACGGGCGCCTCCACGGCGCCCGTTTTCATTGCAGGCGGCGCAAGGGTTCGCGACCGTCCCAGTCCCGAGCCGCGCCCCTGACCATGGCATAGAAGCCGAGCAGGTCCGCGCTCGGCTCGTAGAGTTCGATCATGTGGCCGAGATCCGCAGTCGCATCCGCGAAGACGAACTCGACCCCCGTGGCCGTCCGCGCCCACATTGCTTCCGGCCAGCCTCGCTGCGTGAGCTGTTTCGAAGCCGCCTCGAGATTGTCTACAAGAAAAGCCAGATGGTGCAGACCGGTGGCGCGCGGCCCAAGCACGTCCTTGACCGCGCTCGGTCCCGGCGTGTGGTCACGGACGAGTTCCAGCATCACTTCGCCCCACTGGCCGTAGGCCGAGGAATGATCGAACGCTCCCGGCTTCCCCCGGTAACGCACTGCTGCCAGCTCGATGTGCTCGAGCACGAAGAAGGGGCCTGCACCCAGGCGGTGGCTGAAGTCCGCGACGGCAGCTTCGAGGTCCGTCACCGCATAGGCGATCTGCACCGGTCGTGCAAGGCCCGCCACCATCATCAGTAGGGCATTGTCCCGCCATCGACGGGAAACAGGCAGCCGGTGATGTTGCGGGCAGCATCGGATGCCAGCAGCACGGCCACGGCGGCAACCTCCTCCACCTTGTTAGGCCGTTGGATTGCAGCTTCACCGGCAAAAGTGGCGACCATCTCCTCGTAGCTCAAACCCATGGCCTTGGCTGTTTCCGGCCCGGTCTGCTGCACGATGTCCGTTTCGATCAGGCCCGGAAGCACGGCGTTGACGGTGATGCCTGCGGTACCCACCTCCCGCGCTACCGACTTCACCAGACCGTTCACCGCATGCTTGGTGGCGACGTAGCCGGGCAGACCGGGCTTGCCGAGCTTGCCTTCCACCGACGAGGTCACGAGGATGCGACCCGCTCCGCGAGGCAGCATGTGTCGCAGCGCACGGCGCATGCCCCAGAACACCTGGTTCAGGTTCCAGTCGAGTTCCAGCTGCCACTCCTCGTCGGTCATGTCGACGACCGGCGCTGTATGTCTGACGCCACCGGAGTTGAGGCAGCAGACGTCGAGCTGGCCGAAGCGTTCGATGCTGAAGTCGATCAGGCCCTCGATGACCTCCTGGCTGGCGGCATCCCCGGGAAAGAACGCTGCCCTTTCACCCGCGCCGAGTTCCTCGAGGCAGCGCTGGCCCTTGGCTTCGTCGCGGCCATTGATCACGACCCGCGCCCCCTCCGCGAGAAAAGCCTCCGCCATGGCGCGGCCGATGCTGCGGGTACCGCCGGTGATGCAGGCCACCTTGCCATCGAGTCTGTTCATGGGATTCCTCAGTACGGTGCGGTGCCGCCGTCGACGGATATCATCGAGCCGGTGATGCCGCCGCCGGCATTCGAAGCGAGCAGCAATGCGACTTCGGCGACGTCCTCGACCTCGTTCAGGCGCTTGATGGCAGATTCCTGGGCAAACACCTCGAGCAGTTGTTCATAGCTGATGCCCATGGATGCTGCAGCGCCAGGCCCTTCTGCCTGCATCACATCAGTTTCGATGGCGCCGGGGCAGATGGCATTGATCGTTATACCCTCCGCGCCTACTTCTCGAGCCGCCGATTTGGTCAGACCGTTGATGGCATGCTTCACGGTGACGTAATGGGACAGCCCGGGCTTACCCACCTTGCCCTCCACGGATGAGATATTGATGATCCGACCGAAGCGCTGCGGCAGCATGTAGTGCAGTGCGCGGCGCATGGTCCAGAACGTGTGCCAGAGGTTCCACAAGAGTGCGTCCTGCATGGCCTCGTCACTGAGCTCCGCCACAGGTCGATGTCCCGTTGCACCTCCTGCATTGGCAACGAGAACATCGATGCGGCCGAAGTGCTCCACCGTGGCATCGATGAGGCCCTCACAGGCCTCCCGCTGCTTGACGTCACACACCTCGAATCGATAGCGCTCGCCACCACCAAGTTCCGCCAGGGCGGCGGCGCCTTTTTCCGGATTGCGGCCGCCGAGAACCACGCTGGCGCCTTCATCCGCCAGCCGCTTCGCGATCGCGAGCCCAATCCCCCGAGTGCCGCCCGTGATACAGGCCACCCGCCCGTCGAGTTCTCCCATGCCTGCCCCGTCTGCTCCCGTCGCGTGCTGCGCCAGGTTGCCATCATGCCTGAATCGAGGCCGCTACCAAAGACGACGGTGAGATTTTCCTGCACGCGTGCTTGTGATGCACGAATCGCTTCCGCTAGGGTTGTGATCGAACGGGATGCAAACGGGGGACGGTAATGCGCTCGGGAACCAAGATCGTCGGCATGCTCGACCGGCGCCGCGACCTGTCTATCGCGCACTTTCATCAGCACTGGCGCGGCCCGCACGCCTTGGAGGCGCTGAAACTTGCCCCCGAGTTCATCGTCCAGTACGTCCAGAATCATTCCTTGCACATTCCGATCCCGGGTTTCGAAGAGGCTTGTGACGGCTGTCCCGTCGTCTGGGTCCACGATGCTGAAGCAGCCGCCGGCATGAGCCGCAGCGACGCTTATCGCACCGGCGCCTGGATCGATGAGCCCCGGTTCATGGAGTTCCGTTCCCGCGGCTTCGTCGGCCATGAAGAGGTCGTCGATCCCGGTCCGAGGATGCTCAGATTCCCGTGTTCGGTGAAGGCCATGTTCTTCCTCAAGCGACCCGAAACGCTGAGCCGCGATGACTTTCTCGCCGGCTGGCGCGCCCTTCCGCACCCGTTGGTTCATGCTGCACCGGAGGCGCGCCGCTACGTGCGCACGATTCCGGATGATCCGGACGCCTGGTTCGACGGTCTCGAGGAATTGTGGTGGCGGGACATCGCAGGCTTTCAGGCCGCCTGGTCGAATCGAGTGCGGCCAGAAGCTGCGGCCGCCCTGCTCGACGAGGCCGCCTCGAGGGCCATGCTGGTGGAAGAAAACCGCGTCGTGTGGCCGGAGGAAGGCGTTTTCGTCGCCAAGCGTGTCAATCCCGGGGACGCTCCTGGCGCTGATTGAAGCCCGTGATGCGCCCGTAGACAGGCTTGCGCGGGCCGAGCTCGACCGATTCCCCGACCCATGCACCGATGTTTTCGCCGCTCCGCCCCTCCGGGCCTTCACGGATGATGTCGAGCATCAGTGCTGCCATCTGTTCCGGTTGCATCACCACGTCGGCGAGTTCGGGAGGCAAGCGCCCCCCTTCGAACAGGTTGCGCAGCATGGGGGTGTCCGTAGCGCCCATGCACAGCGCATTGACCCGAATCCCGTCCGCTGCCAGATGGCCCGCCCAGGCATCCGTAAAGCCGTTCAGCGCCCACTTCGAGGCATTGTAGAGGTCGGTGTGCGGCTGATTGGTTCCACTACTGCGCGCGGGCAGCACGTAGTAGGTGGAAACGTTGATGATGTTCGCGTTGCTACGGCCCCTCATGTGAGGAACGCAGGCCCGCGACAGCATCAGGACGCCCTTCAGATTCGTGTCCATGATGAAGTCCCAGTCGGCCACTGCCTGCTGCCAGGGACTGTCCACCGGCGTATCGCGCCAGGTGCCGGCGTTGTTCACCAGGACCTCGATGCCGCCGAAGCGTTCGATCGCCGTTGCCACGACGCGCTCCACGTCGGCGCGCTGCGATACATCTCCCACCAGCCCGATCACTTCGCGCCCGGTCTCTGCGGCGAGCGACTCAGCAACACTTTCGACCTCGGCCTTGACGTCGAAAATGACCAGATCGGCTCCCTCCGCGGCAAGCGCGTGCGCGAACGCTGACCCCAGCCCCTGGGCCGCACCGCTGACGATCCCAGATTTACCCGCGAGCAGAGACACGAGCGTCTTCCTCCAAAATGTAGACGTGCGGCAACTCGGGTTCCAGGCGGGGCCTGCGGCCGACGCAGAGATTGATGTGCTCGCCGTTGCGGCCGCCCGGGCCCTCCTCGAGCAGGTCGATCACGACCTGGGCGGAATCCTCGGCCCGCATCCACGTTGCCACCTCGTCGGGGGAAGGATCGAAGCCGTGGAACCCGCGCAGCATATGGGAGTCAGTCGCGCCCATGCAGATGGCGTTCACGCGTATGCCCTTGGGTGCGAGCGCCTTGCACCATGCGAACGTGAGGCCATGCATGCCCCACTTGGCCGCATCGTAGAGATCCATGATCGTCCCGCCACTGGTCGGTCGCGGCGCATCCTTCCAGGGACAGCGGTCGTTCCCCGGGCAGACGTGAAAGGGCGTACCGCAGGTGTTCACGTGATCAGTGGAGATATTGACGATGTCTCCACCGTGGCCATGCTCGAGCATGTGCGGGATCAAAGCGCGTCCGAACAGGTAGACGCCCTTGAGGTTGGTACCGACCAGCTTTTCGTAGTCTGCGATGCTCTTGTCGAGATCATCATCAGCGACGCTGCCAGCCCAGGTGCCCGCATTGTTGATGAGAAGATCGATGCTGCCGAGCGCCGCGATCGCTGCGTCCACGATGCGGCGGACATCGTTCGGCTTGCCGACATCGCCGCGCAGCGCCACGACCCTGCCACCGTTGCGGGCCAGTTCCGTGGCCAAGTCGTCGACGTCCTCGCGCAGGTCACACAAAACCAGATTGACACCCTGCGCCGCCAGAGCTCGTGCATAGGCGTTGCCCAAGCCGACGGCAGCACCGGTCACGATCGCATTGCGTCCCCTCAAACTCACCATCGCCACACTCCCTCCCTCTGCCCGCGACGCGTGCCACCCTGCCCTGCCTGGCTAACGACCCAGAAACGGCGCTTGCGCCGGGGCGGCTGTCGACTTCGAACCTCCGCGGCCGCGAAGCGCTCGTCCCCGACCCGCGGGTTGTCCGCCTCCGTCTCCCTCCGGGGCTGCGCAATTACATTCACGCTTGACGGAGAGCCTACGATGCCGCCATCGTCGTGACAAGCTCGCGGAGGTCGGACAGTGGCAAAAACCTGGGGACCGTGGTACTTCGGCTGGAACGTGCTCGCCGTCGGGCTTCTGTTCCAGGCCGTACTGTTCGGCAGTACCTTCTTCGCCTACACGATGTGGGTGACGCAGTGGCTCGAGGACCCTGTCCTGGATGTGTCCGTGAGTCAGGCCATGTTCGGGATCACACTGCTGACGCTCACCCAGGGCTTCCTCGCACCCTTTGCAGGTAAAGCCATGGATCGGCTGCCGATCCGGTTGCTGGTCTGTGGTGGCGCCAGTGCGGCCGCGATCGGCTTTCTGCTGATCGCGCGCGCCACGGCGTTCTGGCAGATCATTGCCGTCTACGCCACCCTGATCACGCTCGGAACCCTGCTTTCGGGCCCGCTCGCTGCGCAAACCCTGTCCGCGAAATGGTTCCGCCGTCGGCGGGGACTCGCAATCGGTCTGTCGACGGTCGGTACGTCCATCGGCGGTCTGGTCATGGCCCCTACGGTGGCCTTTCTGTTCCTGAACTTCGGCTGGCGCGTCGCCCACGTCGTCATTGCCGGAGTGATTCTGCTGGTCGTGGTTCCGCTGGTGTGGTGGGTGGTCCGCAACGGTCCGGAAGAACGCGGGCTCCAACCGGAGCCGGAGGCCGCAACCGCGACCACAGCCGCAGCGCCTCCAGCTTCGCTTTCCTATACGACGCTGGAAATCCTGCGCATGCGTACGTTCTGGGTGATGGTTCTGGCCTTCACGCCCATGGTGACTGCCTTCGGAGGCGTGCAGCAGAATCTAGGTCCATTCGCCCGCGATCTCGGTATCGGAGATGCGCAGACTGCCTGGCTGATCGCCACATTTGCCGGCGTGATGATTCCCGCCAAGATCTTCTTCGGCGCGATGGCCGACCGTTTCGATCATCGCTACCTGTACCTGCTCGCAGTCACGCTGCTCGCTGCGGCATTGCTCGGCATGCTCGCTCGCCCAGGCCTCGCTGGCATGTTCGTCGTCAGCCTCTTGCTCGGCTCCGCCGCCGGGGGCTTCCTGCCGCTCCTAGGCGCTATCGTGGGCTCGAGGTTCGGGCCGACGGCGTTCGGCCAGGTTCTCGGCCTGCTCGGGCCTTTCACTACCGTAAGCGCGGTCGGACCGCTGATCGCCGGTCACATGCGCGAGACGACGGGCAGCTACGACCCGGCGCTGTGGACATTTCTCGGGATCATGATTCCGGCCCTCATCGCCATGAGCTTCCTCGAGCGCCTGCCTACAGCGACTCGCCAGACGGCAGCTATGAATACGGCGTGAGCAAAGGCTGACCTCATATAACTTCTACCCTGATTCAACGAGGAAATCGGCGATGGAAATGCGCATGCTCGGAACCACCGGCGTCAGCGTCAGCAAGTACTGCCTGGGTGCGGGAATGTTCGGCAAATTCGGCAATGAAGATCATGACGACTGCATTCGCATCATCCACGCAGCCCTGGATGCAGGCATCAATTTCATCGACACCTCTGACGTCTACTCCTTCGGCGAGTCCGAGCGCATCGTGGGCAAGGCCCTCAAGGGACGACGCGAGGATGTCATCCTTGCCACCAAGTTCGGCCTCCCGGTCAGCGACAAGCCGAATCGAGCGGGCGGTTCGCGGCCCTGGATCATGCGCGAAGTGGAGAACAGCCTGCGTCGCCTCGATACGGACTACATCGATCTCTATCAGATGCATCGACCGGACCCGCACACGGACCTCGACGATACGCTCGGCGCGCTCTCCGATCTCGTGAGTCAGGGCAAGATCCGCATGCTAGGCAGTTCCACCTTTCCCGCGGAAACGCTCGTCGAGAGCTTCTGGGTGGCCGAGCGGCGCAGCCGCGAGCATTGGCGCACCGAACAGCCGCCCTATTCCATCTTCGCACGGCGCATCGAGGCGGACATCCTGCCGGTGTGCGAGCGGTTCGGCATGGGCGTACTGGTCTGGAGTCCGCTCGCCCAGGGCTGGCTTTCGGGCAAGTATCGCCGCGGCATGGAGGCCATCGACGCGCATCGCGCCAATCTGCAGCCTCAGCTCTTCGACCCGGAGAACCCCGACACCACGCGCAAATTCGATGCCATCGATGCCCTGGCGCAACTCGCCGAGGACAGCGGCCTCTCCATCATGGGTATCGCGATGGCGTTCGCCTGCGAGCATCCAGCCGTGACGTCTGCGATCATCGGCCCGCGGACCATGGCGCACCTCGAGGGCCTGCTCGAAGTCGAACCCGTGCGGCTCGACAGCGCGCTGCTCGATGCCATCGACCGCATCGTCCCACCTGGGACCAACATCAGCCGCGAGGATGACGGTTACCTCGCACCAGCGCTTGCGGATCCATCGCGACGGCGCCGGCAGCGCAGCGACGACGCAGCGCCGGCGGTGGTCTCCGGGCGCACGGACAAACTGCGGGAGATGTTCGGAAGCGAAGACTAGCCTGCTGATCATTCACAGCGGGCATTCTGTTCGCCGCCGGGAGAGGACATGGCACTCGAGCACATTTTGAGCCCGTTGACCGTCGGCAACGTCACGCTGAAAAACCGCGTCGTGCGCACTGCCCATGGTACGAACCTCGGCAATGGCGCGCTCTCCGACGACCTCATCGCGTTCCACGTGGAGCGCGCGCGAGGCGGAGTCGGTCTGACCATCCTGGAAGCCTCGAGCGTCCATTGGAGCGGACCGATGACCCTGCACGCCTGGAACGACGGCATCATTCCGCGTTATCGCAAACTGGTCGCGAAGGTGGCGCCCCATGGCATGCGCCTGTTCAGCCAGCTCAACCATCTGGGCTCGCTTCAGGGCGCGCCCTGGTGCCGACCTTGGTCAGCCTCAGAGACGGTCAATCCCCTGACTGGCATGCGTAGCCATGCCATGAGCGAAGGCGACATCGCCGAGGTGGTGGCGGCCTACGCGGACGCTGCGCGGCGCGCCCGGGAAGGAGGCCTCGACGGGGTCGAAATTCATTGCGCCCACGGGTACCTGCTGCAGCAGTTCCTGTCACCGGAATCGAATCGTCGCAGCGATCGCTACGGCGGCAGCTTCGAGAATCGCGTCCGGTTCTACCTCGAGATCCTGGCAGCGGTGCGTAGCGCGGTCGGTGACGACTTCGTGGTCGGTACGCGGGTCGGCCCGCACAACCGACCCGGTGGTCTGAACATCGAAGAACACTTCGTGATCGTCGAGCGTGTCCTAGCCACCGGCCTGATCGACTACTTGAACGTCTCGCACGGAAGCGCCGCCAATCCGCACAAGATCATCGGCGGGATGCATGAACCAACAGGTTATGAGTTGCCACACTCGGTGCCCGTAGCGCGCCTGGCCAAGCTGCCCCGCATCGTTACGGGGCGCTTCCGCACCCTCGAAGATGCTGATGCCGTGATCGCTCGTGGCGATGCCGACCTCGTCGGCATGACCCGCGCCCATATCGCCGACCCAGCGATCGTGAGCAAGGCCGAGAGCGGTCGCGGTGCAACCATCCGGCCCTGTATCGGCTGCAACCAAGGCTGCGTGGGCGGGCTCGCCAACGGCCGCCTCGGCTGCACGGTCAATCCCGCTGCCGGCCAGGAACGGGAGCTCGGGGAACGCCGCGTCCGCAAGGCGCTCACTCCGCGTACGGTCTGGGTGGTGGGCGGCGGCCCGGCCGGCATGGAAGCTGCGCGGATCGCCTCTCTGCGCGGCCACCGCGTGATTCTCATGGACGCAGCAGAGCAGCTCGGCGGAACCCTGCGACTCGCCCGCCAGGCGCCGTTCCACGGTGATATCGGCCACATCGCCGACTGGCTGACCGGTGAGCTCGCCCGCAGGAAGGTGGAGGTGCGCCTGCGGGCGAAAGTCACTCGCGAGCTACTCACCTACAACCGCCCCGACCATCTCATCATCGCGACGGGCGCGCTGCCGTCGGCGACGGCCCTGCCAGGAGCCGGGCGCGGCCACGTCCTCGACGTCCGGAAGCTCCTGCGAACGCCCGAAATCAAGACCAGGTCCGCTGTCGTCTACGACACGGTCGGCAACTACAGCGGCATCGCTGCAGCCGAAGTTCTGCTCGGCTCCGAGCTCCGCGTCGCCTACGTCACGCCCTTCACAACGCTGGCGCCATCCCTGGCGGCGGCACTGGTCGTGACGCCTGCTCTGGAGCGCATGCAGGGAAGCGGATCGTTCGAGCTGATCACGCGAGCGCGCATCCAGCAGGTCGACTCTGATCAGGTAACGATTGAATCCGAGCAGGGGTGGCCTTCGCGGGAGGTGTCTGCCGACACTGTGGTCGTCGCCGCCCCCGAGACGCCCGAGAGCGACCTGGCCATCGTGGCGCAGGAACTCGAGCTTTCTCACGCGGTCGTCGGCGACGCCAGCGGGACCAGCACGCTGCAGGACGCGATGCGCGATGGACACATGGCAGGACGGGAAACATGAATGTCAGCGCAATGATCACGCAAGCATCCGGGACCTAGCGTCCCGTCATCCTTCGGAGGGAATGAGCATGCTGCTCGATAAGTATCCGCTGTTTCAGGACGCCTACCTGGTGAACGACCTGGAGGCGTCAGTTCACGCCTGGGCAAGACTTTTCGGCGCGGGTCCATTCGTATTGGTGCCCCATCACAAGACCGATACCTTCACCTACCGCGGCACCTCACAGGAGGCGGATGTCTCATACGCCTTCGGTTACCTTGGCGACATGATGATCCAGTTCATTCAGCAGCACGACGATACGCCATCAATCTACCGGGACATGTACGCTGCAGGTGAGGAGGGCTTCCACCACGTCGGTGTTCTGGTGCATGACTTCGAGGCCGAACGGCAGCGCCTGCTCGACATGGGCTTCGAGCCCGCGTGCGAGCTGTACGCCGATCAGGTCAATGCAACCTATTTCGACACCCGCTCGGTGAACGGCTGCTTCACCGAGATTCACGGCGATCCGCCGCATATTCTGGCTACGTTCGCCCAGTGGAAACGAGCACATGAGCTGTTCCGACCGGGCGATAATCCCATCATGCAGCTTTAACGCCACTGATCTCGGCCGGCAGCAGTCCCGGACTGGCTGCTGGCGGCCTCAGGTAACAGAACGGCAGACCCGGTTCGACCAGACCTCCGAGCCAGTAAGTCCAACCACGGGCGAGCGCGCGCGCAAGAGTCGCTTCGTAGTCCTGTGCGCGGTAGCCGTAGTGCTGCAGGCCCCCTTCGGGATAAGCGGCAAGAAACTCCTGGTACATCGAGGGAGCTTCATCCCGTGGCGCGATCAATTCGATCTGCACGTCTCCGCTCCAGGCCAGCGCAAGATCGATTGGTACGCTTACCGTCCTGCCTTGGTACCGCCATTCGTGAACTGGAAAATCCCGTACAACGTTCCAGGCGTCGACACCCGCCGCACGCCAGGACTCCATAGCGGGATCGATTGCCGGAACGACGTGACCGAGCTGGAACAGCTTGCCGAACAGGGAACTCATGGCCCCTCCTTTCCTTGACACCCTCCATCGAAGATAAGACAGTCACGCGTGAATGCAAATTACGAACGGGTGCCGCGCTGGCAATCGTTCCTGCTGCCGGCAAGGTTCGTGCATGAGCGTCCTCAATCTGTTTCGACTCGAAGGTAAAGTCGCCGTGGTTACCGGTGCCGGCAAAGGTATTGGTCGAGGCATCGTGCGCGCCCTCGCTGAAGCCGGTGCGGATGTGGTCGCCAGCGCCCGCAGCCGCGAGGATCTCGAGAGCCTCGCGGCAGAGCTCGAGGGTAGCGGGCGCCGCATCATCCCCTTTCCGGCAGACGTTACCGACAGCGGGCAGCTGCGCGCCCTCGGCGAGACCACTCGCACCCAGCTCGGCCGCGTCGACATCTGGGTCAACAATGCCGGCGGTCTTCCCGACGGCACGCCCAGGTACCTGACCCGCACTTCGGAGCCAGAGTTCGACGCCCAGATCGACCTCAACCTGAAGGCGGTCTGGGCGGGTTGCGTCATCGCAGCGGAGTTGATGCAGGGCTCGGGTGGCGCGATCGTCAACATCTCGTCCCGGGCTGCCAAGGATATGGGGCCCAGCATCAAGAATGGCCCCTACGGCGCGTCCAAGGCTGCAGTGAACAGTCTCACCGCGACCTTCTCGCGCGAGCTGGCTCCGAAAATCCGCGTCAATGCGATCGCACCTGGCCCGATACCTACCGAAAACTTCATCGACAGCATGAAGATGCACACGCCGGAACGGGAAGCGGAACTGAAACGTTACATGGCGCTGCCGCTGGAACGCTGGGGGACACCTGAGGACATCGGTGCGGCGGTCGTTTACATGGCTTCACCCGCAGCCGGCTGGGTCACGGGTCAGGTCCTCTACGTCACGGGCGGCGCCTGAAGCAGCATGACAGGGAGAACCCGCTATGCCCCTGAAGGTGATCCAGTGGTCGAGCGGCAACGTCGGTCGCCATGCCGTCGCCGCCGTCGCTGACAGACCGGACCTCAAGCTGGTCGGCATGTACGTCTACGGTGCCGACAAGGAAGGCCGCGACGCGGGCGAGATCGCCGGTGTCGGTAAGCTCGGTGTCAAAGCAACGCGCGATGTAGAGCGGATCCTGAAGCTCAAGGCGGACGTCGTGATCCACGCCCCGCTGCCGTCGCTGGTCTACGGCGAAGACCCCGACGCGGACGTCGATACCTTCTGTCGGTTGCTGGCGAGCGGCAAGAACGTAATCACTACTGTCGGCTACCTGAACCCGAAGGTACATGGTTCGAAGCTGGTGCGAAGGCTCGAATCAGCCTGCCGCGCCGGCAACAGCAGCTTTCACTCGACCGGACTGAATCCGGGCTGGATGGGCGACTTGCTGCCGCTCACGATGACGGCGCTGTCCAGTCGCATCGACGAGATTCACGTGCTTGAGATCTCTAACTTCCAGCACTACCCATCGCCGGAGATCATGTTCGACATGATGGGTTTCGGTAAGACCCGAGCCGCCTTCCGTCGCGATGCCGCCCGCTACAACCACTGGTTGACGAGTCTGTTCAAGGAGAGCATTCAGCTCGTTGCTGATGGTCTCGGGCTGCGCCTCGACGATATCAAGGCCACCACCCGAAGGGTGCTGGCCGAGCAGGACCTTGCTACTGCGGCAGGCACCGTGCGCGCGGGGACGATCTCCGGACAGCATTGGGAGTGGGCCGGTGTGGTCGGCCGCCGCAAGCTGATTCGGCACGAGACGGTCTGGCGCATGCACGAGACCGTCGCCCCGGACTGGCCGCGCGGCAATCACCGCGTCATCGTCCGCGGCGAGCCGAACATGCGCCTCGAATTGCGGCCTGACTGGATCGACGGTGGTCTCATTTCCACCGCGATGCACGCTGTCAACGCTATCCCCTATGTCTGCGCGGCGCCTCCGGGCATCAGGACGCTCCTGGACCTGCCATGGATGACCGGACGTGGCCGCGTAGCTGCAGGCAAACCTTTACGGCAACGGAAATCACGACCATGAGCATCATCGATCAGTTTCGACTCGACGGTCAGGTCACCGTCGTCACCGGCGGTGGGCGCGGCATCGGCGAAGGTATCGCCCTAGGCATGGCCGACGCGGGCTCGGACATCGTCGTCGCCGCGCGTCGGGCAGAGGAAGTGGAGGCCGTGGCGGAGAAGGTTCGCAAGCTAGGCCGGCGTGCCCTGGCGGTCAGTTGTGACGTCATGCACATCGAGCAGGTTCAAATGCTGGCCCAGCGCGCATTCGAGGAATTCGGCAAGCTCACCTGCTGGGTCAGCAATGCCGGCGGAGCGGACGACCGAGTGCCGCGCACTTTTCTCGACATGCCAGAGCGGCAGTGGGACTTCCAGCTGAACCTGAATCTCAAAGCCGTATGGACCGGCGCTCAGGCCGCGGCTCAGATCATGAAGGACCATGGCGGCGGCACGATCATCAACATTTCATCTGCTGCCGCCAATCGGGCATCGCCTCACAATGGTCCCTACGCGGTCGCCAAGAGCGGCGTCAACAACCTGACCCAGACCCTGGCGGTGGAGCTCGCCGAGCACGGCATCCGCGTCAATGCCGTGGCACCAGGACCCATTCCCACGGAGGTATTCATGGAATTCCTCAAGCTCGACCCGAGCGAGATCCCGGAACTCGGCAAACGTTTCGGTATCCCGCTCGGCAGGGTCGGGACGCCCGAGGACATCGCGCCCGCCTGCGTCTATCTCGCGTCGCCGGCATCGGCTTGGATGACGGGCCAGGTCATCGACATTCGCGGTGGTCCCTGATCTTGTCCCGCGTACGCGCGAATCGCATACTCCCAGCACGCATGAATGAAAGAGTGGAAGCCGATGTCTGAGATCAATCGCATGGAGAACCCGGTCGTTCCGGAGAAACTCGAGGACGTTAATCTCCTCGATGCGGAGATCCAGGAGTGTCCCTATCCCGCCTACGACCTGCTGCGCAGTGAGGCTCCGGTGTGGAAGGACCCCATTACCGGCTTCTACGTCATCACCCGCTTCGATGATCTGCGCAAAATCCTGCTCGATCCCAAGCGATTCACCAACGGCCGAGGCAACTATGCCGATACCCGCATCGACAAGGCGCGGGCCATGCGCATGAAGGAGCTTTACGAGACCAAGGGATGGCTGCCTGCACCAACCCTGGCGGGCCGGGACGACCCCAACCACAAACAGATGCGGGCCATGTTCGACAAGGCGTTCAGCCCGAAAAAAATTAAGGATCTCGACCCCTTCGTGGAGAGTCTCGCCTATCGGCTCGTCGATGCTTTCATCGATGAGGGCGAGTGTGACTGGGTCAAGCAGTTCGCGGTGCCCCTGCCCCTGATCACCATCGGCAAGCAGATGGGTGTGCCCGAGGCAGACATTTGGAAGATCAAGGCGTGGACGGACGCCTGGGTGCAACGTCTCGGGATGATGCAGACGGAGGAAGAGGAGCGCTGGTCGGTCGAGATGGAAATCGAAGCGCAGCACTACTTCCAGCCCATTTTCGAGCGCCTGCGCAAGGAACCGGACGACACCCTGCTGTCGGATATGGTCAATCGTGAAGTTCCCGAGTGGGGGCGCAAGCTCACCGACAATGAACTGCACGCCGAGATGATGGCGGACACCTTCGTCGGTGGCTCGGAAACGACCACCAATGCGCTGTCCGCCGGCATCATGCTGCTGGCCCAGAATCCGCATGTGTGGGAAACACTGAAGGGCAATCCCGACAAGTACCTGCGCACCTTCTCGGAAGAAGTGCTGCGCCTCGAAGGCCCCGTACAAGGCCTGTTCAGACAGGTACCCGAAGACACGGAAATCGGCGGCGTGAAAATCCCCGCCGGATCGGTACTGAACATCCGCTATGCTGCAGCAAATCGCGACGCAGACGAATTCGAGTGCCCGGCGCAGCTCGACCTCGAGCGCGACAAGCCCGGTCGGCATCTGGCCTTCGGCTCAGGTATCCATCACTGTCTTGGGGCGCCGCTGGCACGGCGTGAGCTGTACTGGGGTTTCAAGGCCTTCGTCGACCGGATCGATGATTTCAGGCTGATCGAGGGCCGCAACAACCTGCGCCATCAGCCCAACTTCTGCCTGCGCGCCCTGAAGGAGCTGCACATCACCTTCAAGCCCAAGCGCGCCTGAACGTCGCCACCCAGGCGCCCTGGAGAGACTTAACCGCCGCTGTGCCGCAGGAGCGTCAGCTGACTTCCCAGGTCTCGCCGCTGTGCAGCAGATCCTTGACGCTGCGGATCTTCGCCCGCGCCTGGCTGTCGGCAAGCTGGCTTGCAAGTTCCTGGTCGTAAGTCGGCGCCGCGACGGCACGGATGACGCCGAGCGCCATCGGCATCTCCGGAGGCCGCATGCGCACCAGCATCTGGTGCAGGGTAGGATTCGGATCGCGGGCGTCGTGCACCAGAATATCCGCTTCCGTGACGCCATCTTCGCCCAGGGTAACCACCTCGAGCCCGAGACCCTTGAGCCGCAGCCCTTTGCTCGAATCCTTGCCGAACAGCATCGGCTTACCGTGCTCGAGATGCAGCTGGTAGTCGTCACGATGCTCCTTGCCCGTGACCAGCGCGTGTGTCTTGTCGTTATAGATGATGCAGTTCTGCAGCACTTCTACCAGCGAGGTTCCCCGGTGCTGCTCGGCCTCGCTGAAAATGGCGCTCATGAGCTTGACGTTGGTATCGATGGTTCGCGCGAAAAATGTCGCCTGAGCCCCCAGGGCGACCTCCCCTGCGCTGAACGGCCTCTCGAGCGAACCGTATGGAGTCGACCGGGTGATCAGGCCCTGCTGCGATGTCGGTGAGTACTGGCCCTTAGTCAGGCCGTAGATCTCGTTGTTGAACAGCAGAATGTTGATGTCGATGTTGCGACGCAATGCGTGAATGAAGTGATTCCCGCCAATGGCGAGGGCATCACCGTCGCCCTGGATTTCCCAGACCGAAAGTTTCGGGTTGGCCAGCTTGACGCCGGTGGCGATCGCTGGGCCACGCCCGTGAATGGTATGAAAGCCGTAGGTGGACAGGTAATAGGGGAAACGCGCAGCGCAACCGATACCGGAAACGAATACCAGATCTTCGCGTGCCAGACCCATATCCGGCAGCGCCTTCTGCATCGCTGAGAGGATTGCGTAATCACCACAACCGGGACACCAGCGAACAATCTGATCGCTCGCAAAATCATCCTTGGTCAGGGTCGCATTGTCGCTGGCTTCTACCGCACGCTCAGCCATGGCATAGCTCCATGATTCTATCCTTGACCTCGTTCACCCGAAACGGGAGTCCCTGCACCTTGTTGAGCTGATGATAACGGTGATTCGGGAACATACTCTTCAGGTGACGGGCGAACTGCCCGGAGTTCAGTTCACACACGAGAATGTGCTCGAAGCGCGAAAGCACTTCTTCGGTATTGGAGGGTAGCGGGTTGAGATACTGAAAGTGGGCGAGGCCAACACTCTCACCGGCCGCTTCGAGTTCGATGACGGCAGTGAGCAGTGAGCCCTGAGTACCACCCCAGCCCACTACGAGCACCTTCCCGTGCTGTTCCCCCCGTACGGCCTGGGGCGGTAGGACATCAGCGACGCGGGCCACCTTCTCAGAACGCAAATCGACCATCCGCTGGTGGTTTGCGGGATCGTAGGAAATGTCGCCACCAACATCCTCCTTCTCGAGCCCGCCAATACGATGCTCCAGACCGGGGGTACCAGGTAGCGCCCAGTAACGAGCGAGCTTCTCAGGGTCACGCAGGTAGGGCTGGAAGGGTACGACCGTTCCCGCGGGCGGGACCTGCGGACGAATGTCCGGCATTGAATCGAGATTGGGAATACGCCACGGCTCGGTGCCATTGGCCAGGTAGCCGTCGGTAAGAAGGATGACCGGAGTCATGTGTTCGACGGCGAGTTTGGCCGCCATGTATGCTGCCTCGAAACACTGTGCAGGACTGCTGGCCGCAAGCACGATGCAGGGGCTCTCGCCGTTGCGACCGTGCAATGCGATGTTCAGATCTGCCTGTTCCGTCTTGGTGGGCAGTCCTGTGGACGGTCCTGCCCGCTGCACGTCGACAATCACCAGCGGCAGCTCGGCCATCACGGCCAGCCCCATACCCTCCCCTTTGAGGGCGATACCCGGGCCAGACGATGCAGTGACCGCCAGTCTTCCTGCGAAAGATGCCCCGATGGCGGAGCAGACTGCCGCGATCTCATCCTCGGCCTGAAACGCGACCACACCCATACCACGATGCCGGGACAGCTCATGGAGAATGTCAGACGCCGGCGTAATCGGATAGGAGGCGTAGAACAATTCGCTCTCCAGGCGTTCCGCTGCCGCCAGCAAGCCCCACGCCGTGGCCTGATTGCCGGCAATGTGACGATAGATGCCGGGGGCAATGCGGGCCGGCGCGACCTCGAACGTCGACGGCAGCGCCTCAATAGTGTCCGCGTAGTTGTAGCCTGCGAGCAGCGCCTTGGAATTGGCTTCCACCAGCGCATCGTCTTTGCGGAATTTTTCCTCAATGAAAGCCAAAGTACGTTCAGGATCCCGATTGAACAGCCAGTAGACGAGACCTAGCGCGAACATGTTCTTGCAGCGGACGATGCCCTTGGTGCTGAGCGCAACGCCCTTCAGCGCCTCTTTAGTCAGCGAGGTGATCGGCGCTGGAGTCACGGAATAGGCGTCGAGGCTGCCATCCGCCAACGGGTCGACGTCATAGCCGGCACGCTTCAGGTTCTTGCCTTCGAAGTCGTCGAGATCAACGATCAGGTGACCGCCGGGGCGCAGCCACTTGAGATTCGAGCGCAGCGCCGCCGGATTCATGGCGACCAGCACGTCCGCCTCGTCTCCCGGCGTATGGACATCGACCGCGCCAATCTGCACCTGAAAGCCGGATACGCCTTCGAGCGTTCCCTGGGGCGCACGGATCTCCGCGGGAAAATCCGGCAGCGTGGCAATATCGTTGCCGAGCAGAGCCGAGGTATAGGTGAACTGCGAGCCGGTGAGTTGCATCCCGTCGCCGGAATCGCCAGCGAAGCGGATCACGACCCGATCGAGTTCGACCTTCTTCTTTGCCGTGGAAGTCATTGCCAGCGGAGCATCCTCTCGAATCGGCAGGACAGACGCGGCCTGCCTGAAAAAGTCATGCATGATTGTAAACAGGATCTTAGCAGTCCTGGTGCACTGCCGCCAGAATCTGCAGCGCCCTTGCCGAGGTGCGATTATCGCTCCTGCGCAACAGATCAGAAAGACCGATCGACCATAACCTAAGTCGCCACGGCATCATGGGCGGGTTGGTTCCAGACAATGCAACGTGCGGCGTCTCAGCGAATCACGCCATGCACGCGCTCGGGGTGAATGCGCAGAATGACTCTGCCCTGGCTCGACAGCCAGCCGGAGAGATCCTGCGGGAGCTCGTAGCCGACGTCCGCGATATTGGCGAATACTGCGCGGGTGGGTCCCTCGATGGCATCCCGCTCGACCTCCGCACGTCCTTCCACGGTCACATAATTGAACGGTTCCTGGTTGCTGATCACACACAGCGCAACCCTCGGATCACGCTCGAGGGTTCGTGCCTTGAGTCGATCGCCCGGCGTGCTGACCACCAGGGTATCACCCTCGCGGGCGTAGGCGACAAGGGAGCTCGAGGCACTGCCATCCTTGCGGAGGGTCGTGATCACCGCCCAGCGATGTTCCGAGATGAAGGCATCGAATTGTGTTTTGCCAATCATGACCGTTGCGACTCGCTGAGGTCGACACGAAAGCCGAGCCGAGGGAAGTGAATAACGATGTTGCCGGTGCGCTCACCCTCGACACGAATGGCGATCCGGTCCGGTCCGTACACGAGCAACTCGCCCTGTGCGGGCTCCTTGCCGTAGTCGTCCGGCGCGACGTCGACGATGGCACCGAGGGGTAGCGCCTGCGGATCGTCGGGATCTACCCAGGGCTGCGTGGTCGATTCTGCTAGACGCGCTGCCTCTACGGCTGCCCCGGATTCGATCGGGCTCACGTTACCGTGCCCGAGCGCTGCGATGCGCTCCTCCCATGCGCGCACCCGCTCGAATCCGGCGAACATTTCATCGGCGTCTGGGAAATTCCGCCAGCAGAACCAGAACATGTGCGATGCCTGCAGGTCGACGAAGCCTGGTGCGTCACCATATAGAAAGCGGCGGCCATCACTGAGCTGTGCCTCGATCAACGCGCCATGGGCACGGACTTGCGTGCGCGCGTGCGCCAGCTTGGCCTTTGCGCCTGCCCAATCCGCTTCCGAAAACAACTGCTTCCGGTCTTCGCGCATGCGCGCTTCCCAGTTTTCGGCAGAGCTCATGACAATGGTCAGAATGTCGTCAAAAAAAGCATGATCCGACCAGGCGCCGATGCCGTAGGCAATGCCCCGGTCGCCCATGGGAAACAGGGTCTGATCCGGGAAGCGCTGCTCCAATTCGCGGGCGATCAAATGTGTATCGCAATAGATGTCGGCGCCGATCTGCAGGACCGGGATTTTCCGATAGCCTCCGGTGAGAGGCATGAGATCCGGTTTCGGCATGACCATGGGTACCTCGACCGAACGCCAGGACAGGCCCTTTAGTCCCATAATGCGCCGCGCCTTCTCAGCGAACGGTGAGGCCTCGTAGTGGTGGAGGATCAACTCGCTCACGCATGTTCTCCCGCCGTCAATCGTCTAGGGCGATGGCCTGTGCAGGACAGACCTCGATGGCTTCTTCAACTTCCTTCAGATCCGCATCGCTCTCGACGAAACGCACCAGGATACGCGGCGAACCATCCTCGTCCATGGCGAAATGACGCGGGTGGTTGTAGTAACACTCACCCGCCTTGATGCAGCGATCCAGATCCAGTCTCACAGCCCGCTTCATGCCAGCGCCCTCTTGCCATCGAAGGTGATCCACAGTTCCTGAGGCGAGCGGAAGCCACCGGAATCGATGGACGGAGACGAAATTCCCGGATGTTCGGCGAACTTAGGCCGCGGATTGACGAGCGCATTGGCGAGATGGGTACACGCAATCACTGCTTCCTGGCGTGCCATGGCATAACCCATGCAAAAATGCTGGCCGATACCGAAACCCAGGTGACCCGGCTTGCCGTCCTTGTAGCGGCCGGAACGGTTTTCACGACCCATGTGCAGGTCATCGCGGAAGACGTCGAACGTGTCCGGATCCTTGAAGACCCTCTCGTCCCGATTGCCTGCACCGAGATAGATGAGAACCATGGCGCCCCTGGGAATGACATCGCCGTGCATCTCTATTTCCTTGGTCGTGCGTCGCATCTGCATGTGCACGACTGGGTCATAGCGCATCATCTCGGTAAATACGTTCGACCACAGCTCGGGATTCTCCTGCACCGCCGGGAACTGGTCGGGCCGGGTATAGAGCATGTGGAACCACATATTAGCGATAGCCTTGTCAGTGGTGTCACCACCCGCTGCGAGCAGCAGCGCGACGAAGCCTTTGATTTCGTCCATGTCCATGCGCTTACCGTCGAGTTCGGCATGGATGATGCGCGACAGGAGGTCGTCTCCGGGTTCACGCGTGCGCGCTTCGATCAGCGGCTCGAGGTACTCCCACATCTCATTGCGCGCTGCGACACCCCGTGCCAAGTGTTCACCGCCAAAGCCAAGCCCGGCGATCAGTGCCTGATACCAGTCGACGAAGCGATCCTCGTCCGATCGCGGCAGTCCAAGCATGTTGGAGATGACCCGAATCGGGAACTGCGTCGAGAATTCGTCGACGAGTTCGAACTCGTTCCGCTCCTGGCCGAGCTTCTCGATCAACTCGCGAGCGATCATGTCGATCACGGGCAAGAAGTCCTGCAGCTTCTGCCCCACGAACTGGCCGGCAACCACATTGCGCATCCAGCGGTGCCGATCCCCCACTCCGTACTCCAGGATGTTCGGACCGAAAACGTGCTTGGAGCCGAACTTGTACGGTCCGTTCTCGTCGTAGATGCCGCGGGTATAGGCCTCGCTGCTTTGAAACACCGAATCGATGTCCCAGTACCGCGAGATCACCCAGCGATTATGGAAACGGTCATGAAAGACTGGATGGTCGTCACGCAGCCGCTTGTAGACCTGAAACGGGTCCTTCTGGAACTCCGGGGCATCGAACTCGCGTGGGTCGATCTGCTTGCGTAGAAACGCGCGCATTTTCTCTTCGGCCGTGGCCATCTCGCCTCTCCCTTCACGCATGACTTTGATTCGATGGTAGCGTAGGCTCTCGACCGGGTAAATCGCGCCTGCAAGCGGCGCGGTACGGGCCCGGAGCAGGCCCGCAAGGAACGGGGAGAGACGGCCATGATGCGCTTGACCTGCGTGGCTGCGGCAGCAGGCCTCGCCGGCGTGATCGCGCTCGGGGGTTGCGGTTCGGACACAGCCGAAAGCACAGCTGCGACGACCGAAATCGGCGCTGAACGCAGCGGCGCCGCGGCATACGCCGAGGCTTGCGCCCAGTGTCATCAAGGTCAGATGCCGCGCGCGCCGCACCGGAACATGCTGGAGATCATGTCGCCGGAGTCCATCGTCCGCGCCATGACCACGGGTGTCATGCAGCAGGAGGCGGCGGGACTCGGTCAAGACGAACGCAACGCGGTGGCCGAGTACCTCACCGGGCGCGATCTCGTCGCTGCCGTCGTGCCGGAGCCTCCCTGGTGCACCGGCGATCGGGCCAACGCTTTCGACAGCGGGCGCCCGCCAGCCCTCGCCGGCTGGGGATTCTCCCCGGAGAACGATCGCTACATCCCCGACGCAGTGGCCGGCCTGAGCGCGGCCGATCTCGAACGGCTAGAGCTGCGCTGGGCCTTCCGCTTCCCGGACGCCGTCCGTGCGCGCTCGGCCCCGGCTGTGGCCGCAGGACGCCTCTGGACGGGTTCCCACAACGGCACCGTGTTCGCGCTGGACGCCCTGACCGGCTGCGTTCACTGGACCTTCCACGCTGCAGCCGAGGTCCGAACTGGAATCGTGATCGAGCCCTGGCCCGCAGACGCAGCCCCCGAGGACGTGGACCCGCGGCTCTTCTTCGGCGACCTGCTCGGCAATGTCTACGCCATTTCGGCGCGCAGTGGTGAACTGCTGTGGCGCCATCGTCCTGACGCACATCCGAACGCCACGATCACCGGCACGCCGTCGTTCCATGCCGGTCGACTGTACGTCCCGGTTTCATCACTCGAGGTCGTTCCAGCGGCGGACCCGGCGTATCCCTGCTGCACCTTCCGCGGCTCCGTGGTCGCTTACGACGCCGCCAAAGGTGCCGTACTCTGGCAGAGGTTCACCATCGCGGAGGCACCTGCCCCCACCGGTCCGAATCCGGTAGGCACGCCGAATTTCGGCCCGTCCGGAGCACCGATCTGGAACAGCCCAGCTATCGACGTGGGCCGCAACCAGCTCTATGCGGGTACCGGGGAGAATTACTCGTCTCCGGCAACTGGCACGTCCGACGCGATCTTTGCCATCGATCTCGACAGCGGAGCTGTCCGCTGGGTCTGGCAGGCCACCGAGGGCGATGCCTGGAACACGGCGTGTGACTCGGAGCAGGACGCCAACTGCCCCGACGAGGACGGTCCGGACTTCGATTTCGGCGCAGCGGTCGTCCTCGCCAACGATATCGAAGGACGCGGCCTCGCCATCGGTGGCCAGAAGTCCGGCAAGGTGCATGCCGTGGATGCCGACACCGGCGAACTGGTGTGGCAGCGTCGGGTCGGTCGCGGGGGTATTCAGGGCGGCATTCACTTCGGCCTGGCCCTGGCTCAGGGCCGCGTTTTCGTTCCCGTCAACGACATGCCTGACGGTCGCGAGTACCCATACCCGGAAAGACCGGGCCTGCACGCGCTGAACGTGCGCGACGGCTCACCGCTGTGGTCTTTCGATGCGCCCCGCGACGTCTGCCAGAGTCGCGAGTTCTGTGACCCGGGCATCTCCCAGGCCATCACCGTTACCGACGAGCTTGTCCTGGCAGGAGCACTCGACGGCATATTTCGTATCCATGACGCAGACAGCGGGCAGTTGCTGTGGAAGTTCGATACGACTCAGCCTGTACCGACCGTGGATGGTGGAGAGACACGTGGCGGCTCCATGAGTGGTGCGCCGGGTCCGGTGGTCGCGGACGGCATGCTCTACGTGACATCCGGCTACGGGATCTACAACCACATGCCCGGCAACGCGCTGCTCGCTTTCGGGCTGGCCCCGGAGACCGAAGAGGAGAATGGCCCATGACAGAACTCGAACGCCTGCTCGCTATCGAGGAGATCAAGCAGCTCAAGGCCCGCTACTTTCGCGCCATGGACACAAAGGCCTTCGAGGAACTGCACACCGTTTTCGCCGACGATGCGACCTTCGACTTCCGCGAGGCGCTGCGGGACCCCATCGATGGCACCCCGCCCGAATACAGCGAGCATCCGCCGGTGAGCGGGCGCGAGGCCATCGTCGAGTACATCACCGGCGCCCTGAAAGATGCCGTCAGCGTGCACCATGGCCACACGCCGGAGATCGAGATCACCTCGACGACCAGTGCGCGCGGCATCTGGCCGATGGAAGACGTGGTCAAGAATGGGACGTTCTCATTCCGCGGCTGGGGTCACTACCGGGAAACCTATGCACGCACTCCTGCGGGATGGCGCATTCTCACATCGCAACTAACCCGCCTGCGGGTGGACATCTACTCCCATTGAGCATCCGTGGGCAACCCGATGCGGCCCGAGACCAGCACCTGGTCCCGGGCACGCAACTCATCACATGCTGTAGGTCACGGAGAGCGTAACTAGGCGCGGTGGCTGCACCTGCCCTGTCATGTCTCCCCGCTCCCCCGGGATGATGCGGGCAAGCGGCTTGTTGCCAATGCTGGTGACGTAGACCTTGTCGAAGCAGTTGGAGCACATGAGCGCAAGCGACCACGGTCCGTCCTGTTGTTCCAGTCGGGCCGCGAATATCCGCGGCTGCTTACCGATATAGCGCACGCGAGACTTTCATCTTCGGTCTTGGCTGCGCACCACGGCACGGACCACGTCATACGCCGTACACGACGCCCCCGCTTGCGTCGCTACGGCCTCGAATCCCGCCTGCCCCGCCTCGTCGACCTTCCTGCGCAACGCTTCGTCCTTTGCCATGAAGCGCAGCAGTCGTTCCGCGTTCTCCACTGACATGCTCATCTCCTGTTTTACATGCATTCGTGCATGTAGATTCCTAAATTCCGCGTTAGAGTGCAATTCAGGGCGCAATTGTGCGCACAGAAGCCCGGAGGAAAGTCGACATGACTCTGATCCGTCAACCGATCTGGCAGTACGCCTGGTTCGTCAACGACATCGACGAAGCCTGCCATCGCTGGCACAAGATGGTGGGCGCAGGCCCCTTTCACGTGGTCCGCCACCACATCGCGGAAGACTTCCGCTATCGAGGCGAAGCGATCGAAGCCGACGTCAGCTACGCCTTTGGCCAGGCAGGCCCTGCCCACATCCAGTTCATCGCTCAGCACGACGATACGCCCTCGATATATCGAGACATGTTCGCCAAGGGCGAAGAGGGCTTTCATCATGTCGGTCTGCTAGTCAGTGACGTCCAGGGTGAGATCGCCCGCTTTGAGGCCGAGGGCTACGAAACCGCATGTACGCTGTGGGGTGGAGACTACGTGGCCTACATGGATTGCCGCCGCGACATGGGATGCTTCGTCGAGCTGCATGGCGATGCGCCAGTCATTCGGGAGCTGTTCGCGAAGTGGAAGAGCGACCACGAAGCGTGGGACGGGAAAACGGATCTGATACGGGAGGCTGGTTAATCCACCCTAGCGCAGAACGCGGCCGACGATCGGAGCCATAGCCGCCTCGAGGTCCGCGTCCGAGTCGCCCTGAAACGCGCCGAGCAGCGCGTTCCCGCGTGCTTCGACATAGTGACGGAACTCTGGGTGTGTGCAGATCCAGAATCGGTCAGCCTCGACCGCCTCTCGCACCTGCTCACCGAGTTCGGTTGGATCGCTACCGAAGGCTGCGGCTGCGGACTCTGCCCTCACCGGCCCACCGAAGCGCTGCGGACGGTTGCGAGCACTGTCGCCAATACCGGAGCGGACGATCCCGGGACAGAGCACGGAGACCCCTAGCGGGGTTTCGGCCAGATCGTGGCGGAGCGATTCCGAAAGCCCGACCACGGCGAACTTGCTAGCGCAGTAGATTCCGAGCCCAGGCATACCTATGAGTCCGCCGACCGAGGCAGTGTTGACGATGTGACCGGGCTCCCCATGGGCCAGCATGCGCGGAAGGAAGGTAACCAGACCGTTTACGACGCCATCGAGATTGACGCCGAGGACCCAGTCCCAGTCGTCGTAACCGAGCTCTGCGAGGCCACCGGGGGCATTCACACCGGCGTTGTTGCATAGGAGATGGACACCGCCGAGCTCCGCGTCCAGCCGGTCGGCCACCCTGGCCATCGCCTGACGGTCTGAGACGTCGAGTTCCAAGGTCAGCACCGCGCTGCCGGGCTGTGCCTCGAGGCTGGCGGCCGCCTGCCGCAGTGCAGACGCGTCCAGGTCGGCGAGGACGACCTTCATTCCGGCCCGGCGAAATGCCTGCGCCATTCCGAGTCCGATACCACCGGCACCACCGGTAACGAACGCGACCTTCTCGGCGAGTCTGTCCAAGAACACCTCTCAGTGGGTCGAAGGCCTCATGGTCGCCTTCCTGACCGGCGGCTGCCCGGAGTACCGACGCTCGTGGCTGTGAAGGTGCCTACTTCAGGACGGCCCTCGAACCTCCTGGACCATGTTCCGGGCGGCGTCCTTGTCTTCGAACCAGCGCTGGTTGATGGCCAGATAGGCCTGCATATCGGCAGGCGTCTCCTTGTCCGGGTAGATCGCCGCGACCGGACAGGCCTCCACGCAGACCGTACAGTCGATGCACTCGTCCGGGTCGATGTAGCACATGCGATCGTCGTCATCGGTGTGTATGCAATCGACCGGACACACTTCGATGCAGGACAGGTCCTTCACATCGATACAGGCTTCGGTAATCACGAAGGTCATGAATGCTCCAGATAGCTGGCTCGACGCGACTGGAAGGCTGTAGTCATTAGAAGGACACACAGATTTCAAGTCAAGCGTGACTTTTAGCACCCCACCTTCTGTGACATCATCGGCACCTATTCCTATATGCACTCGACTCCGGACAAGCGCGCTCATTGCCCCAGCGCGCAGCCGGATCCAGGGAGCAAGTCCATGACCACAACGTCCGAGTTCACCCGCACTCTGACCCGCGCACTCGACCTCGATTCTCGGCTCGAGGACGACCCGGGCGCACTCCGAGAATTTCCGCTCATGCCCTACGGGGAAGCTGTCGACATGGGACAGGCTGCGGACGGCACCCCTCTCATCGACCCTCGCCTGTTCGACGGTCCGGAATTCTTCCGCAATCCGTATCCCTACTATCGGATCATGCGCGATCACTATCCCGTCTATCACGACAAGTTGCACAACTGCTACTACGTCACCCGGTACGACGACATCACCGAGTGCTACTTCGACGATGAGGGTTTCAATACCATCCCCAAGGGGTCCTCCAGCGGGGTGCTCGGCAACACCCAGCTAGAGCTCTCCGGCATCGAGCATCGCCGCCGCCGCAACCTCTACGGTCAGCATCTCGTCGGACAATCCTTGAAATTGCGCGTCCCGGCCATCGAGCGTCTTGCCAGGGAGATGATAGAAAACTGGGATGACCAGGCCAGGGAAGGTGTTTCCTGGATCGAGGACCGAGACGGCGTGCGTACAATCGAGATCGGCAAGGCCTTTGCCAACGATTTCCCGATCAGCGTCGTCTGCGACATCCTTGGCTTTCCGAAAGATGCTCGAGGCAAGTTCTTCTATTGGTACAAGTCCATGATGTCCGGTCTCGGCGGGTCGGCTGCCCAGAAGCAGGGCCTCGAAGCCCGACAGGATCTCGAGGACTACATCGAGGGCATCGTCGAGGCACGGCGAAAGGAGCCGACCTACCTTTATGACGAAGAAGGCAACCCGGTCGGCAAGGACATCATCTCCAAGCTCTGCGAATCGCAGATCGACGGCGACTATCTCTCCACCGAGGAGATCACCAGCAACATCGCCCTGATCGTTGGCGGCGGCGGAGAAACCACCCGCGGCGCCATCCTCAACATGCTGTATCTGCTGCTTCAGCACCCCGAGCAATTTGACGCGGTCATGGCTGACGCATCGCTCTGGGACGCCGCCTTTCATGAAACCTTGCGGCATTCGACGCCGATCGGCGGCCAGCCTCGCCACAACACTTACGACATCGAGATGCACGGAGTGAAGATACCTGCAGGATCTCTCGTGCACATGGTGGATTTCTCTGCCAACCACGACGAACGTATTTTCTCGGAGCCCGAGACCTTCGACATCTTCCGCCCCGACCTCTACAAGGGGAAACTCCTGCGCAGTGGCTACCGCAAGGAAGGTCGATGCAGCCACATGGCATTTGGCGTCGGCCCGCACCTCTGCCCCGGTGCGTGGATTTCCCACCAGGAGGCCACCATCGGCTGCAGGATCCTCTCCGAGCACATGAAGAATCCGCGGATCAACGTCGAGCGCATGCCCAAGGACATCGACGGCGAATCGCTGCGGCCCATGGGGCTCGTGTCGGTGGATGCGCTCTGGATCGACTACGACATCGAGGACAGGCCATGACCTCAGGCCAACAAGAGGCCAGCAAATCCGCGTCGACGCTTGCCCGACAGGCAACCGATAGCCCGGAGAACAAGATCGTCTACGGCCGCAATGGCGTGCCCATCCTGATACGGGACGGCAGCCGCACGACCGGCTCGGGTTATCGGACCTACGAGGTGCATCAGCGCCTGCGCGTCGGCCAGTCGACAGAGAAGATCCATCCGACCGCCATGCTCAAGGCGGCGTTCCTCGAAGATCCCTATCCGACGCTGACCGTTCTGCGGGAAAACTATCCCTGCTATCGCGACTGGGTCGGCAATGCCTACTGGATCACACGTTACGACGACGTCACCTCGGTGTTTACCGACGATGCCAACTTCGAGACCCGGCCGAAGCGCTGGTTCTACGGGCTCGAGAACTACGGCCGTGACCTGGGCGACGAGCTGCCCGTCCTGAATGCCGAAGCCGACCGCCTCGACATGCATGCCCGCCCTCTTGCTGAGCGTATCGTCGATGAGTTTTCGGGTCGGGGAAAAGCGGACCTTGCGGTCGAATTTGCGGCCCGCTTCCCATTGGAACTGCTAGCAGCAGAACTCGATCTGCCGGTCAGCGACTTCGACTTCTTCGTCGAGCGCTACCTGCAGATGCAGGACGGCTACGGCTGGTCGCCGCAGGCGCAAGAGCGCGGGCTTCAGGCAATGGCGGAACTCACCGACTATCTTCGCCCGCTACTGGAACAGCGGCGTAACACGCCCGGGGACGACCTGATCTCGGCGCTGGCAGGGCTCGAACTCGAGCAGCCGGTGACCGCTGAAGACGTCGTGATCACGCTGCTCGAGCGCGACCACGAGACGCTGCACGGCGCGCTTGCGAACATGTGGTACCTGTTGCTTACCCATCCCGGCGAATTGAGCAAGCTGCGCGACGACGAAAGGCTGGTGAAATACGCCTATCAGGAGACCGTTCGGCACACCACACCCGTACTCGAAGCCAAGCGCTTTGCCAGGCACGAGGTGGAGCGTTTCGGGCTCCTGCTGCCGGAGGGTGCGCTGCTCATCTGCTCGGCAGGAGCTGCGAACCGGGATCCACGCGTGTTCCATGATCCGGACACCTTCGACGTGACGCGCAAGGATCTCTGCCGCAGAGAGCCGAGGGGTCAGTACCGAGCGGATGGTCTCCCGACCGGGCTCACCTTCGCGCTCGGCCCTCCGACGAAACACCCGGCAGTTCCAGAGGACCGGCCGCGTTCCCGTTACGCCATCGTACGCGATACGGCCGTGACCGCATCCAAGGTTCTTCTCAAGAATCTACCCAACCTGCGTCTCGGCCCGGGCGCGGAACCTCTGCTCCGCTCGCTGCGCATCGGCAGCATGCATGCCTGTTGGCGCCTGCCCGCTGTTTGGGACAGCTGAGTCTTTCTGACAAGCCCGGAAAGAAAAGGGCGGGCGCTCTTGCGAGCACCCGCCCAAAGGCTCCAGGGGAGAGCCAATCGAGAGGTGTTTTCAGAACCGCACCGCGAATTCCATGCCGACGGAACGTGGCCGCCCATACATGGTGAAGTTCCAGAGACCGGCAACTGAATTGGCACCGATCCGATGCGTCTCATCGAGCAGGTTCTTGCCCCACAGCGTGACCCGATAGCGCTCGTTGGCATCACGCCAGGTGACGTTGGCATCCCACAGCACGCGGGACTCCATCTTCGAGAAGGTCGGTTCGAAGACGGAGGTCTGGGCGGAGGACTCGTAGTTGAGACTGGTGTTGTAGGTGATCGAGCCGCGCCCGGCACCGAGTAGCTGGTCGTAGGTAATACCAGCTACGACCTTCCACTCCGGCGAGTAGGGTACATCCAGATTCGAGAAGTCCTCGGTGGCGCCGTCACCAGTGAGGTCCAGGTCGAACTCCCTGTACTTGTGCTTCAGCCAGGCAAGAGCAAAGTCCAGCGTCACGTTGTCGGTCGGCAGCCAGAGTGCCTCGAACTCGAACCCGTAAGCTTCGGACTCACCGGCATTGACGTTGATGGTCTCCTGGGTCGTGCGTCCGAACTCATCGGTGAACGGCAGCACCTGGGAACGGATCAGGTCTTCGTAGCGGGTATAGAACACGGCCGCGTTGGTCTGCAGCGTGTTGTCGAGAAACTGACCCTTCAAGCCGAGTTCCACATTCCAGTTGGTCTCCGAATCGAACGGCTGACAGGTGAACATACTGGAGCAGGTCTCCGTAAAGCCACCGGAAATGAAGCCTGTCGAATAGCTCAAGTAGGTCATCACATCAGCGTCGATCCGGTAGTCGAGCACCGTCCGGAAAGTGATCTCATCCCAGCTCTCCTGGAACTGGCCATCGATCCCGAACGTCAACCCATCGGGGATCCTGAAGGCGCGCACATCCGCCATGGTGAAGTCGGCTCCACCCCGAGAAACCGCGTTGGAACGCGCGTCCACGCAGGCACCGTCGACGAAAACCTGATCCTTCTCCGGTGTCAGCGCGGTGCAGGGTCCCCCGGCGTTGGCGCGACGGAAGAAGGTTTTCTTGTCCTTCGTGTAACGAATGCCGGCGGAGAGCGTGAGGTCTTCTGTCAACTCGTAGCCACCATCGAAGTAGACTGCCCAGGTCTCTCGGTCCTGCCGGGTGTTCGTCGTCGCCGGATCGTTGATGAAGTCCAAATCCAGATTGAGGAAGCCACGGGCGTCCAAAGTTCCGTCAGCTATGAGCGGATTCGCGTTGTCCGGGTCCTCTGAAGGCAGAAAAGTTACCAGACTAAGCAGACCGACCGTTGCATAGGCCAGCATGTCGGTCTCCTCCTCGATATAGGAGGCACCCGCGACGAAGTTGAACGGACCCTCGAAGTTCGAGTTCACTCTGAGCTCGAACTGCAGACTGTCCTTCACCGTATTGCGCGAGGCGTCGAACAGCGAAGTGAAGGCTTCACCGACGTAGGTATTCGGCAGGATCTCCTTCTGCTCGCGGTAACCGGCCAGCAGTCGTACCGTGAGGTCATCGATTTCCATGCGCTGATGCAGATGGAAGCCGTCCACCGAGACCCGCTGACCCGCGTTGTGACACAGCCCCCTCGGATTGCCGCCGGGACACTGATTGGTGGCTCCAGTGCTGAAGGGGTCTGACTGACCGGCTTCCTGGATTCCGGGGAATCCGAGCAGGGGCATCAGAAAGCCCTCGCCTGAAGGCGTCTCGTGAACGCCGGGAATGGCGCCGGAGGTATCCCGCAACCGCTCGTACTTGAAGTAGGCCTCGTAGTTCTCGCTCGGTTGCCACAGCAGCTTGACGGTTCCCGCGAGAACATCCGTGCCGTTCAGCTTCTCCCGCGATCCACGGGTGCGGGTATCGAGTTCGGGCGGAAACAGGTCTCGGGTCGCCACACCGAGCGCATCGGCGAGCCCATCGTAGATCGGGACCGAGTCTGGAAACGTCGCCGTATCTTTATTGTTGCGGTAGAACCCATCGTCGCTGTCGTAAATGGCCGTGAAGCGCAGCGCCAACTGATCCTCGATGAGCGGGACGTTGACGGCGGCACGCAGCTTGAGAATGTCGGAATCGACGCTGCCACCGACGAAGCGGCCGACCTGGGTTTCGAAATCGGCATAGAGCTCGTTCATCTCGGGGCGCTTCGTCGTGATGACGATGGCGCCTCCCGTTGCGCTCTTGCCGAACAGGGTGCCCTGCGGACCCCGGTAGATCTCGACCTGCTCGACATCGAACAGCTCGACGAACTGTGCCTGCACGTTGGAAAGACCGAAGTCGTCTACCAGGACCACGACAGAGGAGTCCTGCGTCACGAGGATCGAGTTCTGTCCCGTGCCCCGGATACCGCCGCCGATCGCCCTGAATCCCGGCAGCTGCCCCATCGATACGCCAGGCGACAGCTCGGCGACGGCGAGAATGTCGTTGCGAAAGGTACGCTGCAGCTGTTCTTCGGAAAGCGCGGTGACTGCAATTGGAACGTCCTGCGCCGCCTGGTCTCGCATGGTTCCGGTAACCACGATTTCATCGATAGCCAGGCGCAATGGCCTGCTCTCTCCATCCTCTGCAGTTTGGGCCAAAGCCGTCGGTCCCGCCGAGACTGCTGCAACCATTGCTGCCAGCACCCCACGCCTGAACAGCCCGGCATGCGCTTCGCGTACGCTCATGATTTCTCCCTCTCCCTTGATCATCGCGGCCCCAGCGCGAACCGATTTCACGGATCTGCCGCCGGTTCCAGCCTACCCTGCACGCCCTGTTCTTCTGATCCAGGAATCTGAAGGCGTTTTACATTCAAGCGTGCATGAAGGTAACCTGATAAAGCGTTGCGCGACCGCTGTCAAGCAGACGTGATGGAAAAGGGTGGAACACGGCGCCTGACCGCCGCGCCACGAAGGAAGGCAAAGGCTATCCAACGACTCGCGCAATAAAGCAGGCGTGATTGTTTTTGTCTGAAAAATCAGGCTTTTCTTGACGCATACCGGTGCGCTTCCGGATACTGCGCTCGCCCATCGGGCCAGCACATCGACGCAGCGCGGCGGCTATCCAACCTGGCCATCCACTTTGGGAGCGAATCCTTTGGCGACGATCCTGGCACACATCAAGATCTTCGAGGGCAAGGAACAGGAATTCGAACGCATCATCCGTCCCCTGCATGAAGCCACGCACCGGATCGAGCAGAAATGCCGCAGGTACGAGTACTGGAGAGGTGAAGCACCCGGTACCTACTACTGCCTGCTCGCATTCGACGACTTCGTCGGCTTCATGGAGCATCAGGCGAGCGATCATCACGAGGCTCCGGATTTTCCGGCTTTGCTCGAGAGTATCCGCCTGGAGTGGCTCGACCCGGTTCAGGGCGCCAGCGATTTACCGCCTACCGAGCCTCAGGAGCTGCCGGCCGAGGCGACCGACCTGATGCGCGAATACGCCAAGGCTTATGGCGTTCAGATGCAGGACTGGTGGCACGCTTTGCGTTGAGCGATTCGTAGCAGACGCACGCTCGCGAACCTCGAGAGCGCTTCTGCATGGACCGCCAACAGGGCCACCTGTAAAATTTGAGAGGTTGGCTTTGGGCCCCATGCGGAAGGAGCGAGCGTGACGTCGAAACGAGCACCGAGTGCAAAAGGAAAGGCCACCCGGTCAAACACCAAGGCGCCTCGGCGCGCCGCCAAGGCCGAGTCCAAGGTAGCCAGCAAAGCGCAGAGTCGCGAGCGCAAACCGCGCTGGCAGCGCAGCCAGGCGACGCGCCAGGAAATCCTCGACGCTACGATCGACTGCTTCGTGGAAATCGGCTACGTCCGGACAACCACGACGGAGATTGCCAAGAAGGCAGGGTTTACGCGCGGAGCCGTACAGTACTATTTCCCTACGACCCAGCATGCGCTCGAAGCGTCGGTGAAGTATCTGACCGAAAAGTGGCTGGATCAGTACATGACTGCTGCGCGCAACGCACCGCCGGGTACGGACTACATCGATTACGCTGTCGACACGCTGTGGCGCTTCGTGAACGACAAATTGTTCGTTGCCTGGCAGGAACTCATTGCTGCCTCCCGTACCGATCCCGACTTGCGCAAGATCATCCGCCCCGCCGCCGGGCACTTCGAGCGCCTGCGCCGCGACATGGCCAGGGACAACTTTCCCGACTTCCACGAGGCCAGCGTCGAAAAGTTCCAGCGCAACCGCGATACGCTACGGTTCGTCCTCGAGGGCATGAGCCAGACCATGCTGACTTATGACAAGAAAGCGCGGATCGAGGCGCAGCTGCAGTGGCTGAAGGACTGGTTCCACGCCAGCTGGCAGGAAGAGCTCGAAGACAACAAGATTCGCGACCATCGCAACGTATAGCCCCCGCCTGGAACCCACAGCCGGAACCGCGCCCAGCCCTTAAGCGAGCTGGGTAGCCGCGCGGCGAGACGGTGTCGTAAGGGCATCAACGCACGACGATCGACTCCGCCTCCCATGGTGCAATGGGCTCATGGGACTCCTGGTAGCTCTTCGGCAGCTCTTCCACCATGTGCCAGGTTGCGGCAAGCCGCCCGAAGCCGACGAAGAACGCCACCGTCATTCCCAGCTCGACGACCTGCGCCTCGCTGAAGTGTTCTCTCAGGCCGTCGTACACCGCATCATCTATGGCAAGGTGGTTAGTGGCCATCATTTCGCCGTAGGCGATGGCAGCCTTCTCGGGCTCGGTCAGGTCCTGGGCCTCGGGTGGGTTCTCCAGGGAGCACACGAGATCCTCGGTCAGGCCGTCTGCAAGCGCGTCCGTATAGCGTATGGCCATGCAGCTCCGGCACTGATTGTGGAACGCCACCCGCAGGCGTACCAGTTCCACCAGGCGCTCGGGCAGCGTGCGACTCATCTTCAGCGCACCGCCGAAACGCGCGAGCCCCTTACCAAGTTCGGGACAGTGCGCGACCATGCGCATGAGCCCCTGCTCCAGCGGCGTTGCCGTATCGGCCCGGGTCATCTCCCGAAGCTCCGGGTCCCACTGCTCCGGTTCCAGTTTGCGAATTCGAGTCATGAGGTGCGCTCCCCAGCGTTCACATTCATTCGTGCTTGAGTAGACGATACCTGATCGAACCGACGCAGCAAGTCCTGCTCGTGGACCTTGCCCTTGCAAGGTCGCTACCCGCACACTCTTCGCAGGGGGATGCAATGCCAGACCTGACCAATGTAGACCGTTCCTTCGTCGCGCTGGAGTCGCCCACTGCCGGGCGTAACGGAGCCGGCTTTCATCCCTGCCAGGGCCTCTACCATGTCCGCGCAGGCGCGCGTCCACGCGTGGCGTTCATCGCCAGCCACTACAACGTCGACTTCAGCGAGCACTACCTGGCGAGCCACCTTGCTGAGCGCGGCTTCGGCTTTCTTGGCTGGAACACGCGCTTCCGCGGCAACGAGGCGTTTTTCCTGCTCGAGCACGCGCTGATCGACATCGGCGCAGGCGTGCGCTGGCTGCGCGAGTCCGCCGGGGTCGAGTACGTGGTCCTGCTCGGCAACTCCGGCGGTGGCTCGCTCATGGCCGCCTATCAGTCCCAGGCTGTAGATCCACACATCCGCCCTTCCCCAGGCATGGCCCTGCCCGCCGCGGTCGAAAAGCTGCCTGCCTGCGATGCCTACGTGTCCTTGAACGCCCATGCGGGCAGACCCGAGGTCCTGACGGCGTGGATGGATCCCGCTGTCACTGACGAAGCTGATCCGCTTTCGGTGGACCCGACGCTCGACATGTACGACGCGGCCAACGGTCCTCCGTACGACGAAGCCTTCCTGTCCCGCTACCGAAAAGCGCAGGCTGCCCGCAATGATCGCATCACCGACTGGGTTCACGCGGAGCTCGCCCGGCTCGCTGAACACGGCGCCCGCGATCGCGCCTTCCTGCTGTTCCGCACCTGGGCGGACCCGCGATTGCTCGACGGCTCACTCGACCCTTCGGATCGACCTGTGGGTGTCTGTTATGCCGGCGACCCGATGCGTGCCAACTACAGCCCACGCGGGATCGGACTCACGAACACACTGCGGACCTGGCTATCCATGTGGAGCCTGCGCGACTCCCAGTGTCGTGGCGCCCCCCATCTCGGCAGGATCACGACACCCGCACTGGTCATCCAGAGCCTTGCTGATACCGGGGTCTTTCCAAGCGATGCGCGCAGCATCCACGCGGCGCTGGCCAGCGGCGACAAGGAACTCGTGCTTCTGCCCGGCGATCATTACCTGCTGGAACCAGAACACATCCGCTCAGAGGTCGCGGAGCGGATCACGGTCTGGCTCGCAGAGCGGGGACTCAGGCCCTGAGCGCACAAATATTCTTTACCCATCCCTTCACATAGGAACAGCACATGACCGCCGAACTGATCATCTATGGCGTCAAAGGGTCGCCATTCGTACGCAAGGTGCAGGTATCGGATCGGGCATGTTCCGGCCCCTGATCGTCGCCGGCCTGATGGGCAAGGAGCCCGATGTCGCCACCGCACGATCGACGTTGCGGGAGAAGTTGCCGCCGCTGTTCGACTACCTGGAATCAGAGCTCGAGGGAAGAGAGCATGCGGTCGGCAGCGCCTTCTCCATTGCCGACATCGCACTCGGCTGCCAGTTCCTGAACCTTCGGCACACCGGTGCCCGCATCGACGGTGACCGCTGGCCGGCGCTCGCGGCCTACGAACAACGTGTCCTGGCTCGACCGAGCCTTGCCGCTCGGCTCGCCGACGAGCAGCGGCTGTTCAAACCCGTAGACCACGAACTCTGATGTCATCACTTGGAAATGCTCAATCTATTTCGAGAAGATTCTTTTATTCGTTATATAAAACAGCAATATAAGTCGACTATCTCGAAAGCGGATCAAACCATGTATCGACGTCTGGAGCTGCGCATCACTATACTTCCGGCTTGAGGAGGGGTGGCTGAGTGGTCGAAAGCACCGGTCTTGAAAACCGGCGAGTCCGCAAGGGCTCCGTGGGTTCGAATCCCACCCCCTCCGCCACCACGCCATGCTCAAGGGGAGAACAGCGATCATGGAAATCCAGGGCGGATGCTACTGTCAGTCGGTGCGTTACGAGGCCGCCGGCAACCCCATCTTCAAGGCCCAGTGCCACTGCCGCGAGTGCCAGTACATCACCGGCGGATCGCCTAACGTGTTCATGGCCATGCCAAACGACGGCTTCCGCTACGTTCAGGGAGAGCCGAAGGGTTTCACCCGCGGCGACATCGATAACGCGGTGACCCGGGAGTTCTGCCCGGAATGCGGAACCCATCTGGTGACCCGCTCGCCGCAAATGGCCCAGGCCGTGATCCTCAAGGTCGGTTCGATGGACGACCCGAGTCAGTTCGGACAGCCTCAGATGGCGATCTTCTGCTGTGACAAGCAGGCCTTTCACGCGCTGCCTGAAGGACTCCCGGCGTACGATCGGCTGCCGCGCTGATCCAGCGGCGTCCTGAATCGCTTCAGGCGCAGGGCGTTACCGACCACACAAACGCTCGACGCCGCCATGGCAACCGCCGCGAAGATCGGCGACAGCAGGACGCCGAAGAGCGGATAGAGCACGCCGGCGGCGACCGGGATCAGACTGGCGTTATAGGCGAAAGCCCAGAACAGGTTCTGGCGGATGTTGCGCAGCGTCGCCCGCGACAACGCCACGGCATTCGCCACATTGCGCAGATCCGAGGTCATGAGCACGACCTCTGCTGCCTCGATGGCGACGTCGGTGCCGCCGCCGATGGCGATACCGACGTCGGCCTGTGCAAGCGCCGGTGCATCGTTGATGCCATCCCCGACGAAGGCCACCTTTGTGGGCCCTTCCTGCAAAGCCCGGATCGCCTCCACCTTGCCTTCCGGCAGAACCTCCGCGAGAACCTCATCGATCCCGAGCTCGGCAGCAACGCGACGTGCAGTACGTTCACTGTCGCCGGTGATCATGGCGATGCGCAGGCCCTTCTCCCGCAGCGCATGGATCGTGGCCCGGCTGGAGTCCTTGAGCTGATCGGCCACACCGAATGCTGCCGCTGGCTGACCGTCCACCGCGAGGAGAATGGGCGTTCGCCCGGCATCCGCCAGCCGGTCGGCGATGCCGCGCAGGGGCGCCACAGCGATCCCACGTTCTTCGAGAAAGCGGGCTGAGCCGACCACGACGTCGCGGCCGTCCACCCGCGCAGCCACGCCTCGGCCGGCATCGGAGCGGAAGGACTCCGGTTGCTGCAGTTCGAGGCCGCGATCCACCGCTGCCGTGACGACAGCCTCCCCAACCGGATGTTCGGATCGGCTTTCCACGGCTGCCGCAAAGCGCAAAGCATCCGTTTCCGTCCAGGCACCGACGCAGGCGACTTCGGTCAACGTCGGGCGCCCTTCGGTCAAGGTGCCAGTCTTGTCGAATGCAACGATGTCCACCTCGCGCAAGGCCTGCAGGGCGTCACCGCGCCGGAACAGGACCCCCAATTCCGCGCCCTTACCGGAGCCGACCATGATCGACGTGGGTGTGGCGAGCCCCATCGCGCAAGGACAGGCAATGATCAGTACCGCGACGGCGTTGACCAAAGCGTACGTGAGCGCCGGCTCCGGACCGATGGCGAGCCAGACCAGGAAGGTCGCGAGCGCGACAGCGATCACCACAGGAACGAAGATCCCGGTAACCCGATCGACCAGCGCTTCTATGGGCAGCTTCGATCCCTGCGCCTCCTCGACCAACCTGACGATCTGAGCCAGTACCGTGTCATCTCCGGTCCGCGTAACCTCGAAGCGCAGGCTGCCGCTGCGCAGCAGGGTCCCGCCCACCACCTCGGACGCTGTCGTTTTGGGTACCGGCATGGGCTCGCCGGTGAGCATCGACTCATCGACGTGCCCGTCCCCATCCAGCACCTTGCCGTCCAGCGGTATCTGCTCGCCGGGCCGGACCTCGATCAGATCGCCGGCCTGAATCGCCTCTACGGCAATGAGCTCGAGGCGGCCGTCGCGCACAACCCGGGCCTCGCGAGCCTGCAAGCTCAGCAGACGCTGGATCGCGTCGCCGGCCCGGCCGCGCGCCCGAGCCTCGAGCCAGCGTCCGAGCAGGACCAGGGTGATGATCACGGCAGCCGCCTCGAAGTAGACGTTCACGGTGCCTTCGGGCAGCACGCCCGGGGCAAACGTGGCGACCACCGAGTAACCCCAGGCGGCACTGGTTCCGAGCATGACCAGAGCGTTCATCTCCGGTGCGCCCCTAAGCAGCGCAGGCAGCCCGGCCCGGTAAAATTCGCGCCCTGGGCCGAACTGCACCGCGCTGGCGAGCACGAAGAAGAAGTAATAGAGGTTCTGTTGACCGACAGTTGCCAGCAGCCAGTGGTGCACGGGCGGGATGAAATGGCTGCCCATGTCGAGCAGGAAGATGGGCAGCGTGAAGGCGGCCGCCATGACGAGATTGCGCTTGAGTTGAGCGGTTTCCTGCTCCTGCCTCTCGCGGAAGGACGCGGCACCAGCTCCGGTTTTGATCGAGGCCGCGTAACCAGCGCTGGCGACGGCGGAACAGAGTTCTTCCTCGCTCTCGAATCCATCCTGGACGCGAACGCTGGCGGTCCCGGTGGCCAGATTGACCGCCGCCGTCTCGACGCCGGGTACCGCCGTGAGCGCCTGCTGAACCCGGCCGACGCAGGATGCGCAGTGCATGCCCTCGACCAGGAGCGTCGCCTGTTGACTCATGGCTTTCTCCGTAGCTTACGGTGGCCGGGTCCGGATTCCATCCGGAGACCGGAAATGTCTTCCAAATCAAGTCTCCAGCGCCGGGCACCCTGCTTGCAATGGGCGCAGCCAGGCCGTATATACCCGTTTGAAATGTGGCCTCCGACCATGGATGTCGCGTTTCGCAGATACCGGGCCTTAATCGAAGGAGTAGTCATGGAACAGCGTCGCCACGCGGATGTCACGACCCGCGCCGCCACGGCCACAACCACCCCCGGCGCGACCCTGGATACGGAAGCGGCCAAGGTCCTGCGCAACACCTATGCCCTCCTCGGGATGACGGTGGCTTTCAGCGCGGTCACCGCCGGAATTTCCATGGCCATCAATATGCCCTTCCTCGGTCTGTGGATGCTCCTGCCCTACTTCGGGTTTCTGTTCGCGATTCACAAGACCCAGGACAGTGCCTGGGGCCTGGTCTGGACCTTCGCGCTCACGGGGTTCATGGGCCTGACTATCGGCCCGATCCTCAACGCCTACATTGCCATGGGCGGTCTGCAACCCGTCCTCATGGCGCTGGGCGGAACAGCGGTGATCTTCTTTGGACTGTCCGCCTATACCCTGGTCACGAAGCGCGACTTCAGCTTCATGACCGGCTTTCTGTTCGTAGGCATCCTGGTCGCCTTCATTGCCGCCATCGCCAATTACTTCCTACAGATCTCCGCACTGGGAACGACGGTCTCGGTAATGTTTCTGTTCCTCGCGTCCGGTCTGATCATGTGGCAGACCAGCGCCATCGTGCACGGCGGTGAGCGCAACTACATCAGTGCGACCGTCACACTTTACGTGATGCTCTACAACATCTTCCTGTCGCTGCTGCACCTGATCGGCCTCGCAGACGACTGATGACCCTACGCCGTGGCGATTCCGACACGGGGTCGCCACGGTCGAGATCAGCTCATGCAATTCGCCATCGTCGTCCGATCGGGTCCAGCAGGCAGCGAGGGCTCCCGTTCGGCGCTGCGCTTTGCGCGCGCCGTCCTGGCGTCCGGGCACGAACTCAAGCGGGTCTTCTTTCACGGCGAAGGCACCTATAACGCGAATGCGCTCACCGTCGCGCCCCAGGACGAAGAGGACCTGACCGCTGCCTGGGCGAAGCTGGGTCGTCAGCACGAGCTGGACCTCGTGATCTGTGTGGCGTCGGCGCTGAAGCGGGGCATACTCGATTCTCAGGAAGCATCGCGCTACGAACGCGCCGGTATCTCCGCACGACCCGAATTCGTGATCTCGGGACTCGGCCAGCTTGCCGACGCCGCCCTTGATGCTGATCGTCTCGTGACCTTCGGCGGCTGATATGGCTTACCTGCTCTTTCACGTCCGCACTGCCCCCCACGGGCGCTCAAGCGGCGAGGAAGCGTTGGAGGCAGTGCTCGCGGCGTCGGTCTTCGAGCCGCCTTTGACGGTGCTTTTCGAGGGTGACGGCGTACTGCAAGTGGTCGCAGATCAGGAACCGTCGGCGCTCGGCAGCCGCGATACCGGGGCGAACTGGACCGCGCTGCCCGCCTATGACGTCACCGACGTTCGCGTCCATGGACCCTCGCTTGTCGAGCGCGGGCTCTCCGTGGGCGATCTGGCCCCGCCCGTGGTAGCCATCAACGATGCCGACATGGCCGCACTGATCGCCACCGTCGACCGGGTCTTGAGCTTCTGATGGCAACACTGCACCTCATCGACAAGTCACCCGCCCGCAGCGATGCGCTCGCAGCCTGTCTGCGCGTGATCGCAGCGGATGATGCCCTGCTGCTGATAGAAGACGGGGTATACGCCGCGGTCGCCGGATCTACGGCGGCTGCTACGCTGCCTGGCCACACCACCCATGCCCTCGGCGCAGACGTCTCAGCACGCGGACTGCAGCGGCGCCTCGCGCGGGAAGTCAAAGTCATAGACGAATCCGGCTTCGTGGAACTCGCGCTTCACTGCGACCGGGTGATGAGCTGGTTCTGAAATCGAAATGGACACGCTGCCGGCACTGGACAAGGAAGGCTATCTGCGCGACCTCGCTGCCTGGTCGCCGGCCGTAGCCAGTGCGCTTGCCGAGAGTGAGGGGATCGAACTGGAGGACGCCCACTGGGAAATCGTCTCGGTATTACGAGCCTTCTACGCCCGTCACAAGCTGGCGCCGAACAATCGGGCTCTCGCGAAGGCTGTGGCCGCCGAACTCGGCCCCGAAAAAGGCCGCAGCATTCACCTGATGCGCCTGTTCGGCGGCAGCCCCGCCAAGACCGCCGCCCGTATTGCCGGTCTGCCCCGCCCCGCCCACTGTTTGTAGAGAGGCTGTGCTTCAGGCCATGCGACGCCACGGGGCGATGGCCCTGTCGATCATGGAAATCAAGGTCGATGCCACCAGCATCCAGGCTAGCCAGTAGGCCGCAACGGCCAGCGTCGGAGCGGCTGCGGTCAGCATCTCCAGGCGCCCCGCAGCCATGATGAGTAACGGCAAGAAGTAAAAGATACCGTTCCAGCGCCCGATCAGACTGCCCAGAAGCCGGCGCTCCTGATGCAGATAGCGCGAATCGACCACGTACTGGCCGAAGGCAAGTGCAACCAGCAGTGGCAGCAGCCAGGGAACGCTCCCAGCGTAGGCTGCGCCCGCCAGCGCCGCGGTCACGAACAGGCAGTCCGTGCCATGATCGAAGAGCTGCCCCGCCGGCGAGGCCGTGCCTGATCTGCGCGCAACCACGCCGTCGATCATGTCGGTGGCGATCGCAATCAGGAGGAGGGCCAGCAGCCACCAGGCAGGCCAGGTGTCCGGATGCGCAAAGCCCCATGCAACGGGTATGACGAGGACGAGCCGCAGCCCAGTTAGGCTGTTGGCAATCATCCGGCGGTGGGGCCCGTCCCGCTACGCGTACTGCCATCGCTGCCGCTAGAACTCGCGGCAATTTTGGCGGGTTCGATCAACTCACGCTGCGCACGCTTGAAGAAAAGCAGGCCAATCAGCGCATTGAACAGGATGAAGAAGTTGTGCTGCACGAAGCCGAATGCGGCCATCTGCCCTTCGTTCTCCGGGAACAGCACTACCCACAGGGTGATGGCCGCCGCGCGCATGGGTGTCGGCACCGATGCCGCGAAGAAGATCACCGGCAGATAACCGAGGATGCCGAGGAACGTAGCCTCAACGCCGAACAGGTTCAGCGCCGTGCTGTAGACGAACACCGCAGCGATCAGCGCAGGTGAACGGATGAGAAAGAACAGCGCGTAGTGCACAAGACGCGCGCGCCTGAACGCATGCAGGATGCGCCGCTCCCGCAGTCCGTTGCGGGGCAGCAGCAGTCCTCGGAAATAGGCTACCCATAGCGCGAACACAACCGCTGCGCCGATCGCGATCACCGGAATCATGACGAAGATGTCCGGCAGCACGTCGCTGCTGAAGAAGTAGCCCGTCGTGGCCCAGATCAGCAGATAGAAGAACTCGCAGAACATGATGAACAGCATGACCGACGCCACCTCCCAACCTGGTGCGCCGTCGCGCCGGTACAGATAGAAGGCCATCGCGCCCTTGCCGATCTGCTCATTGAAGATCGAGATGATGTAGGCACTGGCACGGATGGGGAGGATGTCCCGGTACTTCACCTTGACGACGAACCAGTTCAGAGCCCGGGTCACGACCAGCGTGTCGATCAGGAAAAAGAAGCAGGAGTAACTCATCATGAGCAGCAGCCAGGGCAGCCACTGCACGTTTGCAAAAACCTCTGTCATGTAGGCCACCAGCGTCAGTCCTTCCCTGCTGGCAGCACCCTGCAGACGAAAATAGAGATAGGTGAAGCAGGCTACGGTGATGAGCAGCAGAACCGCACGCGCGATCGCGTTGCGCCTGCCAGGCGGTCTTGGCGCCGCATCGTCCGCCGGGCTGGCCGCGCGCTCGGTCGCTCCGGGTTCGGTCATGGCTCCCTCATCATCGTCAACGGTCCTCGATCAGCTTCGCGAGCGTCGCGTCCAGGGGCGTGAGCGCTATACCCAAGGCCTCGTCGGCATTCCGGGCGACGGTCTCGTCGGCCGTGATCACGTCGACGACGTCCGGGGACATGCCACGACCGAACAGGCGTCGGCCTACAGCGGCAGCGAGGCGTACGGGGGCGACCGGGACAGGAACGATGCGCACATCGCGCCCGAGTCGGGACGCGAGTCGCGCGAGCAGCCGGCGGTAGGTCACGGTTTCGGGACCCGCAAGTTCGTGAATCACGCAGACTTCCGGGACACGCGCGGCGGCCGCAAGGATAGCCCGGCTGAGGTCATCGATGTCTAGAGGCCGTAGCTGCTGCCTGCCGCCGCCGAGCATGGCCACCGTCGACCGCTGGGCCATGCGCATCAGGGCATCTCCCGCCGCGCTGCCGCTGCCAAGCAGCATCGGTGTTCGCAGGACGGTTGCCGCAGACCGCGCCGCGGCCACGACCGCTTCGGCCTCACCTTTCGAGCGGTAGTAGCCATTGACCGAAGCAGCATTGGCACCGAGGGCGCTGACGAAAATGACGTGTTCGACGCCCGCAGCCTCGGCGGCGCTGGCGACGGCCCGAGTGGTTTCGACGTTGGCTTCGGCATAGGAGGCGCCAGGTCCCTCGAAAAGCACACCTGCCAGGTGGACCAAGACGGAAACGCCCTCGAACACGGCAGCGAGCCTTGCGGCATCAGAGTAATCGAGCACTTCCCAGCCAAGGTTGGGACCGGCAGGGAGCGTTGCTGCTGCGCGATCGGAGCGGACGACGCTGACTGCTGAGAACTCGCTGCGCGCTGCAATGTGTCCGAGCAGATTCCGGCCCACACTGCTGTTCGCGCCGGAGATAGCGAACTTCACGTGCCTCGAAGCTCCCGTCGCCGCAATCCCTTCATGAGCCTGGGGCGCGCCCGAGGGTGGATTGATCGATCGGGTCGAGCCGCAAGAAGTAGCGTGGCGGGAATCCGGTCAGGATCAGGAACACGAGTGAATGCGCGTGCTCTTCCATCATGCGTTCGTGCTCGGCTCCGGTCACCGGCACCGCGCGAAACGCGCGCCGCTCCCCGTTCATGGTCAACTCGACGTTGGGATTGTCCAGCGCCTGCCGGTACCACGCGCGCGGCCAGTGGTTGGCGGCGACATAGTAGCTGTCGTTGTCCGTCAATAGCGTTAACACCCGGTCATGGCTATCGCCGTCTGCGGTACGCGTGGTGATCACGACCGTGTCTTCTCCCTCGGGCTGAAAATAGCCGAGCAACGACTCGAACAGCACGACGATCGCTACGTAGATGATGGCGACGATGGCGATGATCTTGATCACCTTGTTCATGGCAGCCCTCCTGCTTCCCTGTGCGTTCCGACCTGGGAGGTGGCGACCGTCGCGAGGACGGTGCAGACGCGAAGTGCAGTGTACACGCCGGCCCATGGCCATTGTGCACCTGTGCACGAGGTCCGCGACCACTCCGCGGACCTCGGCTACACTACGCGGCCGCCGGCGACGTCGCGGCGCGGCGCGGCGCGGTAACCATTGACCATGAGCTCGAGCGTGCAGACCTGAATGGCGGACAGAACACCCTCCCGATTTCCCGAGCCGATCAGCGACCGTTGAAACCTCCCGGTAAAGAAGAGGCTGCAACAGCGCCATCCTCTGCTGTATCCGCCCAGCCCGGTCGTCGCGACTTCGCGGCCTACCTCAGCGCCAGCGCATCCTGGATGGCCGGCGTCAATCTGCAGCAGTTCCTCGTTACCTGGATGCTCGTCGGCATGCTGGCCGTGCCCGGCACCCAGGTCGGCGTCGCCCAGATGCTGATCGCCCTGCCCGGATTTGCGCTCATGCTCTTCGGGGGCAGCTTGGGCGACCGCTTCGATGGCCGCATCCTGCTGCTCCGCATGCACCTGCTGGCGGCCGTCCCGCCTCTGCTGATGGCTGCGCTGGTGTTCGGCTTCGGGCTGAGCTACCTCGGCGTGATCCTGTTCGGACTGGCCGTCGCTGCCCTTGCGGGACTTTCCGAACCGCCGCGCGTCGCCCTTCTCAACCGGGTTGCGCGCGGTCACATTCAGCGCACCGTGGTTCTGACCACGGCGGTGACCGCCACGGTCGGCCTCGGGGGAACCTGGCTCGGTGGGCGAATCGATGCGCTTGGCCTGGAACCGGTGCTGCTGATTCAGTCCATCCTGTTCGGGCTCGGAGCACTGGCGATGACCGGTATCGCCCCGGCCCTCACCCGCGTCGAGCCACGGACGACGCAAGCGCGGACGATCGACGATGTGCGCGAGGGATTCCGAATCCTCTGGCAGAGCACGCGCGTCCGGGACGTGATCGCACTGAACTTTCTCTCGAGCATCTTCAACGCCGGCGCCTGGTTCGTCGTCTATCCGTTCCTCGTCACCCGCAGTTACAGCGGCGATGCCGCACTGCTCGCGGCGCTCAGCATCACGTTCTTCGCCGGCAGTATCGCGTCGAACGTGGGCATGCTGCGCTTCCTGCCCCTGGCCAGACCGGGACGGCTGTTCCTGGTCATGCAGATCACACGCGTGCTGCTGTTCGCAGTGTTCCTGCTCGAGCCGCCGCTGTGGCTGATGGTGCTCGCAACCGCCGGCTGGGGCATGAACATGGGGGTGACCAGCACCACGGCCCGGATGATGGTGCAAAGCGGCGCTCCGGAAGCGCAGCGGGCGCGCATTCTGAGCATCTTCGTGCTGGGAACATTGTCCGCAGCCCCACTCGGCGCACTCATCCTCGGCAGCGTGATCGATCTCGCCGGCGTTCTCGCGGGTTTCGTCCCGGGACTGCTGGTGTCCCTGTTCATTTTCATCCTCGGCATCACCGCCACCGGACTCTGGCACGATCGCGAAGCGTGACACCGGAGTACTGTAGCCGGGCGGCGAAATCGGGTAGGGTTTCGCCAACGACTGCCGTCCGCGGGAACCAGTACCGCTGGAGTCGAATCGCTCCCATCTGACCAAGGGGGGTCGTCGACGGTGGCATTCGAATACGGTTCGCAGTCGATCGAGCTGCGCAATCCCTTCCGGCTCGAAGGTTTGCTCTACTTCCTCCGTGGCGCCGCAGTCGCCTGCCTCGGTGGTTATCTGATCCTTTACGGAGCCGACGATCTTCGCTTCGGCACCGGCGTCCTGCTGCTCGCCATCGGCCTGTATGCAGTTGGTCTGGGCCTGTTCAAGGTCGCTCGCTTCTACGTCGGACGCGGCGTGCCTGCGAACCTTTCCCGCTCTGCTTCGAATGCTCCGAGCATCACGCCAGGTCGGGAGGGCGCTTTTCAGCACGAGGGCATCTACGATCCTCCGAAGGTGCTCAGCGAGATGCTCGTCGGGCGCAAGAACCTCACGTTCAGGGAACCGCGCGGCTGGCTCGCCCGCATGCTCAACGGCCTCAGTTTTCACCTCATTTTCCTGCCCTGGCCGATGCGCTGGATCACTTTGAAGCTGTTCATGGCCGCCTGGTTCAGTGCCGTGGTCCTGCTGCTCCTCGGGCTCACGCTGCTTTATGCGCGCACGACCGAGTGGAGCGTGGTGTTCGAGTCACCTGTCGCGAGCTATCTGGGACTCGCGGCGTTGCTCGTGATCTTCCTCGTGTGGTTGCGGTTCAAGCCGAGTCCGCTCTGGCGCAACTCCGACCTGCGCGCGCCCCGGACCCACAGCAGCACGACGTCCTTCCAGGAGCGGCCTTTCCAGCAGTTCATCAAGCTCGCGCTCTGGCTCGGCGTGCCGGTTCTCCTGACCGTCCAGCTCGTCGACTACCAAGAGACGACCGGCCTGCCGCCGTTGCCGCTCAATCCCTATCCCTGGCTGGCCGTGTTTGCCGGAGCGTTGTTCGCAGCTTTCCTATACGCCTTTGTCATGGCGCTGCGGCGTGCTCCGCGCGGCATGGTACCGACAGAGGTATCCGAGTATCGGGATCACTGGCAGGAAAGCGTCCATCCCATGGACATCTTCCGCGCCATCGAAATGACGCTGGCAAACCACCGTTACATGGAGATTCCCAACCGGGAATACATCAACGAACCGCCCATGCTCCAGAGCCAGGGTAGCGACAACAAGGGAGACTTCGGTGGTGAAATCCTGCATGAGATTCAACCCGCACCGCTGGAGCTGCGCCGTGACCCCTTGATTCTGCCGGGCGTCCTCCTCGGTCAGGTGCTGCTGCTCGGATCGTCGGTCTGGCTCTTCTTCGCCATCCAGAATCTGGCCGAACCGTCCGTCGAGGTGCTCGCCAGCGCGCTGCTTGGCCCGGCGGTGCTCTGGTTGCTCGGAGGCGCACTGGCCTACGTCGCCAACATCTATCTTGGCGAGTTCCAGTTCGAATCCCGCCTCATTGCATTCCGCGCCAGCGGCACCTACAGCGAGTCGCGGCTCGCCACCGGCATGAGCATTCACGACTCGACGCGATCGGAGAATATCTTCGTCCGTTCGAGCCTGACGCCGTGGCTTGTCGTCAGCCAGATCCACTCCAGCATCATTGCTGTCAGTGGTGCCATGAATCTGGAGCAGCCACGGTACGTGCTCGCCATGGAGCGGGACGACACCTTGACGAATGAGCTGATTGCCGACATGCGGCGCTACCTGCGCGAGCGTCAGGTCATGGCAGGGGTGCAGTCCCAAGCAGACCTGGAGGCGGCCTCGAGCATCCACCAGATGAACGAGCAGACGCGACCGCGGCAGCTCGAAAAGCAGGGCGACGCGCAACTTTCGGAAGACGTCCGGCGCGAGCGTCTCGGTCACGGAGCGTTTGGCGAGAAGGAGTAAACTACCCGTCTTGGCGCAACAGCGCAGAGGCGGCATCTCCACGCCACGCTAAGGTGTCGCGCAGCCGCACCACCTCGCCGACGATGAGCAGCGTGGGCGCATGGACCTCGGCTGTACGCACGCGCTCCGTGATGTCCGCCAGACTACCGGTGATCACGCGCTGTTCCGGCAGCGTGCCCCGCTCGATCAGGGCGATGGGTGTAGCCGGATCACGACCGTGCTCGAGCAGACCCGCCACCAGCGCTTCGAGTCCGACCAGCCCCATATACACGACCAGTGTCTGGCCGGGGTCTGCGAGCTCCGGCCAGTGGAGGTTGACCGCATCGCCCTTGAGATGGCCGGTGACGAAGCGCACGGATTGCGCGTAATCACGATGCGTAAGCGGTATGCCCGCATAAGCCGCACAGCCGTTTGCTGCCGTGATGCCGGGGACGACCTGGAACGGGATACCCTCTGCAGCGAGACTCGCGATTTCCTCGCCTCCGCGACCGAACACGAAGGGATCGCCGCCCTTCAGACGCAGGACACGGCACCCCTTGCGTGCATATTCAAGCAGCATGGCGTGGATGCCTTCCTGGCGTACGGCATGCATTGCTCGACGCTTACCGACATAGATTCTCTCGGCGTCGCGACGCACCAGGTCCAGAATGCCGGGAGACACCAGGTTGTCGTAGAGAACCACATCGGCACGCTGCATCAGGCGCAACGCCTTGAGCGTGAGCAGATCCGGATCGCCCGGCCCCGCCCCCACCAGCCACACCTCACCACCCCGGTCTGCCGCCGCAGTTCCCCCTGCGATTTCCGCATCCAGCAGGGCCTGGGCCTCTTCACCCCGGCCGCTGACGACCGCTTCGGCGACGGGGCCTTCGAGCACTCGTTCCCAGAAGCGCCGCCTAAGCTCCGGATCAGTGACCGCCTGTCGCACCCGGTCGCGGACGCTACCGGCAAGGCGCGCGAGTTCGCCGTAGGCCGCCGGGAACATGCGCTCCAAACGTTCCCGCAGGATCCTCAGCAGGACCGGCGAGGCGCCACCACTGGAGAGCGCGATCACGAGCGGAGAGCGATCGACGATGGAAGGTACGATGTAGCTGCAGAGCTCCGGCCGATCCACCACGTTCACGGGAACGTTGCGTACCCTGGCCGCCTCGGAGACCGCGCGATTGACGTCCTCACGATCCGTCGCCGCCACAACCAGGCGGGCGCCGTCCAGATCATCGGCATGCCAGCCACGAAGCTCGGCCCGGCCTCCACTCGCCTCTGCGAGCTGAACGAGCGCCGCATGGATTTCCGGCGCGATGACATCCACGGCCCCGCCCGCGCGCCGCAAGGCCTCGGCCTTGCGCTGGGCGACATCGCCGCCGCCGATCACCACGCAGCGGGCGCCGCGGATGTCGAGGAAAATGGGAAAGTAATCCATGGATCGCGTCCGCGTCGCCTCAGCGCGGTTCGATGACTTCCAACCCGCCGAGATAGCTGCGCAGGACCTCGGGAATGACCACCGATCCGTCCTGCTGCTGTCCGTTTTCGAGCACTGCCACCAGCGTGCGCCCGACCGCAAGGCCGGAACCGTTCAAGGTATGCACCAGTTCCGGCTTCTTGGAGCCCGGCGATCGGCACCGCGCCTGCATCCGTCGCGCTTGAAAATCAAGGAAGTTGGAGCAGGAGGAAATCTCCCGGTAGGTATTCTGGCCCGGCAGCCAGACTTCGAGATCGACCGTGCGCGCCGCCGCGAAACCGAGATCGCCAGTGCAGAGGTCAACGGCACGATAAGGCAGCTCGAGTCGCTGCAGAATGCTCTCCGCATGCCCTACAAGCTCATCGAAGGCCTTCCAGGAGGCATCTGGCGCCACGACCTGCACCAGCTCCACCTTCTCGAACTGATGCTGGCGGATCATACCGCGGGTGTCCTTACCGTAACTTCCGGCCTCACTGCGAAAGCAGGGTGTGTGCGCCGTGAGTTTCAGCGGTAGCACGTCTGCATCCAGGATGCGGTCACGGACCATATTCGTTACCGGGACTTCCGCCGTGGGTGCGAGCCAATAATCGGAATCCCCCTCCAGCCGGAACTGGTCCTGCGCGAACTTCGGCAACTGACCGGTTCCGAAGAGGGATGTACCGTTGACGATGTAGGGCACGTTCACTTCGGTGTAGCCATGCTCGCGGGTGTGGGCGTCGAGCATGAATTGGGCGAGCGCGCGGTGGAGCGATGCAATGGCACCCTGCATCACCACGAACCGGGAACCGGTAATCAGCGTCGCCGTCTCGAAATCCATGCCGCCCAGCATGACGCCGAGATCGACATGATCGCGGGCATCGAAGTTCAAAGAGGGTGGCTGTCCCCAGCGCCGAAGCTCGACATTGGCAGATTCGTCCGGGCCGTCCGGCACCTCCGGCGCCGGCAGGTTCGGAACACCCGCCAGGTAGCTCTCCAGCTCGGCTGCAACGGGATCGAACTGACTCTCGAGGGCGTCGAGCTCCGACTTCAGCCGGGCGACGTCACCCTTGGCGGCTTCCGCCGCCTCCCGGTCCCCCACCTTCATGAGCTCGCCGATGGCCTTCGAGCGGCTATTGCGTTCGGCTTTCAGCTGCTCGGCTGCAACCTGCAGGGCCTTGCGCCTCTCCTCCAGCGCCCTCAGCTTGCCGACATCCAGGTTGAAGCCCCGGCGCGAGAGGCCCGCCGCCACGGTATCGAGTTCGGTTCGAATCAGTTTCGGATCGAGCATGAATCAGACCTCGTCCTGGCTTTCGTCTTCGCCCCAGCGCTGCCAGGCCGACTTCGCGTCCTGCTCGCGCATCCACGCAAGCTTCTGCGCCAGGCGTTGCTCGAAGCCACGGTCGGTCGGCGCGTAGAAGCGCCTGTCGGCCAACGCCGGCGGCAGATAGCTTTCGCCCGGAACGTAGGCGTCCGGCCAGTCGTGGGCATAGCGATATCCGGCTCCGTGCTGCATCGCCGCGAGCAATCGGGTCGGCGCATTCCGCAGGTGCATCGGTACTTCCACAGAGCCGCCGCTGCGCACGGCCTCGCGCACCGCATTGAAGGCCGCATAGACCGCATTGCTCTTCGGCGCACAGGCGAGATAGACGACCGCCTGGGCCAGGGCCAGTTCGCCTTCCGGCGAACCGAGCCGCTCCTGGACATGCCAGGCATCCAGCGCGACCGATAGGGCCCGGGGGTCGGCGTTCCCGATGTCCTCGCTGGCCATGCGCACTACGCGGCGCGCAACATACAGAGGATCGGCACCGCCGTCGAGCATGCGCACGAGCCAGTACAGCCCCGCATCGGGAGAGGATCCCCGCACCGCCTTGTGCAGGGCCGAGATCTGTTCGTAGAAGACGTCGCCGCCCTTGTCGAAACGGCGTAGATCGCCAGCCGTAACCTCGGCCAGCACTTCCGCATCGATACGTCGCCGCCCCCCCGTTATCGGGGCGAGATCCGCGGCGAGCTCCAGCAGGTTAAGCAGCCGGCGAGCATCCCCGTCGGCCGCACCAAGCAGGCGGGGCCTGGCATCGGGAGTGATCTCCAACGCCCCGCCCTCCTCCTCGAGGCGGGCACGACCCCGATCGAGGACCCGCCCGAGGTCCTCCTCGTTAAGCGGCCGCAGGCGATAGACACGCGCACGGGACAGCAGCGCCGAGCGCACTTCGAAGGAAGGATTCTCCGTCGTCGCCCCGATGAATGTGAGCGTGCCATCCTCCACGAACGGCAGGAACGCATCCTGCTGGGCCTTATTGAAGCGATGTACCTCGTCGATGAAAAGCAGAGTCCCGACACCTTGGACCCTGCGTTCCCGTGCCTGCTCCACAGCGGCGCGGACGTCCTTCACGCCAGCCATGACGGCAGACAGCGCAACCAGTTCCTGCCGCGACGCAGCGGCGAGAATTCCAGCCAGCGTCGTTTTGCCGGTACCCGGCGGCCCCCACAGGATCATGGAGTGGACGCGGCCACGCTCGATCATCCCGGCCAGCGGCCGGCCGGGTCTCAGGAGATGCTCCTGCCCCGCCATATCGGCAAGTTCCGCCGGGCGCAGACGGGCAGCCAGCGGCGCCGCAGCGGCGCCGTCAGTCATCGCCGGAGTGCTCCGCCTCCTCGTAGAGCACGTCGGCGCCTTCCGGGATCTCGAAGCGGAACCGGTCTGCGTCCGCGTCGAACTGCGTCTGCACATCCAAGAGCTGCACCTCGGTTCGCTGACCGAGACCGTCATGAATGACGAGGTGGCTCGGGCGTCCGTCTTCGAAGATGAACTCCAGGCGTTCGAACAGTGCATCGCCGGCACGCGGCCAGAGGGTGAAGCGGTCGCGACCGGCATCCGCGGCTAGATGATCGACATCGAAGGCCTCGAGCAGGTCCTCCACGGCTCCGGACAGCAACCGCGCCGGAGTTGCCTGCAAGCGATCGTCATAGGGGCGGACCGTTACCTGTTCGAGATCCGGGTCCCAAAGCCAAAGGGTTTCGCCATCGCCGATGAGCAGTTCCGCGAACGGCGCCTCCACCTCCCAGCGGAAGCGATCGGGACGCTCGGCCCAGAGACGACCGCGGGTACGCCGCAGCTCGATGCCGCGCCCATCCACCAGGCGCTGGTCGAATCCCGCCGTGAGCTGCTCGAGATCCGCCATGTGCTCGGCGAGGCGCTCTGCTGCGGATGCGTTGCCATTCGCCGCTGCCACGCTGATTGCAAGGGCCAGCGCCAAGCCACCGAAAAGGATTCGCTTCAGGGTCATCACTCCTCCCGGCCGGGGGCGAGCACCTCCCGACTGCCGTTGCTGTCCATGCTGCTGACTACGCCGGCAGCTTCCATAGACTCGATCATGCGCGCCGCCCGGTTGTAGCCGATGCGGAGCTTGCGTTGCACGGCAGATATGGACGCCCGGCGCGACTCGAGAACGAAGGCCACGGCCTCGTCGTATAGCGGGTCGTCCTGCTCAGCATCTCCGCTGCTGCCGCCGCCGGCACTATCGCCTTCCGCGGGACCCTCGAGCACCTCCGGCAAGTAGTCCGGTTCACCCCGCCTGCACCAGTCAGACACCACGCGATGCACTTCGTCGTCAGCCACGAATGCACCATGCACCCGGATCGGCACCGCGGTTCCCGGTGGCAGATAGAGCATGTCGCCATGTCCGAGCAGCTGCTCGGCACCGCCCTGATCGAGAATGGTCCGTGAATCGACCTTGGACGACACCTGAAAACTGATCCGGGTCGGGATGTTCGCCTTGATCAGGCCCGTGATGACGTCCACGGATGGACGTTGTGTGGCCAGGACCAGGTGGATCCCCGCGGCCCGCGCCTTCTGGGCGATGCGCGCGATCAGCTCCTCCACCTTTTTGCCCACGATCATGATCATGTCCGCGAACTCGTCGATCACCACGACGATCTGCGGCAGTGTCGCAAGCGTTGGCGCCTGCGGCGGGACTTCCCCCTCGAATACGGTGGGCGGCTTCCAGAGGGGATCGGCCAGCGGCGTCCCGGCTTTCTCTGCATCCTTGACCTTGCGGTTGTACCCGGCAAGGTTGCGCACTCCCAGGCTCGCGAGGAGCCGATAGCGGCGCTCCATCTCGGCCACGCACCAGCGCAGGGCCGCAGCGGCCTCCTTCATGTCCGTCACCACCGGCGTCAGCAGGTGCGGAATGCCCTCGTACACCGAGAGCTCCAGCATCTTCGGGTCCACCATGATCAGGCGAACCTCTTCCGGAGAGGACTTGAACAAGAGCGACAGGAGCATGGCGTTGACGCCGACGGACTTGCCCGAGCCCGTGGTACCCGCTACCAGCAGGTGCGGCATGCGGGCGAGATCCACTACGACCGGCTGTCCGGCAATGTCCTTCCCAAGGACCAGCGACAGGTTGGAATTCGCGCTGTCGTACTCCTTGGATGCGAGCACCTCCCGCAGACGTACGATCTCCCGATCCTCATTCGGAATCTCGATGCCCACCGTCGACTTGCCCGGAATCACCTCAACCACGCGCACGCTGATCACGGCCAGCGACCGCGCCAGATCCTTCGCCAAGCCGGAGATACGACTGACCTTGACCCCCGCGGCAGGCTGAATCTCGAAGCGAGTGATCACCGGGCCCGGATGGACGGCGACCACTTCCACCTCCACGCCGAAGTCCTTCAGTTTCAATTCGAGCATGCGCGACATGGCTTCCAGAGACGCGTCCGACATGCTGCGTCGTTCGTGGGGCTCGGTCGCGTCGAGCAGGTCGAGCGGCGGCAGCTCGCCCTGCACCGGTGCATCGAAGAGCTTGCGCTGCTTCTCCCGCTGCACCCGCGGCGCCGGCTCTATCTTCGCCTTGGGCTTTTCGATCGCCACCTTCGGCCGGGCCTGCTGGCGCTCCACTTCCAGTTCGACGCGCTGTCGCCGCTTCTGCTGCTCCAAACGTGCCTCGGCCTTCGCCTGACGGTCAGCTTGGAACTTGAGCAACCGATCGCGCATGGCCGTTACCGAGGCCACGGCCGCCTGTCCTAACGCCTCCGCCAGCGCGAACCAAGACAGTCCGGTGAAAAGGGTGATGCCGAGCAGGAACACCGCCAGCATCATCAGTGTGCCGCCGGGCAGCCCCAAAGTGGCATGGATCCCCTCTCCCAGCCACAAGCCAAGAATACCCCCACTCCCGGACGGCAGGAGCTCGGAACCGCTTGCAATGTGCATGTAGGCGAGCACACAGCCGCTGGCTAAAGTGATGACAAAGCCGATCAGGCGCAGCGCGAGCGTCATCCGGTCCAGCGCGAGCGGGCGACGCCGGCTCCAGAACAGGCGCAGCGCAAGCATGGCGAAGGCAATGGGTAGCAGGTAGGCGAACCAGCCAAGCAGGGTGGAAAGCACGTCGGCAACCCAGGCACCGGAAGCACCTGCAAGATTGGCGACGGTGTCCCGGGAGCCCGTATGGGAGAATCCGGGGTCATCGGGCGCGAAGGAAAGCAGTGCAAGCAGCAACCAGGCGGCGACGGCCAGCGCCAGGATCAACGCGGCTTCGCGCAGACCATGCCCGACATGGGTCAGCAGACGGCTCCCCGAATGCGGATCTGCTGACACCTGCTGTCGGGACGCTGCCCCTCTGCCAGCAGCAGCTGCTCCTTTCTGCGGCAATGCTTCACCCTCGTCACGGTTTCCCCGGAAGTCTACTCCCATTACTTCTATAGTTCTATTTCCTCATTCCAAATCAGTCTGTTAGAGAGCATTCTTCAACGCCTTCGAAAGCCGAGCTGCGGGTTTCCCCACTGGCGTTTGTCGCTCCAGGCGAAACAGGTATCATGCCGGCCACCCCGCTTGCAGCAACGAGTGCTCGCCCATGGCAACCCGCCCCGACAAGCAGCAGATCATCGACGAAGTCTGGGACGACGCCCGTGTCGAGAGTTTCCTTCATCGGGACTGTCATGATCCGGACCTGGATCCCGATTTCTTCATCCTCTGGCAGGCCTATCAAGGCATGCGCGAAGGCGACTTCCGCCGCTTCCTGCGCATGTACGTCGCGGCCGACCGCAATCTCGATGCATGCAACGAGCGCGGCGAGACGCTGGCCGAGATGATCGCTCACCACCGCCATGCGGCGCCCTTCATCGAAGCCCTGGTGGCGGCCGGTGCGCGTGCCCCATCGGCTGCGGCTGACCGCTCAGGAGATGCAGCATGAGCGAAGTGCGCCACCGTCGCTTGCTGATCCTCGGTTCCGGTCCGGCTGGCTGGACCGCTGCCATTTATGCTGCCCGAGCCAATCTGGAGCCCACGGTCATCACCGGTCTGGAAGCGGGAGGTCAGCTCACGACGACGACGGACGTGGAAAACTGGCCTGCCGGAGTAGAGGGCCTGCAGGGCCCTGCGCTGATGCAGGACATGCAGGCGCACGCCGAACGCTTCGCCACGGAGACGATTTTCGATCACATTCACACGGCCGATCTCAGCAGCCGGCCCTTCCGTCTGACCGGCGACGCGGGCACCTACACCTGCGACGCTCTTATCATCGCCACCGGTGCGTCAGCCCGGTACCTGGGCCTCGAATCCGAGGAAGCGTTCAAGGGACGGGGCGTGTCCGCCTGCGCCACCTGCGACGGGTTCTTCTACCGCGGCAAGCCGGTCGCGGTGATCGGCGGCGGCAACACCGCGGCGGAAGAGGCCCTGTATCTCTCCAATCTGGCGAGCAAGGTCTACCTGGTCCATCGGCGCGACAGTCTCCGTGCCGAAAAGATCCTGCAGGATCGCCTTTTCACGCGCGCCGAAGAAGGCAAGGTCGAGCTGGTATGGGACCACACCCTCGGTGAGGTTCTCGGCGACTCGTCCGGCGTCACCGGGGCGCGGCTCGTGGCGACACGAGGCGGAGCCGGCCGCGAGCTGAGCGTGGATGGCATATTCATCGCCATCGGTCATACCCCGAATACCAGCATTTTCGAGGGTCAATTGGACATGCGCGGGGGCTACATCGTCACGCACAGTGGTCTCGACGGCAACGCTACCGCGACCAGCCTTCCCGGCGTGTTCGCCGCGGGCGACGTCAGCGATCATGTCTACCGTCAAGCCATCACCTCCGCCGGCTTCGGCTGCATGGCGGCGCTGGATGCGGAAAAGTACCTGGATGCACTGGAGCGCAGCGAACCGGACGCGACCCGAGCAGCCGGCTGAGCGCCGCCTCGGGACGAGGGGGCAGTCGGCAGTGTCCAGCGGGCGCCTGGAGCGGCCGTGAGCCTGCTGCCCTGGCTGCCAAGCGACAGTCTCGACTTTCCTTCCCCCGAGCAGGCACTCAAAGAACCCTCGGGGCTGCTCTGCGCTGGCGGCGATCTCTCTCCGGAACGACTCGAACGCGCCTATCGCGAGGGCATCTTTCCCTGGTACGAGGAGGGTTCCCCCATCCTCTGGTGGTCCCCGGACCCGCGTACGGTTCTGCGCCCGGATACCCTCCACATCAGCCGATCGCTGCGGCGGCGTCTGAACCGGCGCGATTATCGGGTCTCTGCCGATACGGCCTTCGATGCCGTGGTCGCCGCCTGCGCGGCACCCCGTGCCGATACCAGCGAAACCTGGATCACGCCGGAGATGGCGGAGGCTTACGGTCGCCTGCACCGCCTGGGCCTGGCCCACTCGGTAGAGGTCTGGAGCGACGATACGGACCGCGCAGCACTGATCGGCGGCATCTACGGTGTGGGGATCGGACGCTGTTTTTTCGGCGAGTCGATGTTCAGCCGGGCGACGGGTGGCTCGAAGATCGCCCTGGTCCACCTCCTGGGGCAGATGCGTCACTGGGACATGCCGCTGCTCGATTGCCAGTTGCACAACGCCCATCTCGCGACGCTGGGCGCGCGCCCGATGCGCCGGGCCGCCTTTCTGGCAGAATTGCGCGTGCTGCTTGAACGGCCCGCCCCACCGTCTCCCTGGTCACTCGATTACGTCTGGTGACACCGGCCGCTGGCCTCTAGTCCTCGGACTCCCCTAAACTCGGGGCGTCATATCTCGGGAGCGCATTGCCCGTGTCCGACCTCGCGCAACTGAAGTTCTTCGCTACGCCACAACATGCCTGCAGCTACCTTGAAGACCGCAAGGCGACCACGCTCTTCGTCGACCCCGCGGCTCGGATAGACAACGCCATGTATTCCGCGCTGTCTTCGCTGGGCTTTCGTCGCAGCGGCCGTCACATCTACCGGCCCCATTGCGAAAGCTGTTCGGCATGTATACCGATCCGCCTGCCCGTGGCGCGCTTCGAGCTGCGCCGGAGTCAGCGAAGGGTTTGGCAGCGCAATACAGACCTCGAGGTCACGCTCGTGCCCCCGGAGCTCACCGAGGAAAACTATGCTCTGTACGCGCGCTACATCGAACAGCGGCACGCTGACGGCGATATGCATCCACCATCGCCGGAACAATTCCGCTCCTTTCTGCTTTGCGACTGGAGCGAGACCCGCTTCGTAGAATTCCGCCAGGAGGATCGGCTGCTGGCCGTGGCCGTCATCGATCAGATTCAGGATGGACTGTCGGCGATCTACACCTTCTTCGATCCCGCCGAGCGTGAACGCTCCCTCGGCGTCTATGCCATCCTCTGGCAGATCGAGCACGCCGCAGAGCTCGGCCTGCCGTATCTCTACCTCGGCTACTGGATCAAGCAGTGTCAGAAGATGAGCTACAAGAGCAGCTATCGGCCCCGAGAGATGTTCATCGGCGAGCGTTGGATCGAAGTGCCGTGAGCAGCCTGCCGTCTCCGTAGCGACGCCCCCGCAGTCAAGTCACTGCTCCGCTTTGCCAATCGCCTGGCCTTCGGGCAGAATTGCGCGCGCTTGCAGTGTGGCACGAGTGCCCGCCGCGCATTCATCCCCAGGAACCGAGACCGAGACTGCATGGCAAAAGAAGAACAGATCGAGATGGAAGGCACGGTGGTGGATACGCTGCCCAACACCATGTTCCGCGTGGAACTCGACAACGGCCATACCGTCACGGCCCACATCTCGGGCAAGATGCGTAAGCACTACATCCGCATTCTCACGGGCGATCGCGTCAAGGTTGAGCTCACGCCCTACGATCTGAGCAAGGGCCGAATCACTTATCGCGAGCGCTGAAGTCGGCCCCCTGCAAAAATGGGGTGGTGATGAAGGCGCGGGGCCTCGTTCCAGGCCTCGCCGTTATTCGGCCCCTTCCACATCCAGTGCCAACGCGTCGTCCTTCACCGTCACTCGTACGGTTCCGCCCTTCTCGGCAAGCTTGCCGAAGAGCAGATCCTCTGCCAGCGGCCGCTTGATCTTCTCCTGGATCAGGCGCTGCATAGGCCGGGCTCCCATCTTTTCATCGTAGCCCTCACGCGCAAGCCAGAGCCTGGCTTCCTCATCTGCCTCGACCGTTACCTTCTTGGCATCGAGCTTGGCCTGCAGCTCGGTGAGGAACTTGTCGACGACGGTCGCGATGACGATCGGATCGAGCGCATTGAACTGGATGACCGCATCAAGCCGGTTACGGAATTCCGGCGTGAATTGCTTGCGGATGACCTCGATTCCGTCGAGGGCGTGGTCCTGTTCGGTGAAACCGATACTGGCCCGGCTCATCTCCTGCGCCCCTGCGTTCGTGGTCATCACCAGAATCACGTTGCGGAAGTCGGCTTTGCGGCCGTTGTTGTCGGTAAGCGTGCCATGATCCATGACCTGCAGCAGCAGGTTGAAGACATCCGGATGCGCCTTCTCGATTTCGTCGAGCAGCACCACCGAATGGGGGTGCTTGGTCACGGCCTCGGTGAGCAACCCGCCCTGGTCGAAACCGATGTAGCCCGGCGGAGCACCGATGAGGCGCGAGACCGTGTGCCGCTCCATGTACTCCGACATGTCGAAGCGCAGCAGCTCGATGCCCATGATGTTGGCGAGCTGGCGGCAGACTTCCGTTTTGCCCACCCCCGTCGGACCGGCAAACAGAAAGGAACCGATAGGCTTCTGCTGCTCCCGCAGGCCTGCACGCGCCAGCTTGATCGCGGACGCAAGCGTAACGATGGCCTCGTCCTGACCGAACACGACCATCTTCAGCTTCTGATCGAGATCCTTGAGAGCTTCCTTGTCGGAAGTGGTCACCTGTGCCGACGGAATACGAGCGATCTTGGCTACGACCTGCTCCACGTCTACCGGCCCGATCTGCTTCTTGCGCCGTGAAGGCGGCAGCAGCTTCTGGGCAGCACCAGCTTCGTCTATGACGTCGATCGCCTTGTCGGGCATGAAGCGATCGTTGATGTAGCGCGACGCCAGTTCGGAAGCAGCACGCAGCGCCTTGTCCGTATACCGCAGCCCGTAGTGGTCCTCGTACTGAGACTTCAGACCCTTGAGGATGCGGTAGGTGTCTTCGACATCCGGCTCGTTGATGTCGATTTTTTGAAAACGGCGTGACAGGGCACGGTCCTTCTCGAATATGCCCCGATACTCCTGGTAAGTCGTCGAACCCATGCAACGCAGCTCGCCCGACGTGAGCAACGGCTTGAGCAGGTTGGATGCGTCCATGACGCCCCCTGAAGCCGCCCCGGCACCGATGATCGTGTGGATCTCATCGATGAAGAGAATAGCCTTGTCGGTCTTCTTCAACTCCGCCAGCAGCGCCTTGAAACGCTTCTCGAAATCGCCGCGGTACTTGGTGCCGGCAAGCAGCGAACCGAGATCGAGGGAAAAAACGGTGCTGCCTTCGATGACGTCCGGCACCTGCCCGTCGACGATCTGCTTGGCCAGGCCTTCGGCGATCGCCGTCTTTCCGACCCCGGACTCGCCGACCAGCAGCGGATTGTTCTTGCGGCGTCGGGTAAGAATCTGAATGACGCGCTCGACTTCGTCCTCGCGCCCCACCAGCGGATCAATGCGACCCTTGCGCGCCTGCTCATTGAGGTTGGTCGCAAAGCTCTCCAGGGGTGATTGGGCCGGCGCCTCGCCGCCTGCAACCTCGGCTTCGTCCTGCTCCGGCGCACCCTCAGCACCGTCCGCGGCTCCGGAGACCTTGGAAATACCGTGCGCGATGTAGTTGACCACATCAATCCGCGCCACGTTCTGCTGCTTCAGGAAGTAGACCGCCTGGCTCTCCTGCTCACTGAAGATCGCCACCAGAACGTTGGCACCGGTGACCTCCTTGCGCCCAGAGGACTGAACGTGAAACACGGCGCGCTGCAGCACGCGCTGGAAACCAAGCGTCGGCTGGGTCTCACGGGAGGCGTCACCCACCGGGATCAGCGGCGTCGTCGTGTCGATGAACTCCTCGAGCTCGCCCCGCAGCTTGTCGAGGTCGCAGCCGACTGCCTTCAGGACCTGTACAGCCGTGCTGTTGTCCAGCAGGGCGAGCAACAGGTGCTCGACGGTCATGAATTCGTGCCGCTTGCTCCGGGCTTCCTTGAACGCCAGGTTGAGGGTGACTTCAAGGTCCTTGCTGAGCATGACTGCGTTACTCCAGGCGAACTGCCCATGGTCCCGAGTGCGGGTCAGTCGGTCATCTCGACTTGGGACATGAGGGGGTGGTTGTTTTCCTGCGCGTATCTGTTGACCTGCTCCGATTTGGTCTCCGCGATATCTCGCGGGTAGATGCCGCAGACTGCGCTGCCGGTGGTGTGAATGGCGAGCATGACCTGGGTCGCCTTCTCCCGGTTCATGCCGAAGATCTGTTCCAGTACGTGGACCACAAACTCCATGGGAGTGTAGTCATCATTCAGGACGATGACTTTATACATGGGTGGGCGCTTGAGCTTCGGCTTGGCCGTGTCCACCGCCAAGCCATCTCCGCCTTCACGCCAGTCCTCGTCGGAACCTCCGCCGTCTCCGGCGCGAATCGGCAGGCGACGATCCGAATCCTTCATGCTCTTGCCTGCTGCTTCGACTGCATACACCAACATGATACCAACGCCGAGGATTTCAAGACCACTGGGGCGCATGAGGGCCGGAGGGCCGCACCGCGCCCTTGCCGACCTTGCCCTCATCTTCTGCCGATGTCTTGACTGGAGGCAAGATCCTGATCAGAGTGCGATTGGGGGGAACCCGCACAGCTCTCGGTGCTGCGCAACGCGCGTCAGGTATCTGCAGCGCGTCCATCAACAATTCGAGCGTAGCACCGTGTCCGGGTTCGGTCGTTTGCACCCCGGGGAGGGAATGCTATGCCAACGGGAATGGTAAAATGGTTCAACAACGCCAAGGGCTACGGGTTCATCCTGCCCGAAGGTGGTGGTGAGGACCTGTTCGTTCACTATTCGTCCATTCAAATGGACGGCTACAAGACGCTCAAAGCAGGCCAGGCGGTTCTCTACGAGAATCAACAGGGGGACAAGGGCAGTCAGGCCATCAACGTCGTCGCCGCAGACGAAGGCAACGATGCGAGGCCAAGCGCGAGCGCTGATGGCGACGCACCGATGCCCATGGCTGCAGGCCCTCGCTCCCCCTGACGCCGTCACGATCGGGGGCGGCGCCGGCCGCTCCCCATTTCCCGTGACTGACGCGGACCACCATTCGCGGAATCATCTGCTGATCAGACGCTGCGCTTCGAGCGTTCAGCCTATTCCACTGGCCGCCTGCCGCCAGCCAGGGACCGGCCCCGCATGCCATCCAGCCGAGATCCTGCACCTATGCAGGAAAGCGGACCTCACGCACGAGTTCCGGGGGGCGACTTGGCCACGTTGATCCGACTCTGGAAGCCCTACGGTTTCCTGTCGCAATTCACTTCCCGAGATGCACGACCGACCCTGAAGTCCCTGCTGCCGGTACCAGGTGTCTACCCGGCAGGACGCCTCGATAGGGACTCAGAAGGCCTGCTGCTGTTGACCGACAGCGGTGACCTGCAGGCCCGCATCAGCCGCCCGGGGGGCAGGTTCACGAAGACCTATCGGGTCCTTGTCGAGGGCGCGCCAGCACCGGAAGCCCTGGCGCGCTTATGTGCGGGCATCACCTTGAAGGATGGTCCGGCACGAGCCCTTGCGGCCACGGTCGTCGCCGCGCCAGAAGTGCCGGAACGCGACCCTCCTCCGCAACCCCGCCCGGGTCGACCGACATCTTGGCTCGAGATTCGCATCGACGAAGGACGCAACCGTCAGATCCGGCGCATGTGCGCCGCCATCGGCTGCCCGGTGCTGCGGCTCATCAGAACGGAAATAGGACCCTGGACTCTGGCCGGACTCGAGCCGGGCACATGGCAGCAGGAAACGTTACACGCTCCCGTCAGCCCTCGCGGCGCGCCCAGCTCTCGGCCGCCGCATGATCGTCGCTCCGGGACTCGATCCAGCGCGAACCGTCCGCGTACACCTCGCGCTTCCAGAACACGGCGCGGGTCTTGAGATAGTCCATCACGAAACGGGCTGCATCGAACGCTGCCTGGCGATGCCGGCTTGCCGTCAACACGAGCACGATCTGCTCGCGCGCAGCCAGCCTGCCGACGCGATGGATGACGGTGACGCCGGCGAGCGGCCAGCGCTCCGCCGCCTCCCGCGCTACGGCTTCGACGCTGCGCTCCGTCATCCGCGGGAAGTGCTCAAGTTCCAGCGCCAGCACGTCGCGGTCATCCGCGCGCGCACGGACGCACCCGGTGAAGGCAACGACGGCACCTGCCTCCGGGGTCGCCTCCAACAGTGCCGCCTGTTCGACGCCGACGTCGAAGTCGTCACCCTGGATCCGCACGTCCAGATGCATTCAGCCTCCGGTGACCGGTGGCAGGAACGCAAGCTCGTCGCCCGGACACAGCCGCAGGCCGTCGGTCGCGACCAGCTCCCGGTTCAGCGCCAGCCGCACGCTCGAGTCGGTCAAGGCTGCCATGACTTCCGCGCCATGGCGCGCCTCGAGTAATACGATGAGCTGCTCGAAGGCGACCCCCTCCTCAGGCACCGGCAGCGACTCCGCTGCGGTTCCGACGCGCTCGCGCAGGGATGCCAGGTAGCGCAGTTCCAAGACGGTCATGATGAAGGCCGCACCCAGCTTCCAGACCGGCCACCGTGCTTCTCGATCAGCTCGAGGCGTTCCACGGACATATTACGATCGGCCGCCTTGCACATGTCGTAAATGGTCAGAGCTGCCACGCTCACTGCGGTCAGGGCTTCCATCTCGACGCCGGTGCGGGCGTCGATGACACAGCGCGCCTCGATCCACAGTTCACCCGCGTCGGGGTCCGCGCGGAACTGGATTTCGACCGCCGCCAAGGGCAGCGGATGGCATAGAGGAATGAGCTCGCCGGTACGCTTCGCCGCCTGAATGCCCGCAACCCGGGCTACGGCGAGCACATCTCCTTTCGCCGCACCACCCTGCTCGATCATCGCCAGCGTCTCCGGCGCCATCCTGACGCAGCCCCGTGCAACGGCGACGCGTCGGCTGCTGGCCTTTTCGGAGACGTCGACCATGCGCGCCTGGCCCGCGTCATCGAGATGGGTCAAGGGTGGCGATCCGCTGGAAGATCTCATCCTGACTCAGCCGCCATGGCTGCCTCCGGTTGCTGGTCGCTCCGTAATGAGGTGGCTACAATACCGCGCCTCGTCGACCCCACCAATCCCGGAGCTCATGGCAAAACCGGCCCCTGCTGCAGCGTCGCGCATTATCGTCGGCATGTCCGGCGGCGTGGACTCGTCCGTCGCCGCCCTCCTGCTGCGCGATGCCGGCCATCGGGTCGAAGGTCTGTTCATGAAGAACTGGGAAGAGGACGACGGTACCGAATACTGCACTGCCCGGGAGGACCTCGCCGATGCCCAACGCGTCTGCGACCGTCTCGGCGTTCCCCTGCACACGGCCAACTTCGCGGCCGAGTATTGGGACAACGTCTTCGAGCAGTTTCTCGCCGAATACCGCGCCGGGCGCACGCCGAACCCGGATGTCCTATGCAATCGCGAAATCAAGTTCAAGGTCTTCCTGGAGTACGCCCGCCTGCTCGGCGCCGAGCGCATCGCCACCGGTCACTATGCGCGCACGCGGGTACGCGACGGGCGTTTTCAGCTGCTGCGAGGCGTTGACCCCGGCAAGGACCAGAGCTACTTCCTGCACGCCGTGCCCGGTGCGCAACTAAGCCAGGCACTGTTCCCGCTCGGCGACCTGCAGAAAGAGGACGTACGCCAGATCGCCGCACGCGCTGGTTTTCACAATCACGCGAAGAAGGACTCGACTGGCATCTGCTTTATTGGTGAGCGCCGCTTCCGGGATTTTCTCGCGACCTACATCCACAGCCGTCCCGGTCCCATCGTCAGCGTCGAGGGCGTCACTCTGGCCGAGCACCATGGACTCGCTCACTACACCCAGGGCCAGCGCCAGGGTCTGGGCATAGGCGGTATCCGCGGCGCCGACGAGGCGCCCTGGTACGTGGTCGACAAGGACCTCGCCCGCAATGCACTGATCGTTGCCCAGGGTCCGGATCATCCCGCCCTGCACCACGACTGGCTCGTCTGCGAAGAGCCCTCCTGGGTGGACGAGGCGCCGGCGCTGCCCTGGCGCGGTAGCGCCCGCATCCGCTACCGCCAGCACGATCAGGCCTGCCGCCTGAGCCGGCGGGCGGATGGCGCACTGCTCGTCAGCTTCGAGCAGCCGCAGCGGGCGATCACCCCCGGTCAGTCCGTCTGCTTCTACCACGGTGAAGTCTGTCTCGGCGGCGCCGTGATTAGCAGCCGGGGCCGCTATGCGGCCATCACCAGCACGCGGAGCGCAGCTTGAGCTACACCGCCGAAGATCGTGCCGTCGCCCTCGCGGGCGTGTTCCAGGCAGCCGCACTGGTGGCGGACGTGGCCCACGGACGCAGCCTGGACGACAAGGCTTTCCGAGCCACGCTCCAGAGCCTGTTCGTTGAGAGTCCGGACACGGTACCGGAAGTTTTTGGCGGCCTGGGCGGCGTGCGTCTCGGCCTGCTGCTATTGCGGGACTCCCTCGCCAACGATCGCCAACGCAGCCATGCCGAGGTGCTTCGATATGCGCTGAACATCGTCCACGTCGAGAGGAGATTCGCGGCCAAGCGTGATCTCGGTGAGAAACTCGACGCGCGCATGGTGCGTATTCGCTCGCAGCTCGAGCACTTCGAGATCGGCCACGAGACGATCATAGCCGCCTTGGCGAGCGCCTATCAGGACACACTTTCGACCCTGCCACAGCGCATTCAGGTCGTGGGCAATGCCCAGGCTCTGCAGGAGGAACGGAACGCCGAGCGCATTCGGGCGCTGCTGCTCGGAGGCGTGCGTGCCGCCCTGCTCTGGTACCAGGTCGGGGGGCGACGCTGGCGGCTTATCTGGAGCAGGCGTGCTGTGCAGACCGCGGCCGGAGAACTCATCGAGCAACTGTCCGCCACCTGAGGCCACCCTGGAGAGACGCATGGACCTGTCGAGCCTCACGGCTATTTCCCCTATCGACGGCCGCTACGGCAGTAAGACGGCGCCGCTGCGATCCATTTTCAGCGAGTTCGGATTGCTGCGTTTTCGCGTACTCACCGAGGTGCGCTGGTTCCAGGCCCTCGCTGCTGCTGAGGAGCTACCCGAGCTGCCGGCACTGAGCGGGACGGCGAATGCCCACCTCGAATCGATCATCGACGAGTTCGACGAAGCCGCCGCGCTGCGCATCAAGGCCTTCGAGAGTACGACCAACCACGACGTCAAGGCGGTCGAGTACTTTCTCAAGGAGCGCTTTGCGGAACACCCCGAACTGCGCGACCACCTGGAGTTCGTACATTTCGCTTGTACGTCAGAGGACATCAACAACGTCGCCCATGCACTGATGCTCGATGCCGGGCGTCGGGAAGTACTCCTGCCCGCCATGGACCGACTCTGTTCGGAGCTGGCGCGGCTCGCGCAAGCGCTGGCCGACACGCCCATGCTGTCCCGGACCCACGGTCAGGTGGCATCGCCAACAACCATGGGCAAGGAACTCGGCAACTTCGTCCATCGCCTCAGGCGGCGTCGGGAAGGCTTCGCACAAGTGCCCCTGCCGGCGAAACTCAATGGCGCGGTCGGCAACTACAACGCCCATGTGGCGGCGTGCCCGACGCTGGACTGGCCGGCACTCGCGCAACGCGTGATCGAGGGGCTCGGACTGGCGTTCAATCCCTACACCACCCAGATCGAACCCCACGACGGCATCGCGGAGTATTGCCACGCACTGATGCGTTTCGATCAGGTATTGCTGGATTTCAACCGGGACATATGGGGCTACATCTCTCTCGGCTACTTCCGACAGCGGGCCGTGGCCACCGAGACGGGATCTTCGGTGATGCCCCACAAGGTCAACCCCATCGATTTCGAGAACTCCGAAGGCAATCTCGGCCTGGCCAATGCGGTTCTCGCCCATCTGGCGGACAAGCTTCCGGTTTCGCGCTGGCAGCGCGATCTGTCGGACTCGACGGTGCTGCGCAATCTGGGTGTGGGTGCAGCGCACGTGTTGATATCGCTCGAGGCGAGCTTGCGTGGGATCGGCAAACTCGAGGTCGACCCGAGTCGTCTCGCCGCCGATCTCGACGCCAGCTGGGAGGTGCTCGCCGAGGCCATCCAGACCGTCATGCGGCGCGAAGGCGTCGCTGAGCCCTACGAGAAACTCAAGGCACTCACCCGCGGCCGGCGCCTGGATGCGGCCTCCGTGCAGGTACTGCTCGCGGAGCTGCCCCTCTCGGAGGAAGCCCGCGGCCGACTCGGCTCACTGACACCCGCAAGCTATCTAGGACTAGCGACGGAGCTGGCCCGCGCCCTGCCCGCCGTCGAGTCTTCGTGACCCGCCCCGACCCTGCCTCGCTCCTGCCTGCCCGGGCGTTCCCGGAGGCCCCGGACCTGGCGCCGGATGCCCGGGTCGCCCGCTTCCTCGAGGAGTACTGGCGCCGACGCTGGCTACTCCTGCCGGGAGCCCTGAACGACCTGCCCGAACTGCTGGACGGTGACGAACTCGCCGGACTGGCCTGCGAGTGGGATGCGGACGCGCGGATCGTCGAGCGTTGTGATGGGCGTTTCGTCCAGGAAACGGGTCCATTCGAGCCGAAGCGCTTCGAGCAGCTCGGCGAGCGGGATTGGACGCTGCTCGTCAACGGCGTCGACCTCATGCTGCCCGGCTTCGAACCGCTGCTCGCCATGCTCCGCTTCGTGCCGGACTGGCGCATCGATGACATCATGGCCAGCTTCGCTGCCCCGGGCGGTTCCGTTGGCCCCCACTTCGATCGCTATGACGTATTCCTGGTACAGCTCGAGGGCCGGCGTCGCTGGGAACTTGGGCGGCAGCCCGATGGACCCGGGCGCGAGCCGTGTCGAGAGCACGGTCTCGACCTCGTGGCCGACTTCGTACCGGACGACGTGGTCTACTGCGAGCCCGGGGACGTGCTGTACGTGCCTCCGACACTGGTGCACCACGGTATCGCCGAAACACCCTGTCTAACGCTGTCGCTGGGTTTACGCGCCCCCTCGACCGGAGACCTGGTCGCGGCCTGGAGCGAATTTTGTGTCACGCAGACGGCCACGCTGCCGCTCGAGCTCGACCCACCGCTTCCTGCGGACCCCGCGCGACTTGCTCCGGAAACGGTGAGCCGGGCACGCAGCGCCCTGCGGGAAGCCTTGCTCGAAGATCTCGACGCCGCTGACGACGACCGAATGGCAACCTGGCTCGGCTGCGCCCTGACTCGTCCCGGCCGCAGCGCGAGCCCCGCCGACGTGCCGCGCCCGCTGGCGCCTGCTGCTCTCACAGCCGAGCTGGACAACGGAGCAGTCCTCGAACGCAGTCCGGGCACCCGGCTATTGTCGTGGGAGTACGATGAGCGGCGGACGCTGTTCGCGGGCGGCCAGGCCTTTGTCGCAGACGACCTGACCGCCGCTGAGCTCGCCGCTTTTCTGAACCAGCACCGGATCGCTGCCGGGTCCATGACGTCGGCTGCAGCGCGCAGGCTCGCAAGTGAGCTGTACAATGCCGGCTGGCTGTTTCTCGATGACAGCGGGGACGCGTCATGACTGTCGGTGTGACCATCCGCCAGGCCGACTGGAACGAGGATCGGGATATCCTGCGCAAGCTGCGGGAGGCGGTGTTCATCGAAGAACAGAACGTTCCCCGCGAACTCGAGTGGGACGACGAGGATGCCGGAGCCACGCATTTCCTGGCCCAGGATCATCGAGGTCAGGCCGTGGGCACTGCGCGGCTGCTGCCCAGCGGCCAGATCGGCCGCATGGCCGTGCTTGCCGAACGCCGGGGCTTCGGAATCGGGCGCGCCCTGCTCGATGCAGCAGTCGAGGCTGCCCGGGCCGAGGGGCGTTATGGCGTCTTCCTGCATGCCCAGACCCACGCCCTGGAGTTTTACCGTAAGGCGGGCTTCGAGCCCTCCGGCCAGGTCTTCGATGAGGCCGGCATTCCCCACGTGCACATGGAGATGACTCTGGGGATTCCGTTCAGCCCTCAACCCGATGCGCCCCGCGAGGTGATCAAGGCCGAGGCGGACCGCATTCCCTATGAACTGCCCTCCCTTCAGGACTCGAGGGACAGCGTGCGCATGTTGGAGGGCAAGCCGGATCTCGCCGACGCGATCGGCGCACTATGCGCACACGCCCGGCGGGAGGTATCGATCTTCGCCCAGGATCTGGACCCGGATCTGTTCGGGAGTGCCGAACTGGCGGCGATACTCTCGCGCTTCGCGCGCCGCAACGAGCAGGCCACGGTGCGCATCCTGGTCCACGACATCACGCGCATGGTCCGCGACGGGCATCAGCTGCTGGAGCTTTCTCGACGCCTTCCGAGCTCCTTGCTCATCCGCGTGGTTCATCCCGACATGCGCGATCGCAGCGAAAATTTCGTGCTCGCGGACCGCACCGGACTCGTAGTCCAGCCGCAACACGACGTCGAACGCGGTTTCCTCAACCTCAACGACGCGCCGCTGACCCGTCAGTACGGCGACGTCTTCGTGCGCCTGTTCGACCGATCTCTGACGGACCCGAACCTACGTCAACTCAACCTCTGAAGAAGCCGGCTTCGCGGTACTACCGCAACCTTCACTTGCGGTCCTGGACGCCGGCCGAACCGCGCTCCCCTACCCGCGACACCCTCTGCCACCTCGGAGGCCTCCTCGACCGCAGCGAACGCCTGTTTGCCTACGACTGTGACCGGATCCGCTTGCGGCCGCTGGCTGGAAGGCCGCGACCCCGGTCCAGAACAGCGCACGCGGGCGCCAGGAATCGCATTCGACCGCGGAGCCCGCCTGCACTGAAGCGGAACGCGCCGGCTTTTTTTGCTGCGGTCCTGTCATTGTGATGAAATGCCGCCGTGTGCCATGAGCGGCGTCCGGCTGCTCCAGTCACCGGACCCTGATGCGCGACTACTTCCTTCGGCGTTTACTGCTGGTCATTCCCACGCTGATCGGCATCACCTTGCTGGTGTTCGCTGTGACCCGGCTCGTGCCTGGTGGCCCACTGGAACGTGCCATCATGGAGGCTCAGCAGGCGGCGCTGGCGACCGGTGCCGCGCCTGCCGCCGGCGAAGGCATGGCCCTTTCCGAAAGTCAGCTGCAGGCCCTGGCGGAGTACTACGGCTTCGACAAGCCCTGGTACATCAGTTACGTCGACTGGCTTGGCAAGGTGCTGACTGGAGACCTCGGCCAGTCCTACCGTTACCACCAGCCCGTCTGGGACGTGATCCGGGAACGCTTTCCCGTCTCCTTGTTCTTCGGCCTCACCAGCCTCGTCATCACCTATCTGGTCTGCATTCCGCTGGGCGTGGTCAAGGCGATACGCCACCGGACCATGATCGACAACCTCACGTCGATCATCATCTTCACTGGCTACGCCGTGCCCGGCTACGTCCTCGGAGCGTTGCTGCTGCTGTTCTTCGCCGCCGAGCTGCAGTGGTTCCCGATGGGCGGATTCACCAGTCTTTACTTTGATGAGCTGTCGTTCTGGGGTAAGACCAAGGACCTCCTGCATCATGCGACGCTGCCCCTCATCTGCTATCTGGTAGGCAGTTTCGCCGTCACCACGCTCCTGATGAAGAACAACCTGATGGACAACCTGGCGGCCGACTATGTGCGCACAGCCCTGGCCAAGGGGGTATCCTTCGAAAGTGCCGTCTACGGCCACGCCCTGCGCAATTCGCTGATTCCTATTGCCACCACCTTCGGGCAGAACATCACGCTTCTGGTCAGCGGCTCGTTCCTCATCGAAACGATTTTCGACATCGATGGCTTCGGCCTGCTCGGGCTGAATTCGATTTTCGACCGCGATTATCCGGTGGTGATGGGCGTCGTGCTGCTCGCAAGCCTGCTGCTGCTGATCGGCAACATCCTTTCCGACCTTCTGGTCGCCCTGGTCGATCCGCGCATCAGGTTTCAGTGACATGCGCCTGAACCCGCTCACCGTCCGCAAGCTGAGGCGTTTCCGCGAAATCCGGCGCGGTTACTACTCCTTCATCATCCTGGTCGTGCTCCTGGCGATCTCTGCGGTTTCGGAACTGATCATCAATGACCGCGCCCTCGCGGTCCGCTATCAGGGCGAGTGGAGCTTTCCGACCTACGGCCCCGTGGAACTCGGGTCGGTCTACGGCCTGGAGGGATCCGCGGGCCGCACTCCGGTGGACTACCGGGAATTACAGGCTCACTTCGAGGCCCAGGGCGGAGATGATCGGGTCATCATGCCGCTGATCCCCTGGGGGCCTTACTACAACGATGCGATCGGCGGCATCCTGCGAGCGGAACCACCGGACTTCCAGCGTGGTCATTACCTGGGTACCGACACCACAGGGCGAGATATTCTCGCGCGCCTCGTCTATGGCTTCCGTACCGCCATGCTGTTTGCACTTGCTTTCACGGCCCTGACTTATCTCATCGGCGTGGCGATCGGCTGCGCAATGGGATATTTCGGCGGTCTGTTCGATCTGCTGTTCCAGCGCATCATCGAGATCTGGTCGAACGTGCCGTTCCTTTACATGGTGATCATCATCTTTTCCGTGATTCCGGCAACGTTCAGCGTCGGTGCGAGGGTGACGATCCTGCTTTTGATCATGGTCCTGTTTTCCTGGACCGGCCTGACCTACTACATGCGCACGGCTACCTACAAGGAAAAGGCCAGAGACTATGCCGCCGCTGCACAGGTGCTCGGGGCAAGCACGCCGAGAATCATCTTCCGCCACATTCTGCCGAACACGGTGGCTACCATGGTCACCTTCGTTCCCTTCACCGTGGTCGGTGCAATCACCGCAATCACGGCGCTGGACTTCCTCGGTTTCGGACTACCGCCACCGACACCGAGCATCGGCGAAATGCTCAAGCAGGGTACTGCCAACCTGACCACCGCCCCGTGGATCGTCAGCTCGGCCTTCGCGGCCCTGGTGATCATCCTGCTGCTGGTGACTTTTATCGGCGAAGCCGTCCGCGAGGCCTTCGATCCTCGTCAGTTCACCCTCTACAAGTGAGGAGAAACCATCATGCCCAGACCATCCATCGCTACCGCGCTGCCGGCCCTGCTGGCCCTGCTGCTGCTCAGCACCGGCTGCGGGGGCGATCGGGATGCCATGGACAGCGGCGCGCTCGAGGAGCGACGCGCCATGGCGCGCGCCGCCATGGAAGAGCACTTCGCGAACCAACCAAGCATGACACCGAGTCTGCGCGAGGCGTTCGAGCGGGGTGAGATCACTCAGGAAGAAATCGACGCCATGGCCGCAGCCGGAGAACTCGAGCCGTTCTTCGTGTTCGCGACCCCTGATGATATTCCTGACGGGCTCGATTGGCAGGACGGTTCGGATCTGCCCGAATTCGCCTCTCCGGACGCACAGAAAGGCGGAACCTGGTACACCGCCATTCAGGATTTTCCGCGCACGCTGCGCCGCGTCGGCCCGGATGCGAACAGCGCCTTTCGACCGTTCATTCTCGATGACGTAGTCATGAGCTTCGGCAATCGCCATCCTGAAGACATCTCGATCGTCGACGGCAACTTCCGCTACTACCCCGGCATCGCCGAATCCTGGGCAGAGGACCGGGCGAATCGTACGGTGTACGTCCGCATCAATCCGGCAGCACGCTGGTCCGATGGCGAGCGCATCACCGCCGATGATCTGCTGTTCATGTTCTACTTCTTCCAGAGCCCGTGGATCAACGACCCCTGGTACAACAACTTCTACAGTCGCAACTACGTCCGCGTCGTGCGTTACGACGATCTCACCTTTTCCGTGACGTTGCCGGAAGCGAAGCCCGATATGCTCGGGAGAGTGCTCAACCTGGAGCCCTTGCCCGCCCACTTCTTCGACGAGTTCGGGCCGGATTTCGTCGATCGCTACCAGTGGCGTTTCGTGCCCACGAGCGGTGCCTACGTGGTGCGTGATCAGGACGTGCGCCGCGGCCGCAGCATCGCCCTGACCCGGAACGAGGACTGGTGGGCCAAGGACCTTCCGTTCTGGCGCAATCGATTCAACTACGACCGGGTCCACTTCAGCGTCATTCGCGATACGGCGAAGCGCTTCGAGTCCTTCCGCGCGGGCGAGATCGACGCATTCGGCCTGAATCTTCCCGACTATTTCTACGACCGGCTGCCCGACGACGATCCGCTGGTCGCAAACGGCCTCGTAGCCAAGTACACGTTCTACAACGAGCGTCCTCGCCCGACCTACGGCTTCTGGATCAATTCATCGCGGCCGCTGCTCGACAACCGTGACATTCGTGAGGGGCTGCACTATGCGAGCAACTGGGAGCGTGTGCTACGGGAGTATTTCCGCGGCGACTACACCCGCATGCACACCACGGCCGATGGTTATGGGGAGTTCACGCACCCCGACATCCGTGCCCGGGAGTTCGATGTCGACAAGGCCCTCGAGGCATTCGCTCGCGCCGGATTCACGGAGCGCGACAACGACGGTGTCCTGGTCAACGAGCGCGGCCAGCGCCTCGCATTCACGCTGACCACGGGTTACGAAAACCTCCAGGACATCCTTACCATCATGCAGCGCGAAGCGCTCAGGGCCGGCGTCAATTTCCGGATCGAAGTGCTCGACGGCACGGCGGCCTGGAAGAAAGTGCAGGAAAAGCAGCACGACATCCAATTCGTGGCGTTCAACGTGTCGCCTGAGATGTATCCCCGCTATTGGGAGACCTACCACTCAGTTAATGCCTACGATCGCGCGTTTCTGCCGGATGGTTCACCGAACCCCGACCGGCGCCCCAAGGCCCAGACGAACAATCTGCAGGTTATCGCCAACCGCGAGCTCGATGACCTGATCGAGCGCTATCGTGCTTCGGAAAGGGCTGACGAGATGCGAGAGCTCGCGTTCCGCATGGAAGAAATCCTCTACGAGGACGCGTCGTTCATACCGGGGTTCGTGATGCCCTTCTACCGGGTCGCCGCTTGGCGCTGGGCGCGCTGGCCGGAACACTTCGACGTCCGGATTTCCCGCGATCCTCTGCAGTACTGGCTCGGCTGGATCGAGCCAGGCAAGCGCGAGCAGGTGCTGGCCGCGCGGCGGTCGGGGGAAAGCTTCGACCCCATCATCGAGGTTCACGACCGCTATCGGCCGGACTGAGCCCGTGACCGACCGAGCACTGCTGGAGGTCAAAGGGCTCGTCACCGCCTTTGATACCGAGGGAGGTCGCCTGCGCGCCGTGGATGGCATCGACATCCGCGTGGAGCATGGCCGCACTCTCGGCATCGTCGGGGAGTCCGGCTGCGGCAAGAGCGTCACCGCCCTGTCGATAATGAGGCTCCTGCCTCAACCGATGGGGCAGATCCTCGAAGGTGAAATTCGCCTCGAAGGGGTCGACCTCGTGCAGGCAGACCGAGACACCATGCACCGTATCCGCGGGCATCGCATCGGCATGATCTTTCAGGAGCCGATGACGGCGCTCAATCCGGTACATCGGATCGGCCGCCAGATCGCCGAGTCCCTGATCCTGCATAAGGGTTTCGATAAACGGCAGGCTCTCGAGCGTGCCGTCGCTCTGCTGCAGCGTGTCGGCATACCGGCTCCCGAAGTTAGACTGTCCGAGTACCCGCACCAGCTGTCCGGTGGCATGCGTCAGCGGGTCATGATCGCCATCGCTCTGGCCTGCGATCCCGCCCTGCTGATCGCGGACGAGCCGACGACGGCGCTCGACGTCACAGTGCAGGCACAGATTCTGGAATTGATCGCTTCCCTGCGCTCGGAATCCGGCATGGGCGTGCTGTTGATTACGCACGACCTCGGCGTGATTGCCGAGCAATGCGATGACGTCGTCGTCATGTATGCCGGCCGTGTCGCGGAGCAGGCACCGGTTCGTCAGCTCTTCGCCGAGCCGAGGCATCCCTACACGAGGGGACTGTTAGCCTCGATTCCCCATCTCGAAACCCCGAGAAAAACCCGCCTGCCGACCATCAGCGGCATGGTGCCGACACTGTCCGCACTGCCTGATGGCTGTCGCTTCAACAATCGCTGCCCGCACGCGGATGATCGCTGCCGCCGGGAGCAACCACCCCTGGTGCGGACCGGACCCGACCACCATGTTGCCTGTCATCACTGGCAGCGCATTGCCAGCGAGCCGACGCCGTGACCGTCCCACTGCTCGAACTGCGCGATCTCGCGACCCACTTCCCTGTCCGTGGCGGCGTGCTGCTGCGGGCTCGTGGCACGAATCGCGCCGTAGACGGCGTGTCTCTCACTCTCGATCGCGGGAAGACCCTCGGGCTCGTGGGCGAGTCCGGCTGCGGGAAGTCCACGTTGGGCAAGACCGTGGTCCGCCTGCTCGCACCCACTTCAGGGCAAATCCTGTTCGAGGGCCAGGACATCTCGAAGCTGTCGCGACGCCGTCTGAAGCCGCTGCGCCGGGAGTTGCAGATGGTGTTCCAGGATCCTGCGGAGTCACTCAACAGCCGTCACACCGTCGGCAATCTGATCGAGGAACCCCTGATCATTCATCGCGTTGGTACGGCGGCAGAGCGGCTCGCGCGCGTGCATGAACTGCTCGAGCTGGTGGGCCTGCCAGCGAGCGCCGCCGAGCGCTTTCCGTTCGAGTTTTCCGGCGGCCAGCGCCAGCGCATCAGCATCGCCCGTGCCATAGCCCTGGGTCCGCGACTCCTGGTCTGCGACGAGCCGGTTTCGGCTCTGGACGTGTCGATTCAGAGCCAGATCCTGAACCTGCTGCTGCACCTGCAGCAGGAACTCGGGCTAGGTTATCTCTTCATCGCTCACGACCTGGCCGTGGTACGCCATGTTTCGGACACCATCGCTGTCATGTACCTGGGTCGGATCATGGAGTATGCCGATGCGGATGGACTTCTGGCGCGCCCACGGCACCCCTACACCCGGGCCCTGATCTCGGCCATCCCAAGCCCCGACCCGAACCGTCGCAGTCGGCGCACCGTACTCGAAGGGGATGTCCCGTCACCCATCGACCCGCCTTCCGGTTGTCCCTTCCATACCCGTTGTCCCCATGCGGAAGCGCGCTGTCGCAGCGAACGCCCGGCGTTGCGCCAGGTTGCCCGCGACGGCGCTACCGACCATCTGGTTGCGTGTCACTTCGACCTTTGACCCAGTTAGCACTAGGTAAACTTTAGATTAAATCTAACATTTTCAATTTTTTATGTGTTCTTTCTAGATTGGAAGTCATGTTTGGGGTGCAATGTCGGAGCTTTCAGCACCCCACTCTGGATAGTTTCAGCCAGCGCGACAGGCGATCGATGGCCACCGTCAGGCCGATCATGACCAGCAGGTAAGTGCTTGCCTGTTCGAAGCGGAACCACTCGAAGTGGAAACTGAACTGGAAGCCGAGCCCGCCCACGCCGACCAGTCCGAGCACCACGGCCATGCGCACGTTGCTTTCGAACTGAAAGAAACCGTAGGTCAACCAGTCACGCGCGCTAACCGGTGCCGCAACCGTGGCAAAAAGAGTCAGCCTGGAACCCATGAAACCCTGTTCGAAGCGCCGATAGGGTTGGTTGTCGACCGACTCGCTGAACACCCGCAGCAGCAGCCCCATCGAATGCAGGCCGATGGCCAGCGTCCCGGCCAGCAGGCCTGGCCCGAAAAAGGCGATGAACAGCAGCACCCACATCACTTCCGGGATGCCGCGGCAGACCAGAGCAAGAATCCGGGTCAACACCAGCAGGGACAGCCGCACCGACCGGATCGCGGGACCAACTGCCTCACCGGTGAAGCGCTGCGGTTCAGCCTGGAAGGCGTACGAATGGCTGTAGCCGAGGACGACGGCACCGAGGACACCGAAGAAGGTGCCGAACACCGCCATTGCCAGCGGATCGATTGCCGACCCCAGCGCCCGTAGCAGCAGGTCCGCGCTCAGGTCCGGACGCAGCAGACGCTCGAAAAACGCGAGCTTGCCCCAGGCCTCACCGCTAACGAGCTCCCAGAGCGGCAGCAGCCGCTCCCCCATGAACGCCAACGCCCAGCCGCCCGCCGCCAGCACACCCGCCAACCCCACATAACTGCGGCCGATCGCCCGCGAGACGCCGCCCGCGCGTGGATGATTGGGGTCCTCCCGCCACTGGCGACGCAATGCATTGCTCGCCAGATCCACGGACAGGGTCAACAGCAGCGTGAACAGGATCAGGGTGCTCACCTTATCCCACGCCCCGAACTGGATCTGGTAAAGCACTTCGGCCCCGAGACCACCGCCGCCGACCGCACCGATCACCGCGGCATTACGGACCGCACACTCGAAACGCATCAGGGTGAAGCTCAGGGTATTGCGCGCCGCGAGCGGGCGAACACAATAGAAGAACGTTGCCAGCCGTCCTGCCCCCGTGGCGCGTACGGGCTCCGAAGCTCTCGCCTCGACACTGTCCCAGAGTTCGCTGTAGACCTTGGCCAGGATGCCCGACATGTTGAGTGCGATGGCCAGGGCTCCAGTCGCCGGGCCGAGTCCGATGAGCGCGACCAGAATCACGGCCCAAACAAAGTCGGGCACGGCCCGCAGAACGTCCTGCAGCAGGCGACAGAGCGCACAGAAAAGCGCCAGTGGACTCAGGCGGGCACGCCAGCCACTGGCCTCTGCAGGCACGGTGACGCTTCGGGTGGCCCCAAGCGCGAGGAGAAACCCGAACAGTACCGCAAGCAGGCTGCCGATGATCGCAGCGGCCAGGGTCTGCTGCGTCAGCTCCCATGCCTGGCTCAGGAATAAGGTACTGAAATCGGGAGAAGCGAACGCCGACAGCCACTCGCCCATGCGAGCGAGGGCATGCGCGCGTTCGCTGCGGTCAAAGAGTACGCCAAGGTCCCATTCCGCTGCTGTGGCGGCGAAAAGTATCGCGATGGCGACGAGCAACAGGCCTGCGTGCAAACCCCAGGGCCGGCGAAGCTGGTGCGACGCATGTGCTCCTGCAATCACTTCTGCGGCACCGCGACCCGATCCAGGTCCAGCGCCCGATACTCGGCGCCGTAGACGGATTGCAGGAGTGTACGATCGAGGCCGGTCGCAGGTCCTTCCCAGACCAGACGGCCATCCTTCAGTGCCAGCACGCGATCGAAACCCGCGTCGAGCAGTTCCAGACTGTGCAGATTCACCAGCAGGGTTGTGCGCCCGCTGGTCGCCAGGCCGATAAGCAGGTCGATCACCTCCCGCCCGAGGCGGATGTCGAGCTGACTCACCGGCTCATCCGCCAGCATGAGCCGCGGGGCCTGCAGCATCAGACGAGCGATAGCCACTCGCTGCTGCTGACCGCCCGAGAGTTCACCAGGCAGAGACCAGAGACGCTGTTCCAGTTCCACCGCCGCCAGCGCGGCGCGCGCGCGGTCGAGCTCCTGCGGCCAGATCAGTGACAGCAAGGCTCGCGGCAGACTCCAGTGTCCGAGACGCCCCATCAGCACGTTGTGTACGACCCGGAGCTCGCGGACGAGATTGTCGTTCTGGTAAAGCAGGCCGACGTCTGCGCGCAGACGCCTCAGCGCGCGCCCGCGCAGAGTCGAAACATCCTGGCCAAGCGTCATGACCCTGCCCGAGGCCGGCTTCACCATGCCGGCAAGAGTGCGGAACAGAGTGGTCTTGCCAGCCCCGGAGGGGCCGATCACCGCTACCCGCTCACCCGCCCCGATGGTGATGTTCAGATCTACAAGCACCGGCGTGCGGCCGAATCGGACTTCGACCTCCGTACAGACGATTGCCGGGTCAGCCACCGATATCGATACCGCTCTCGAGGAGTTCCAGGTAGTCGGACCACTCCGACAGTTCTGCCGGGATGAAAGCGCCGGCCCCCAGATACCCGAGGATACGTCGCCCGGCGTCACTACCATCGTCGAGGGCGAACAGCGCCGCGCGCAGCTGCTCGAGCAGCGCATCGCCGAGATCCCTGCGCGCGGTCAGCGCATAGTTGGTAAAAGGCGGAGTGCGATACACGATCGGTGCGCGAGCCTTGAGTTCGTCGCTGGCCCGATCCCAGGAGGCGTAGTTCATGGCCCCGAGCGTGTAGCTGCCTTGTGCGACCATCTGCATCACCACGTCGTGACTGCCACTGTAGGCGACGCGCCGGAACACCGCTTCGGGGGTCGTGCCCGACTCATCCATGAAAAACTTGCGTGGCATCAGGTGACTGGACGTACTGCTCCGGCTGCCGAACGTAAACGTCCAGCCACTTCCTTCCGCCGCCTGCACCAGCTCACCGAGATCAGCGACCGGCTCGATGCCCGCCTCCCGATGAGCGATGAAGTAGGTCACGAAGCCCTTGTCGATGTCGCGACAGCCGAGCACGGCGAGTTCGTCGCCCATGAGCTGCCATGCCTGAGCCGTCGTTACTGCGCCCAGCCACGCGACATGGGCGCGCCCCGTCGCCAACGCCGTCACGCTGGCAGCGTAGTTCTGCACGTGCATATATTCGACGGGTCGACCTACTGCCTCGCCGAGGTACTCAGCCAGCACACCGAAGTACTCGCGCATGCGATCCGCGTCACCGTCGTCGGGAATAGCGGTGATGATGAGACGCTCGCGACTGCGCGACGCGGAATACACCCACGGGGCCGCCGCCAGCGTGGCGGCGCCTGCAAAACCTTGGAGCAGGCGACGACGGGTCGGACGTGTCATGGAAACCTCCTGTCACAGTGATTGCGCTTGTGCGCGCAGGTTGTGAATCATCTCGCTCACGGCTTCGAGGTAGGGCTCTTCCGCCGCCAGGATGGCCAGGAACAATTGCTTTTTGAGGTCCAGCAAATCGAGATCCGCTTCAGGTACCGCACTGCCGACGATATCCACCAGCCGCTCCGCAGCCGTGAGTCGCCCCCAGAGGTAATCGTTCTCTCGGAAGCTGCGCGAGAAAAAAGCGCCGAAGTTGCCGAAACCGACGCCCTTCAGAATGTCGCGCGCACCGCCCTCCTCGAGCGTATTGGCGTCATCTACGGCAATACGGTCGACCTTGATCTCCTCCAGCGCATCCATGTCCCGATTTTGCGCCATGGGGTAGGTCTGCACGTCGTAGTAGGCGAAACCTAGGTAGGCCGTGAGCAGCTCGCGCGTCAGCAGGCTGTCGTTCGCAGCAACAAACCAGTCGGCCAGTTCCTGGTCCAGTTCAGCGTCGAAGGCATCGAGATCGAGACGTTCGCGAACTCGAACGAGAAACACATTGAGATGGTCGACCCGCGCTTCCGGCCCCGGGCGCTCTATCTTCAGGCTGCGTCGGTCCAAGAGACTGCGCAAGCGTTCTGCGTGAACGTAGAGCTGCGCCTTCAGGCGGTCCAACTCGGCGCGTCGCTGCGGTACCTGCAGTACCTGCCGGTCGGCATAGAGTTCGTTGGTTCGGCGGATCAGCAACAGCACCCGACGCAGTCGGTGGCGCACGTCATAGCGACGCAGGAATGCGACCCAGGGCACCTCATCACCACGCTGAGCGCCGACCGCCGCTTCGCCAATCGGCCGGATGCCTGCGGCGCGCGCCCAGGCCTGCATCTTTGCCACCGCCTCCGGGCGCTGCAGCATGTTCGCACTCTGCTGGAACAGCTCTGCCAGCTCCTCGATGAGACCGAGTACTTTCAGGCGCGCATAGCTTTCATAGGCGTAGCCTGCATCCGCTGCCGCGAGCATATTCGCAGCCCGGCGCCACTGACGAATCAGCTCGGCACTCGGTACCTGATCGAGTTCCGAGTCCAGAGTCGAACCCATGGCGGCGAGCACCTGGGCACGCACACCGTCGGCCACCTGACGATGCAGCCGCACTTGGTCATTGAACTGCGCGATCCATTCGAGATCGTCGCGAATGGGTTGATGTCGCGGGATGTCCGAAAGCGCACCCTTGATGGTCTTGAAGAAACCGGGAATCTCGTGGGCGACTTCCCTTGCGATCTCGGGCGTCGGCTCGAGATAGACCAGCCGTCTGTCTGTCTGGCGATGAGCGACGTGCCGCTGAACCGCGTCGAGCGCGACGGAGACCGGTTTGTTCATGAGTACGCTGCCATCGATGAATGCAGCATCCTCAGGGTCTTCACCCGTGCGCTGTAAAGCCTCGAACTGGGCCGCTATGAATGCTTCGCGGCCAGGCCAGCGCTCGCCGCGCTGTTCGAGCAGCGCGTCGATCTCCGCGAGGCGGGCTGGAGGAAACGCTCCAGGGAAACTGCTGGTGGCCCGGGCGGCGAAGGCGAGCGACGGCAACTGATCCCGGTCGAGCTGGGAGTGGCAAGCACCCTTCTGGTCGAACCAGTGGTGAAAATGAAAAATGTGACGATGCTCGCGCTCCACGATTTCCGGCGGATCATGCAGCGCGATGGTCTGCGGGTGTCCCCAGAAGTCGGTGGCGGTCACGAACAGCTCCAGCGGCATACCAGGCGGCAGCAGCGTCTCGCGCGCCGCGTCACGTTCCGAACCGATGGCAGCAAGCGCATCCAGCATCATCTCGCTCATGCGACTGCCCGAGAACGGCGGCTCGAACCAGCGTGAGCGCATGAACAGCGACAGGTTGCGCAGGACGTCCGGGTCCTTAGTCGGGATGCCGAGGCGCTTTGCCCGCCGGCGCTGCCAGAGACCTGCTGCCCAGAACAGGGGACGCATGTAGAACTTGGAGAGCCTGCTCGCACGCGCCTCGGGGTCGAGCAGCTCTCCCACGTCGGCCAGATCGAGCCAGAGGCGGCGATGCTCGTCGAGGGACAAGTCGAAGGCCAGCGCGCGGGCGAGCATGATGCCGTTGATGCCACCCGCGGAGGCACCGGCGATCACGTCGATCAGTACCCGCAGTCGAACCTTGCGCCCGGCGAGCTGCAACAGCTTGAAGTAAACCCGCTCGCTGTCCAGTTCGCCGCGGTGCTCGCCGGCGGATTCGTAATCTGCAGTGGCGGCGTCCTCTTCGGGAAGCGAGTGATAGGCACGCGAGGCGCGCGCGAGCTTGAGGATCTCACGGGTGATACCGTGCATATACACCGCGAGCGAGACGCCGCCGTAGCAGACCAGCGCCAGACGTAGCTCCCGTTCCGGAATCGCTTCACCGTCTGCCTCGGCCACAGGCTCAGCCGGGCAGAGCGAGCGCCTCCGGCGAGACGATCACGCCATTGGCATCCGCGTAGACATGGTCGCCGGGGCGGATTGTTACGCCGGCGAATGTGACCGGAACGTCGAGTTCGCCGACGCCCCGCTTGACGCTTCGGCGCGGATGCGGTGCCAACGCCTGCACCCCGAGCTCGATCCCGGCGAGGATCTCGACGTCGCGGACACAGCCGTACACCAGCACGCCCGCCCAGCCGTTGTCCGCGGCCTGCTGCGCCAGGTTATCGCCGAGCAGCGCACAGCGCAGGGATCCGCCGCCGTCTACCACGAGGACGCGGCCCGAACCGGGTCGCGTCACCTGTTCCGCCACCAGGGAATTATCCTCAAAGCACTTGATCGTCACCGCCGGCCCACCAAAGGCCTCTATGCCACCGAAGCCCGAGAAGATGGGATCCAGAACGCTTACGAGTTCGCCATGGGCATCGCAGAGGTCAGGCAGGACGATGGTACTCACGCTGTGAAATCCTCGCTGCAAGTCAGACAGCCCCGCAAAGAGGCTGGCACAGGGGTGCTTGACGGAAACTGCAGTCTACATCCGCCGCTTCAGATGACCAGCATGTCCATGAATTCGTGCACGGGCGTCGCCTCGAGCCGCACCCCGTCCCTGCACAGGTCGAAGATCTGGCGGACGCGCCTACGCGGAAACCGCGTCGCCAGCGCGTGTTCGAACTTCTTCTCCAGCACGGGGATGCCCTCTTCCCGCCGCCGGCGATGCCCGATGGGATACTCGACAGCTACCTTCTCGGTGCTGGTCCCGTCACGGAAGAACACCTGCACCGCATTGGCGATGGAACGCTTCTCCGGGTCGTGGTATTCCCGCGAATAGCGCTCGTCCTCGGTCACAACCATCTTTTCACGCAGTGCATCGATGCGAGGATCGGCGGCCGCGTCGTCCTCGTAGTCTTCCGCTTCCAGGTTGCCTCGGAGCAGCGCGACTGCGGTCATGTACTGCAGGCAGTGATCGCGGTCTGCTGGATTGTCCAGGCGGCCCTCCTTGGAAATGATCCGGATGGCAGACTCGTGGGTTGTGAGTTCGATACGGTCGATGTCATCGAGCCGGCCGAGCACCTCGCCATGCAGCGCGACAGCAGCCTCCACCGCAGTCTGGGCGTGGAACTCGGCGGGATAGGCCAGCTTGAACAGGATGTGCTCCATAACGTAGCTGCCATACTCGCGCTGGAAGGCAAACTTCCTGCCCTTGAAGCAGGCATCGTAGAAGCCCCAGGTGGGGGCCGAGAGAGCGCTCGGATAGCCGATCTCACCCTTCATCACCAGCATGGCGAGGCGGACACCGCGGCTGGTTGCATCACCAGCAGCCCAGGATTTTCGCGGCCCGGCGTTAGGCGCCTGCCGATACGTGCGCAAGGCCGAACCGTCGATCCAGGCGTGCGACAGGGCATCGACGATCTGCCCGCGGTCGCCCCCCAGCATACTCGTTACCACTGCCGTCGTTGCGACTCTGACCAGAAGGACGTGATCGAGGCCAATCCTGTTGAAGCTGTTTTCCAGTGCGAGGCAACCCTGGATCTCATGCGCCTTGACCATCGCGGTGAGGACATCTCGTACGGTCATGGGCTCGCGCCTGGCGGCCACGGCCTCACGACTGAGCCAGTCAGCCACGGCGAGGATGCCACCGAGGTTGTCCGATGGGTGGCCCCACTCCGCCGCCAGCCAGGTATCGTTGAAGTCGAGCCAGCGAATCATGGCACCGATGTCCCATGCCGCCTTGACCGGATCGAGCACGAATGGGGTACCGGGAACTCTCGCGCCGTTCGGCACTGTGGTGCCAGGAACGAGCGGACCGAGGTGCTTGCTGCACTCGGGGAAGCGCAGGGCCAACAACCCGCAGCCAAGCGTGTCCATGAGGCAGTTGCGCGCCGTATCGTAGGCTTCGACGGAGTCGATGCTGGCGTTCGCGACGTAATCGGCGATCGCAACCAGCTCCGGGTCGGGATCAGGTCGGATGTTGCTTGCAACCGTATTACTCATGGACTGACCTCCGGTCGAAACTTGGAGCACGCAATGATAGCGCTCTGCAGGCTGCGCTGCGTTGTAGCGTGGCTGTGCCGAAGACGGTGGCGCAAGTCGACTCGCATTGGCCATCCCCTGGGCCCATACTTCCGCCGCCATCGCCAGATCACGCTCGGACTCGTCTCTTGAGTGATGTCAGAGAACTCCCGTATCAGCACGATCCGCTGCCCATGCTGGAGCGCCTGCGGCCCCTCGGTCGGGCCGTGCTGCTGCACAGCGCCGACCGTGCCCATCCCGATGCCCGTTTCGACGTCCTCGCAGCTGCACCCACAGCCTGGCTGACGTCTCGGGAAGGACGCACGACCGCCGGCGACGGCCGCCGGAGCTGGAACACCCCGGGACCGCCTCTGGCGCTACTCGATCGCTGGCTCGCTGCCACGACTCCGGCCGAACTGCCGCACCCGGAGCTACCGTTTGCAGGCGGCGTGATCGGTCTCGCCGGTTACGATTTCGCCCGACAGCTGGAAGTCTGGCCGGCCCGGCGGCTACCGCCGGCACCTTTCCCGGACCTGGTTGCCGGGCTCTATCCGTGGGCCGTGGTCATCGATCACATGGAGCAGCGGACCTGGCTCATCGGGTTGGCGGGGACCCCGCTCCCCGATGACCAGGAGCTGGTCCCCGGCCATGATGCCAAGGCGCAGGCTTCGCCCTCGTGCGGCGCTCCTCGCCTGCTTTGTGACGTTGACGGCGAGCGTTACCGCGAGGCCTTCGAACGGGTACAGGCTTACATCAGCGCCGGCGACTGCTATCAAGTCAACCTCGCAGTACGCTTCAGCGGCGACTTCCACGGCGACGCACTGGCGCTCTACCGAGCCCTGGTGCAACGCCACCCCGCACCCTTCGCCGGTTTTATGGAAACCCCAGAGGGTGCGGTACTCTCGTTCTCGCCGGAACGTTTCCTCAAGGCCTCGGGCGGCATCCTCGAAACCTGCCCCATAAAGGGTACGCGCCCGCGCGGCAGGGACCCGATCGAAGATGCGCGACAGGCAGACGCATTGCGATACAGCGCGAAGGACCGCGCGGAAAACCTCATGATCGTCGATCTCCTCCGCAACGACCTCGGCCGCAGCTGCATACCTGGCAGCATCGAGGTGCCCAGCCTGTTCGATCTGGAGAGTTTCGGTTCTGTCCATCACTTGGTATCGCGGGTGCGCGGTCGTCTCGCTCCGGACGTCACGCCGCTCGAGGCATTCGCCCGAGCCTTCCCCGGCGGCTCCATCACCGGCGCTCCGAAGATCCGGGCCATGGAAATCATCGAAGAACTCGAGGCACACGCCCGCGGCCCCTACTGCGGCAGCCTTTTCATGGCGGATGGACGCGGACGCATGGATGCTTCGATCACGATCCGCAGCATGCTCTACCATGGTGGCCGGCTGTACTGCTGGGGTGGCGGCGGGCTCGTCGCGGACTCCCACGTGGCCGACGAGTGGGCCGAGATCCACCACAAGGTCGGGGCTTTGATCGGGCTGCCGCAGGAATGAGCCTCAGCAATCGGCTGGAAGCTCGAAGCTGGCCACAGCGGTTTCGATCCTCTGCTGGAGCTCTGCATAGGTATCGGTCGGCGGAAACTGTGGAAACTGTCGACTGATCGCTTCCGGCGCGCAAAAGAAGAAGCCGGCATCGGCCTCGTCGAGCATGGACGTGTCGTTGAAGGAATCTCCGGCGGCCACGATCCGGTAGCGAAGATCGCGGAAGGCCCGTACCGCCATGCGCTTCGGATCCTTCTGCCGCAGCCGATACCCGACGATCCGGTCATGATCGTCCACTTCGAGCCGATGACAGAGAAGGAACGGTTGCTCGAGCTGGGCCATGAGCGGACCGGCGAACTCGTAGAAGGTGTCGGATAGGATCGCCACCTGCATGCGCGAGCGCGCCCACGCCAGAAACTCCGGGGCGCCAGGCAGCGGTTCCAACCCAGCGATCACGTCCTGAATGTCACCAAGTTTGAGATCGTGCTCGGCGAGCAGACCGAGCCGGTGCTGCATGAGTTCGTCATAGTCCGCGATGTCGCGCGTGGTGAGCCGCAGGCCCTCGATGCCCGTGCGTTCGGCAACGCCGATCCAGATCTCCGGGATCAACACGCCTTCGAGGTCAAGGCAGAGAATGTGCACACGGGGCTCCTTGAGCGGTTCATCTCATCGGGCGGACGCAAGTCTACCCTCGCCCCCGCGCTAACTCACCTTGCGGGATGAGCTTATGGCGCGATTTTCTTTAGGCTCGGGCGGCCATCCTGCTAGTGTCTGCACCTCGCTACGCCAAGGAGTATCTCAGCATGGCCTATGAGCCCGAGGTCGCAGCCGCAAAGTTCGCTGAGGCCGATCCCCGCGACGTGCTCGCGCACGCCGTCGACCGGTTCGAGCGCATCGCCCTTTCGTTCAGTGGTGCCGAGGACGTGGCGCTCGTCGACATGGTGGCGGATCTCGGCGACAAGGTGCAGATCTTCTGCCTCGACACGGGACGCCTGCACCCGGAGACCTACCGCTTTCTGGAAAAGGTGCGGGATCATTACGGACTCGACATCGAGCTGATGTTCCCGGATCCGGAGGCCGTGCAGCAACTCGTGCGAGAGAAAGGCCTGTTCAGCTTTTACCGCGACGGGCACCAGGAATGCTGCGCGATCCGCAAGATCGAGCCGCTGCGCCGGAAGCTGGCGAACGTGGATGCCTGGATAACCGGCCAGCGCCGTGACCAGAGTCCGACCCGCGCGGAGGTTCCCGTGGTCCAGCAAGACCGCGCCTTTTCGACGCCTGGTCATCCTCTCGTGAAGTTCAACCCTCTGGCCAATTGGACGTCGGCACAAGTGTGGGACTACATCCGCGAGTATGAGGTCCCCTATAACGAGCTGCACGAGCGCGGATTCAAGAGCATCGGCTGCGAGCCCTGCACGCGCCCCGTAGCCCCCCATGAGCACGAGCGCGCTGGTCGCTGGTGGTGGGAAGCGGCGACTCAGAAGGAGTGCGGCCTGCACATCACCAACATCCGTGAAGACGACATCAAGCCTGCCCGCGCCTCGGCATGAAGATCACCTTCGTCAAAAAAATCCTCGCTGACGGCAGCCCTTGCCGGAAGTGCGGCGATGTGCAGCAACGCCTGGACGAGTCGGGCCAGATAGACCACATCGACGAGGTGCTTATAGCCGATGAACGCGATGCCGATTCGCCGGGCATGCGGCTAGCGGCAGAACTCGGCGTTGCACGTGCGCCATTCTTCGTCGTCGAGGACGGCGGCGAGCGCAGGGTTTACACGGTCTACTTCAAATTCGCCAAGGAAGTTCTGGGCGGCGGCGAGGGCAAAGCCAGCGATGCGGCGCGGGATATCCTCGACGACAACCCCGACCTCGATTACGTCTGATCGTCGCCTGAGGTTCGGACATGCTCAGCGTTCGGGGAGATCCAGGCCCTCGAATAGCGCTTCGCGCTCGCTCCGGTTCGGGCGCGCCATGACTTCCTCCACCAGATCACGGGTCAGGTGAGGCGCAAACTCTTCGATGAAGTCGAACATGAAGCGCCGCATGAACGTGCCCTTGCGAAAGCCGATGTGCGTATAGCTGGCTTCGAAGAGATGGTCAGCGGGAATGGCAACGAGATCCGCGTCGAGTTCCGGATCGATTGCCATCGCGGCCAGAATGCCGATGCCGAGACCAAGGCGTACGTAGGTCTTGATGACGTCGGCATCGGTGGCCGTGAATACCACACGCGGCGTCAGGCTGCGGGCATTGAACGCTTCGTCGAGCTTGGAACGACCGGTGAAACCGAACACGTAGGTGACGATAGGGTGCGCCGCAACCTCCTCCAGGCTCGGCTTCGGATTGCCCGCAAGGGGATGATCCTTGGGCACCACAATCGCCCGATTCCAGCGGTAACAGGGCATCATGATCAGGTCGGTGAAGTGCTCGAGCGCCTCGGTCGCAATCGCAAAATCCGCCTGGCCGCTCGCCGCGAGTTCGGCAATCTGCACCGGTGAACCCTGGTTCATGTGCAGCGCAACGTCCGGGTAGCGCTCCCGGAACCGGGTGATGACCGGCGGCAGGGCATAGCGTGCCTGGGTGTGAGTGGTGGCGATGGACAGCGCACCCTTGGTCTCGTTGCTGAACTCCTGGGCGACCCGCTTGATGCTTTCTACCGTACGCAGGATCTCACCGGCCATCTCGATGATGACCTCGCCCGCCGGGGTGACGTGGGTCAGGTGCTTGCCGGACCGGGCGAACACTTCCACGCCCATCTCGTCCTCGAGCAGACGAATCTGCTTGGAGATACCTGGCTGAGATGTGTAAAGGGCCTGAGCCGTAGCGGAAACGTTCAGGTCGTGGTGGGCCACTTCCCAGATGTAGCGCAGCTGCTGCAGCTTCAAGGCGCATTCCCCCTCATGAATCTCCGGCCCCTGAATTGCTGATGCCGTGTGGTACGTGACCGGCGGTGACGTGCGCGCTGGCAGCGGCGCAGTGGCTGTGCTGGTCATCGAAGAATATGTCGGCACCGAACGCCTTGAGAAATGCTCCCTTATCCAGCCCGCCGAGGAACAGGCACTCGTCCAGGCGCACGTCCCAGGCGCGCAGAGTACGGATCACGCGTTCGTGCGCCGGCGCCGACCTTGCCGTCACGAGCGCCGTACGAATGGGGCAGTCCCCGCTGGCGAATTCTCCCTGGATTCTGTGCAAAGCCGCCAGCAGGTTCCTGAACGGCCCACCGGCCAGCGGTCGCCGTGCCGACTCCCGCTCACTGGCGGTGAATGCCGCGAGCCCTTCACGCTGGAACACCTGCTCGGCTTCGTCGGAAAAGATCACGGCATCGCCATCGAAGGCCAGGCGCAACTCATCGTCCGGATTGGCCAGGGTACGTGATGGCAGAATCGTCGCCGCCGCGACGCCGTTGTCAAGGGCCTGCTGGACATCGGCTGCATCCGTCGACAGGAACAGATCACATCCGAAGGCGGTAACGTATCGGTAAGGATTGCCGCCGCCGCAGAATGCGGCGCGTGCAATGTCGAGGCCGTGGTGCTGAATCGAGTTGAAGATGCGCAATCCGGTGTCCGCGGTATTGCGTGACAGCAGGATCACTTCCACCGGTTGCCGCTCGGCCAGCAGCGCATTGAGCCTGAGCAGCTTGCGCACCAGGGAGAATGCATCGCCCGGAGCGAGCACTTCTTCCTCCCGGTCGATCTGGTACTTGCGGTATGCGGCCACGCCCTCTTCTTCGAACACCCGGTTGCTTGCGTCGAGATCGAACAGGGCTCGCGAGGAAATGGCTACGACGAGCTTGTCCGCGAGCGATGCGGACATCTCAGGCGTCGAGATCCGGTATGAGTTTGCTTTCCAGAGCCGCGATCATATCCTTGAGCCTGAGTTTACGCTTCTTCAACCGCTGCAGTTGCATCTGATCCGGATACACACTCTCCTGGAGGATACGAGTAAGGTCGTCGAGGTCGCGGTGTTCCGTACGCAACTCTTCGAGCCACTTGCCGATTTCTTCCTGCTCCATGAGATGATGCCGCGGCCCTTCTGCGATCGCTCGGAAAGGCGAAGCATAGCCAAAGCCCCCAGGCCGCGCATCCGCAGCCGTAACCGGAGTCGCCATGGCCCGTGACCCGAAACCTCCCGTCGAACGCGACGTGGACCAGTTTCTCGCCGAAGTCAGCGCCACGCCACCAAGCGTGAGCCGCGGACGCCTGGGCAGGCTGCTGTTCGCCCTCGACGCGACCGCCAGCCGCCAACCCAGCTGGGACCTTGCCTGCGGCCTTCAGGCAGACATGTTCGCAGCGGCGGCGGAGACCGGGCGGCTGGAGCTCGAGCTGTGCTTCTACCGCGGATTTCGAGAGTTCCGGCATTCCGGATGGGTGCAGGACGGTCATGATCTCGCCCGACGCATGAGTCGGGTCCGCTGCATGGGCGGACAGACCCAGATCGAGCGCGTCCTGCGCTACGCCATCGATGAGACCCGGCGCAAGCGAATCCAGGCGCTGGTCTTCGTCGGCGACTGCGTCGAGGAGGACTGCGACCGCCTGTGCACCCTCGCTGGGGAACTGGGTCTGCTCGGCACACCGATGTTCGTATTTCACGAGGGCGGACCCGGACCCCATCGCGACTGCTTCCGCGACATGGCCAGGGCGTCCGGAGGGGCCTTCGCACCGTTTACTGCGGGCGCTTCCGCCCGGCTCCGAGAGCTCCTGCAGGCTGTCGCGGTGTTCGCGGCCGGAGGTCGCGGCGCACTCGAGGATTTCGCTCGGCGCCACACCCACGCTGTTGCCTTGCTCGAGGATCTACGGTGATCCACGCATGATCATTCGCCTGCTGCTGCTGTTCCTGCTCGCCGTGTTTCTGGCCGCAGTGCTTCGCCTGCTGTGGCTGCGCTACCGGCCCGACCCACGCCAGATGTTGCTGGCCGGCGGCATCGCTGCCGGTCTGCTGGTGATACTGGCGATGGTCGCCATGGGTCGGCTGCACTGGATCGCCGCGGTGCTCGCCACCGCCCTGCCCTTCGCCACGAAGCTCCTCGGGTGGCTCGGCATGATGCGCCTTCTGCAGCGACTCGGTGGAGGACCGACGCCGTTTCCAGGCGGGGGGCCGAGCGGGGGTCCGAGCGGCGGCGCGAATCCGAACCGGGCGTCGCAGGTAGCGACCCGCTTTCTGCGCATGGAGCTCAGGCACGCTACCGGCGAACTCGAAGGGCACATCCTCGAGGGTCCGCAAGCCGGCCGGACCCTCTCGGAGCTCACCCTTGCCGAGCAACTCGATCTGCTCCGTCATTACAACGGCGAGGATCCGGACTCGGCGCGACTGCTCGAAACCTGGCTCGACCGGACCCACGGCAGCGCCTGGCGTAACGATACCGAGACGCAGGACGGGGCGGGCCTCAGTCGCGCTGAAGCACTGAAAGTGCTGAACCTGAAAGACCCGGTGGATCGGGAACAGGTCGTCCGTGCGCACCGGCGCATGATGCAGAAGTTTCACCCCGACCACGGCGGTTCCGACGATCTTGCCGCGCGCATCAACGCGGCGAAGGAGCGACTGCTCGGGGATCTGGAACGCTGATGGGACAAAGCGATCGCCACCCCCGCGACAACTTTGCGCCCGTGACCGAAGAGTGTTCGGCTCTCGACCTCGAGGTTCGAGGCAGGGTTCCTGCTGGACTCGACGGCCAGTACGTGCGGACCGGGCGCAACGCTTTTCCCGATTCGGACCCGCATCACCGGCCCGCACATGCCGGCATGGTCCACGGCACCCGCCTCGGATCTGGCCGTGCGCTGAGCTATCGCAACCGCTGGATTCGCCCGCCGCCGATACCACGACATATGGAGCGCGACGTCCTGGTTCCCGCCGGAGACGGGTCCGCCGCGCTGTTCACCCACGCGGGGCAACTCTACGCAACGGCCGAGCTGAGTCTACCCTGCCTCCTATCCAGCACGCTTGAGACTCTGGGGCTGAGTGATTTCGGCGCGGCGCTGCCCGCAGGCGCAGCACCCCACACGCGCCAGGATCCGAGAACCGGGGAACTCCACGTCCTGTCCTATCACTTCGAGCTGCCTTACGTGCGCCACCATCGCATCAATGGACGCGGTCAACTCGTCGAGTCCCGCGCCCTGCCCTGGCAGCGCCCATCGATGGTCCACGATTTCGGTCTGCTGGAATCGCACCTGGTGGTGTTCGATATGCCGTTACTTTTCAGTGAAGACGCACTGCTCGATGGCCAACCACTGCCCTACCGCTGGCATCCGGAGGAAGGCGCACGCATTGGTCTCATACCTCGCAAGGGTTCCACCGTAGACGCCGAATGGTTCGAGCTGGAGCCTTTTTGGGTCAGCCACCTGGCGGGCGTCCAGAGTACCCAGAACCAGATCGTGATCGACGCGATCGTCGCTCCGCCCCACTACCAGCGCGACTTCACCGATGAGGCTGAGGGACAGCGCCGACTCGCACGCTGCACCCTGGACCGAGCGCGTAAGGTCGCGCTGCTCGAGACCCTCGATGGCGATCCACAGGAGCATCCTGCACGTGATACCCGGCGTCCCTATGGTGAGAGCCGCTGGCTCTGGACCACGGCCCGCGAGCATGACCCGGACGGATGCCTGCCTGTCGGACGCCGACTTTACCGCCATGACCTCGTCACCGGCGCGCGCGCTGAGGTGTGGATCCCGGAGAGCGGCTTATGCGGTGAAGTGACCTTTGTTCCCGCGGATGAACGCGCACCTGAAGGCAAGGGCTGGTTGCTCGGTTACGTCTGGCACCCCGAGGATGAGCGCAGCGAGCTCCTGGTGTTAGATGCGATGCAGCCGGACGCCGCGCCGGTGGCACGCGTCACTCTGCCGCAGCGAGTGCCGTTCGGAACCCATGGCTGCTGGTTGCCAGCAAACTAGCGTACGCGCCGACCGGACGACTCAGCTGGTGTGGTCCCGACGCACCATCTGCAGGAAAGGTGACCAGACGCTGGCAAGCGGTTCCAGCGCCCGCCGCACGCTGCGCTCGGCCAGCTTACGACCGCCCTCGAGGCCTTCCCCGAGACGATTCATTCTGCGCTGCAGATGAACCCGCGGCAGCTCGGCCAGATCTTCGAGGGTCCGCGCACGGACACCCGCTTCCAGGGTCTGCAGATTGTCCTCTACCAGGTAGCGCCATTGACGCACGCCAAGTGCGGCCCAGTCCTGGGAATCCTCAATCAGCGCTCCGAACCATTCGAGCATGCCCTCGGTCGCCAGGAACTCGGCTGTCAGCACTTCATCCCGGGTGAGCGTCACCTGTTGCTGGATGTCATCGAGAAGTCCTTCAGTGCTCACAGGAACGTCGCTGCCTCCTGCTCCAGAGCCACCAGCCGCTTGACCCAGTTGTCCAGCAGCGCGAACTCGGCTGCGGAAACGTCGAACGCCTCGGCTAGCTCGCGCAGCAGACACTCTTCCTCGATTTCCAGTGCCCCATCGGCGTAGCTAAGGTGGATGAGGTTCAAAAGCACGATCCGCCGCTCGCGCGAGGTTTCGAAAACCGCCTCGATGCCGGCAAGATCGACGTAATCCGTTTCGGTATCGGGCGGAAGCTCCATCTCACGTTTGAAACTCGCGAGCATGGATTCTTCGTTGGGGTCGAGCAGACCGTCTGATACCACCACGTTGTGGGCAAGCCCCAGCAGAGCCCGCCGCTGGGGCGCGGTCAGAGACGTCAGCCACATGGGACGCTCACCCGCAAGCGTCTGCCCGACCGGACTCAGAGGATGCCGATGCCATTGAGCATGCCGGCAAGCATGATCACAACCGACAGCCAGCCCAGGCCGATCAGCGCCTTGACGATAAGGGGCTGTTCGGACACGTCTTCGAGCAGGTACCAGAACCAGCGGAACATCGCCTCGCGGGCCTCCCAGGTTGGGCCGGCTCAAGCCGGCAGAAATAAAACCAGCATTATATCAGAAGCACACCAAAGGAGGCCGTCTCCCGACGCTTCGAAAGGTTTCGAGAAAGGCCACGCCTTGCGATACGCGAATCTCAGGCCGAAACCGCTCCAACCACTTCCCCTTCCAGATCGTGCGCGTCGGCAGCCACCACACGCACGCGGATGCGTTGACCAACCGTGACCTGCGCACCCGGCAGATGGACGCTGCCGTCGATCTCCGGAGCATCAGCCATTGATCGTGCAATAGCGCCATCTTCGCCTACCGCGTCTACGAGCACTTCGATCTCCCGACCGAGCCAACGCTCGAGGCGGCGCGCGCTGATCTTCTCCTGAGCGAGCATGAGCCGCTGCAGGCGGTCCTCACCCACGTCCGCCGGAACCGGGTCCGGCAGGGCATTCGCCGCAGCACCCTCCACGGGTGAATAGACGAAGGCACCCACTCGATCGAGCTCGGCTTCCTCCAGGAAGGCCAGCAGTTCCTCGAACTCCGCCTCGGTTTCGCCGGGGAACCCGACGATGAACGTGCTGCGCAGGGTCAGATCCGGACAGATCTCGCGCCAGCGCCGGATCCGCTCCAGATTGCGTTCCGCTGCCGCCGGCCGCTTCATGAGCTTGAGAATCCGCTCCGATGCGTGCTGTAGCGGCACGTCCAGATAGGGCAGGATGCGCCCCTCTGCCATGAGTGGAATCAGATCGTCGACGTGGGGATACGGATAGACGTAGTGCAGGCGGACCCAGACACCGAACGAAGCCAACGCCTCACAGAGGTCGAGAAGCCGCGTTCTGACTGGACGCCCACCCCAGAAGCTGGTCCGGTACTTCAGATCGACCCCGTAAGCGGAAGTGTCCTGGGAGATCACGAGCAGCTCCTGGACCCCGGCGCGCACTAGGCTCTCCGCTTCCGCCAGCACCTCTCCCGCGGGTCGGCTGACCAGATCGCCGCGCATGGAGGGGATGATGCAGAAGGTACAGCGGTGGTTGCAGCCTTCGGCGATCTTCAACCAGGCGTAGTGGCGCGGCGTGAGACGGATGCCCTGCTCCGGCACCAACGAGAGAAAGGGGTCATGCGCCGGCTTCGGCAGATGCTCGTGCACCGCCTCCATGACCTCTTCATAGGCGTGGGGGCCGGTGACGGCAAGCACGCTTGGGTGCACTGAGCGGATGCTGTCCTCCCGCGCCCCAAGGCAACCGGTGACGATGACCCGGCCGTTCTCATCCAGGGCTTCGCCGATGGCATCCAATGACTCGGCCACGGCAGCATCGATGAAGCCGCAGGTGTTCACCACCACCAGATCCGCATCCGCATAGCTGCCGACCAGATCGTAGCCGTCCGTTCTGAGCTGAGTGAGGATCCGCTCGGTATCCACGGTCGCCTTAGGGCAACCGAGACTGACGAAGCCGATGCGGCCGGGGCGGGAGGCGGCAGAAGTCATCAAAGGGTCTCTGGCAGGGCACGACGGGCGCAAAGGGTACAGCGAGCATCTGCGCCCTGTCATCGTCATGCCCAGGCGCTATCCCTGGGCATCCGGAACAAGCTCGCAGCACGCTCCCGTCCGCTGCACTGCGCGTACAAGGCCCCGATGGCAATGGCTGCAGCACAGCACGCCATTCGCTATGCTCGCGCGCCGGGAGGAACGAGCATGCAGCAACACATCGACGCCATCGCGGATCAGGGCTACACCATCATCGAGGACGTACTGAGTCCGAAAGAGGCGGATGCGCTGCGAGGGGATCTCGAGCGCATCGAGCGCAAGGACGGCATCGTGCCTGCGCGCAATCCGTTCGAGGGGCATCACACCGTGCGCATCTACAATCTGCTGGCGCGCGGGAGTTGCTATGCGCGCATTCCGACGGATGAACGCGTGCTGCCGGTCGTCGAGTCAGTTCTCGATCCTGGCTGCCTGATCTCGTCGCTGTCCTCCATCGCCATTGGTACGGGCGAGACCAACCAGATGCTGCACTCAGACGACCAGGTCATCGGCCTGCCCCGCCCCCATCCGGCGCT
>SLQW01000049.1 GCA_007131295.1 Pseudomonadales bacterium | reverse complement strand
CCATAGGCACCCGCACCCCACGCCGTGCACGCTCGAGCCGCGCTCTGGCCGCCGTCGCGTAGAGCCCCTGCAGCGCTTCATCGAAGCCACGGATCTCGTAGCCGTCACCACGGAAGAAGCGAAACGCCTGACCGTCCTTGACGACGTAGTACCCTCCCTCGTGCACCAGCCGATGGTGGAACCTGCACAGAGAAACCAGGTTATCGAGGCAGGTGGTCCCACCATCCGCCCAGTGCACGATGTGGTGCCCGTCCACGAAGCGGGTATGGGTACAGCCCGGGAACCGGCAGCCCCCGTCTCTACGCTTCAGTGCCCGGCGGATGGAGGGTGGGATCACCCGGGTCTTCCGGCCCACGTCCAGAGGTTCCCCCTCCCCGGATTCCAGGATCCGCACCACGGCCGCATCGCAGCCCAGCCTGCGCACGGTCTCCGGTGCGGCCACGCTCCCATCCTCGAACTGCGGCGGATCCTCATGATCCACAGCAGCATGTTCAGGAAACGCTTCCGCGGGAGCGTGAACCGTAATCAGGAAACGATCAGCGGTGGCCAGTGCCTCGTCCGCCTCCGGCACCCGCGCCAGGAAGCGCTCTGCCAATACAGCGAGCGCATCCGCCCGCCGCATCGGCGCCTGCTGCTTCTCCGGAATCGCTTCGTCCGGCACCTTGTCGGCGAACGCCCGCCAGGGTTCGAGCTGATCTTCCGTGCGCAGCCACTCGGAGGCCCGCTCCAGGGCCTTCAGCAGCACGGCCCCCAGCTCTGCCGGCAGCCGGCCTTCGAACACCACCGAACCATCGGACGCCACGTGGTAGTCCAGATGGCGATGGGTCCAGGCATTGAGCGCTGCTCCAGGTGCAGACAAGTGATCGGCCTGCCGCCGCGCCCGCACCAGCTTCGCCACATGCTCAGCCGTCGTCGACTGCGCCAGCTCGATCAACTCGTCTTCGGTATCCCAGGTGGCGATACGAGTGATGGCCCGGACCTTGGAGTAGCTCAGCTCACCTTCCCGGAACGCCGCCGTGATCTGGGGCAGGTCATCCAGCGCATGGGCGATGCGGACCTTTTCCCGGGCGGTGACCAGGTCCATGCCGCAGGTGATGTTGAGCCAGTGGGCGCAGTCGGGCCGTTCCCGGTTCCAGGGTCGCAGCGCCTCCATGCGCCGGATCAGTTCGATCAGCCGGAACTCAGCACCATGGATCGAACCACAGAGCGAGACGATGGCTTCGGCGAGGGACTCGAAGGTGTCGGAGGGCGCCTGATCCATGGCGGAGCATCACTTAACTGGTTATCTGTACAGTATAAAGACCAGCCTGCAGATGTCAACGCTAACAGCGCAAATAAGGCGCGCGGAAAGACGGACTGCATGCGTCGCTACGCGAGATTCTCGGCAATCCCCGCTCTGCGCACATGCCAGAGTCGGCTGCGAAAGATCAGCAGGATCACAACGCACAACATCCCGGTCGCTGGCACCAGCACGGCGAGCCGCGCACCGAGAAGTTCCACGCAGAATCCGAGTGCCAGGGAACCGATCGGCATACCACCCATCATTCCCAGTGAGTAGACGGACATGACTCGGGCCCGATGCGACTCCGGTGATGCTTCCTGCACGATGGAGCGGGACATGGTCATGCTGATCCCGCCGCACAGGCCCCAGAGGTAGACCACAAGATAGAAGCCCCACTCCGGAAGCTCGAGGGCCAGCAGGGACAGAATGGCAATGCTGACAAAGCTGCCGAGGATCAGGGCACGGCCCGGGCGTTCGAGTCCTCCGTAACGCATGAGCATCACGATCATCGTGCAGGTGCCGAGCATGTTGGCGGCAAAAACCAGGGCGATGCCGCCGGCACTGCCACCGTAAATGTCACGCACCATCAACGGCAGGATCACCAGATAGGAGCCGGCGAAGAACACGCCGACCGCGGCCACCTGCAGCACCGCAGGGCGGATCGTCTCGGAGCGCCAGACGATGGCAAGACCCTCGGAGACCTCCTTCAACACCGATGCGCGCGCTCGCGGCGCCGGAGGTGGCAACTTCGGTATCCGCGTAGTGGCCACCGCGGCGATCAGCATGATCAGCGCCTGCATCACGAGCACCGGTGCGGCGCCCAGCCACTCCGCTGTCGAGCCGATGCCGAAGCCGACGATCTGTACGCCGAACTGGACACCCACAGCAAGCATGACGACCCGCTGTATGTCGCTTCCCGCAACCCGGTTCAGAAGAGCGTCCCGCGCCGGCTGGGCGAACGCCGCGAACGTGCCGCCGATCAGGGCCCAGACGATCAGCACCTGGTAGACGACGAGATCCGCCCGGACCAGCACGGCCATCACCAGTGGCGGGATCACAAGGGCCGACTGGAGGCCGATCAGCAACCTCCGCTGATCGACCCGGTCGCCGATGACGCCGCCCCAGAGGATCAGGAGCACCATGGGCAGCTGCTGGGCCATCTGCGCCAGGCCGACGCGAACCGGCGACTCCATGAGGAATACGGCCACCAGCCACGGAAACAGCACGATCTGAATGCCACCGGGAATCAGGAAGAAAGCCGTGCTGGCCAGGTACCACTGCAGAGGGCGATTGGGCACGGCGGCCGCCGTCGCCGCCGTCAAACGGGATAGCTCCCGTAGTGCATCCTCCACTCCCCTCGAAGAAAACCGCGCGGCGAATTGTAGGGTCCGCCGCACACCAGCGCACTCATCCAACGCGCCAGCGCCCGAAACTGCCTCGTCGCCCATCGGGTCGACGCGCAGTGAAGGCATCGCTAGAGTCGAGAGCTTCCGGACATGACGTCCGGAGTCTGCCCCGGAGTCCGCTCATGTCCCTGCTGTTGCGCGCGATGACCGTGATGTTGCTCGCGCTGCCTGCCTGCCTGCCTGCCAGCGCTGAAGAAGGCGATCAGCCAGCCCGCCCGAGCATCGGGCTGGCCCTCGGATCAGGCGGCGCCGGTGGACTCGCACACATTGCGATGCTCGAAGTGTTCGACGATCTCGAGGTGAAGCCCGACATGATCGCCGGCACCAGCATCGGTGCAGTGATCGGGTCCCTTTACGCCGCCGGCTTGAGCGCCGAAGAGATCCGCGACATCTTTGACGACTTCGCAGGTTCCAATCTGGACGCGCTGTCCGGCCTGATGGACAACGATCTAAGGCTCTGGGACCTGTTGCGCCTGGACTTGAACAACGGAGGCCTGTTCGACGCACGGGGCTTCATCGACTTCATTGCCGGCAAGGTGGAGGCGAAGACGTTCGAGGATCTGGAGATCCCGCTTCTGGTGGTTGCCACCGACTACTGGAGCGGGGACGCCGTGATCCTGGCCGAGGGCGATCTGTTTGAGGCGGTGCAGGCGAGCATGGCCGTACCTGGCCTCTTTTCGCCGGTGATCAAAGACGATCAGATCCTGCTCGACGGTGGCATGGCTAATCCACTGCCGTTCGATCTGCTGGCGGAGCATTGCGATCTGATCGTGGCGGTGGACGTGACGGGCACGCGATCCGCCACCGACGACGACGATCCAGCGGTGCTCGATCTGCTTTTCAGTACCTTCGAGATCATGCAGCAGTCCATCATCACGGCGCGCAGGCAGAGCATCGAACCGGACATAGCGATCCAGCCCGATACCAGCGACATTCGCCTGCTGCACTTCAACCGGATCGAGACCATTCTGGAGAAGGCAGCGCCCGCGGCAGAGGAACTGCGAGAGCAACTCGAGGAAGCGCTTTCGGAAGGCGCGTGAGGACTTTGAACGGCGGCCGGGCGGCGGGGTCATCGCCATCGACAGCGAGAAGATCGCGCGGCTGGCGCACAAGCCAGCGATGCTGCAACCTATAGCTCATTCCAACCACGGGCCCGGCACGCACAGGCACTGCGCAATGAATGCCCCCGCCCCCATCACCATGCGTCCCGTCGTTTTCTACGACGGCGGCTGTCCGGTCTGCCGCAAGGAGATCGCTTACTACCGCAGGCTCGATGCGCGCGAGCGCGTCGACTGGCGCGACATCCACGCCCACCCCGAGGCGGTTGAGGGCAGCGGCGTCAGCTGGGAGGAGGCCATGGCGCGCCTGCATGTGCTCGACGGCAATGGTGAGCTGCGCTCGGGCGCCGACGCGTTCACGGTGATCTGGGACGAACTGCCTGGCTGGCGCTGGCTTGCGCGCACGGTACGCGCGCTCCGCTTGGTCGGCGTACTGGACTGGGGTTATCGGCTCTGGCTGCGCCTGCGGCCGCCACGCGTATGCGCACGCTGAGGTTTCCGCGATAATTCCATCAAAACTTAGATCGCGATAACGGGCGGGGCACTGATGCGCGTCGATGCGGGCCTCAAGGGCGATGTGAGCGCCGGACGAATCATCCTCACGACTCGTGAGCACGAGCAGTATCTGCAGGATGGCTACTTCGTCCGCGAGGCTGCTTTCGATCTCGACGAACTCGCTGCCTTGGGTGAGGCCGTCGAAGCTGCCGCGGCCCGGGCAGTTGAGCGGAGCGCGTCAGGCAAAGCCTACTACCTCGACGGCAAACGCTTCGTAGACGCAGGCCACATGACGGTGCAGTTCGAACCACCGCCCGCGGAAACGGCAATCCGGGTGATCGAGCCGGTCTGCGACCTGCACCCGGCACTCGAGACGCTGCTGGACGATCCCCGCCTCGCCGAGCCCATGCGTGGCCTGCTCGGCTGCGAGCGTATCGCCATGTGGACCAACAAACTGAACCTCAAGCGCCCCGGAGTCGGCAGCGGCTTCGGCTGGCACCAGGACTCACCCTACTGGATCCACGACTGCAAGCACGTCGACCAGCTGCCGAACGTCATGCTCGTCCTGGACGATGCGGACTCGGACAACGGCTGCTTTCGCGTGATCCGCGGCAGCCACCGCCAGGGCTGCCTGCCGGGCACGGCCGACGGTTCTCAGCTCGGAGGCTTCTACACCGATCCGAGCACATTCGATCGCGCCGGCGAAGTCGCCCTGGAAGTCCCGGCGGGAAGCCTCGTATTCTTCCATCCCCATATCGTCCACGGGTCCCTGCCCAACCACTCAGAGCGCCCCCGCCGGGCGCTGGTGCTCACCTATCAGCCGGCCGACCAGCCCAGCCTCAAAGCCCGGGCGATCCGCAACATCCGCTGATTGCGCCTCGCGCTCGGGCCCTCTGGGGTATAGGGTTGAGGCTGTTGCGGCTCGCGCCAGCCGCCAGCAACCTAGGAGAAGCCCATGTGGGTTCTGCGTACAGCAGCCATTCTTTGGGCGGGCTTCGCCATCAGCCTGCTCGCACTGCTCATCGCTCCGGGCATCGTCGGCGCCTTCATCGGCCTCGGCGTGATGGGCGCAGCGCTTCTGCTCAGCGTTCGCGAGGTATACCGCGCCGACCGTTAGTTCGGCAGCTCCTGCTGCAGGAACTCCTCCATGTGCGCGGAGCGCAATGCCTCAGCTTTGGCCTTCCCGATATCGTAGTGGGCTCGGGAAACGATGCGCTGGGCATAAAGTCCACCGCCCGCCTGAATCTGAGTCACCGCGTGCCAGCCGCCGAGCGCATCCGCCGTGTAGTCGCGGATCGCATGGAACAGCCGAGTCCGGTAAAGCCCGTCTACCGCCTGCATGGTGCCCATGTACTTGCGCACCAGGTGGCCCGTCTCCTTATTATCGATGTCCGCCATGGACGGGGCCGTCAGCACAGAGCCACCCGCAATGTCGTGCAGATGGCGCACCATGAGAGAGTAGTTGGCAGCGCCGTGATACTTGCCGGCATTGGTATAGAGCTCGTTCGGGAACGCCTCGCCCTCGCTGGTGATATGGCAGTGGGCGATGGCCGCTTCCAATGATGCCCGTACGAGCGTGGCGTTGATGATCATCTCGGAGATCTTCTCCTTGATGTGGCTGACGCGCTCCAGGCCGTTGGACTCGGCGACGAGCTGGGCGAAGCCCACCAGACGATCGAAACCGCTGGCCATCCCGGCAAGGCCTCCGAGCCGCTCCCAGAGTCCTAGCGAATGGGCGAAAACGGCAGCGAACTCGGTCTGGCCGTCGAGGAATACGCGCTCATTCGGAACAAACACGTCGTCGAAGATGACGAACCCTTCCGGCGTGTGGTGGTG
>SLQW01000143.1 GCA_007131295.1 Pseudomonadales bacterium | reverse complement strand
GGCCGGTAGCGGAGGGCCGGTAGCGGAGGGTTGCTAAAGCCCCGTCGAAGCAAGCTGCCCCCTGATCGTGTACTGGCGGAAGATGCCGACGCCCGCGATCGCATGCTCATCCATGAGGCCGGATCCTGGTCGGGCGCGAAGTGACGCAGGATGTCACTGAGTGACCCTCATCGACGGCGGCCAAGGTGAAGGGACAAGTCGAGAGTCGCCGGGCTTTCTTTGTCAAGTCTCTGGAGAAACTGAAAAAAATTGCGCGATCACGGAATCGGGGAGGCTTGGCATGGTGCTTGAGTGGCCTCCTGCGACGTACCAGGAGCGGCATGCCGGCAGAGCTCCGCTCACATGCTTCGGCAAGGAGACGCCAGTGCAATCCGTGATCCACCTCACCGTCAGCGCTGTAGCCGGCATTATGCTGGTGTTGGCCAGTCTGCTGCTGGCCTCACCGCTGCTCGCGGTGCTGGTGGCTCTGGTATGCATCATGGTTGCCTGGCTGACGTTCAGTCGGGCTGGGCGGCTGATGCAGGACGCCACATCCGAGCGCAATTCCGGCAAAGCCCCGGGACTATGTGACTTCGATCGGAGTACGCCGGGATGAGCGACCAGCAGTTCAGCGGCATGAGTGGCGACCCGGGGCCCTGGCTCCGCGGGCACGCCGCCGTGTTGCTCGAACTCGCTGCGCGGCCGTTGCTCGACACCCAGGCTGCGCAAAAGGCACTCGACGATCTCGCGCCCATTCACGACCTGTCGCAGTCGGACGATCTCCGGCCGCTTCGTGAACAGCTGTTGGCGGCCGCGGAAGCTCTTCTGAACGCACCTGATCCCGCTCAGATCTTCGACCTGCTGCAACGTTACCGACTGGGGCTGGAAGCCGTCCGCCGCCTCGGCGATCTGTTGGGGTCCGTGGAGATCAAACCGGCCCTCAGGCGCATCGAAGCGGCCTGGACTTCGATCGAGACGAGCCTGGATGAGCCCCTGGTCAAAGATATTCGGCGCTATCAGGATGCGCCGGCGGAGCTGCTGGTCGATGCGCACATTGATGTGCGTCTCGCTGCCGCCGCACGGCTGATCCTGCGTCACGATCCGGAAACGCTGCAGGCAGCCGCCATGCTCACGGGTATCGAGGTGAGCACGCTTCAGTTGCGCTTCGACGACTTGCGACCGCCGGTCCTGGCCGATGAAGACGGCGCTCCCCATGCTGACACCCTGCGCATGCGTATAGCGCGGTTCCGCGAAGTGGCGCACGCACTCCTGCCGCTTGCCGACGCTGAACAACCGGCGGCGGCGCTCGAACGGCTGCAGCAGATTGCGCAAAGGTTGCTGTCAGCGCCGGTGCTGCCGCTCTGGGTGGAGCGGGATGGCGTACTCGCATTCCGCGGCACCTCCGATCTTGCAGGTCAGCAGCTGTCGACGAGGCAGGACGGGTCGCTGGCCGCGGCCGTGGTGGCATCGGGAGCGATTTCTGAGCGTGACACCGAGTCCTTTGGCGTACCGATCATCGACTGCCAATGCGCAGATCGCGTTGGCACGCGCACCGTCGTGGCCGCGCCGATCATGGTTCCGGAGCCGGTAGCGGTCTTGCTCACTTCGGAGACCGTGGATCGCGAGGACCTCACGCTCGTTGCGGTGCACGCGGCGCGCTGGCTCGAGCGCGTTCACCGCGTCGACGAGCGCGTGCTCGCGGCGACGCGCAACGTCCGCAGTGCCCAGGAGCGGCGGCTGCGTGAGGTGGTACACGAGGCCAGCAATCCGCTGTCGGTCATCAACAATTATCTGCATCTGCTCGGAACGCGGCTCGACGACGAGAGCGCCGGCAGGGAGCAGCTCGGGCTGATCGGTGAGGAAATCCGCCGCACCGGCGAGATCCTGCGGAGTCTCGTAGAGGCCCCGCCTAAGAGCGACGAGCGCTCCGCCGAGGCGGCCATAGGCATCACCGATGTTAATGAGGTCGTGGCCGAAGTGGTGCAGTTGCTGGAGCCGAACCTGACTCAGGCCGCCGGCATCGAGGTGCGCATGGTCCCTGCGGTCAATCTTCAGGCTATCGCCGTCGACGGTCAGCGGCTGCGTCAGGTGGTCCTCAATCTGGTCAAGAACGCCGTCGAGGCCATGGCCGAGGGTGGAACCCTCGAAGTCCTGGTGGATACGGCCGTGGCGGCTTCGGGCGGCGGATGTGTCGAGATCCGCGTGACGGACACCGGGCCCGGCATTCCGCAGGATCTACTCGAGCATGTGTTCGAGCCCGGCGTGTCGGTCAAAGGCAATGGCCGTGGACTGGGTCTTGCCATCGTCAAGCGGCTCGTAGAAGAACTCGGCGGGAGCATCTTCTGCCGTTCCAAACCGGGCGAGGGAACCGCGTTCATCGTCCTGCTGCCGCGGCAGTGAAGCCGACCGAAACCTGAGGGTCAGCCATGAATTCGAAGGCAGACAGTACCGTTAACCTGAGCGAGACGCAGCGTCATCGAAATCTGCGCGCGCAGCTGCGGGAAGAGCTCGCGTCCCTCGGGGCGGAAATCGAACGCCTGGAGCGCGATCGGGCCGCCCGTGCGATTCCGAACGATCTCCGGCGTTCGGCACGGGCGGTGCTTCTGGAGTTGCTCGAAGAGCACTGCCATAAGGCTTGAAGACCGTTCAACCAGCGGCTTTCAGCATGTTCCGGGCAATGATGAGCTGCTGAATCTGACTCGTGCCCTCGTAAAGCCGGAACAAACGTACGTCCCGAAAGAACCGCTCGATGCCGTACTCTTCCATATAGCCCGCGCCACCGAAGATCTGCACTGCCCGGTCGGCGACACGGCCGACCATTTCGGTTGCAAACAGCTTGCAGCAGGACGCCAGCATACTGACCTCTTCGCCGGCGTCGCGACGTCTGGCCGCGTCGAGCACCATGCAGCGTGCCGCGTAGGCTTCCGTGCGTGAATCCGCGAGCATCCCCTGCAGCAGCTGAAATTCGCCAATGGCCTGCCCGAACTGCTTGCGCTCGAGTGCGTAGCGCACGCTCTCGTCGATCAGGCGTTCGGCGGTGCCCGTCGCCAGGGCGCTGATGTGCAACCGGCCGCGGTCCAGGGTCTTCATCGCCGTTGCGAAACCGGCATTCAGCAGCGCCTCTCCACCAAGCAGGGCATCGGCGGGAACCCTTACATCCTCGAAGATCACATCGCAGACGTGTGCGCCCTGCTGGCCCATCTTGCGATCAGGTTTACCGAGGCTGATGCCGGGCGTATCTGCAGGTACGAGAAAGGCCGAGACGCCGCGGCTCCCGCGGGTATCGGGGTCTGTGCGCGCAAACACCGTGAAGAGCTGGGCGTGAGGGGCATTGGTGATGTAGCGCTTGCTGCCGTCGAGCACGAAGTGATCGCCGTCACGCCGCGCGCGGGTGCGAACGCTGCCCGCATCGGAACCTGCTTCGGGTTCCGTAAGGGCAAAGGAACCGATGATTTCACCGGTCGCCATGCGCGGCAGGTAGTGACTTTTCTGCTCCTCGGTACCGTCCATCACAAGGCCCTGGGAGCCGATGCCATTGTTGGTACCGATCACCGACCGGAACGCAGGTGCAGTCCAACCGAGTTCCATCACCACCCTGCATTCCTCCTCGGTGTTGAGCCCGAGGCCGCCGTACGTCTCTGGAATGGTGAGTCCGAAAAGGCCCAGCTCGCGCATTTCCTGGATGACGTCCGCAGGAATGCGGTCCTCCCGGGCTACCTGCTGCTCCAGCGGAACGAGGCGGTCGCGCACGAAGCGTTGGACGGTATCCAGGAGCTGCTGCAGGGTGGACGTATCCAAGGGCATGAGGTGTGCTCTCCTTTATTGGCAAGGGTGTTCGCAGGGCTGCGCAAGACGCTCTTCGCAGACCGCCTGGCAGGCCGGTACGCCAGCTCAATTCTAACCGATTGCTGCACCTTGGCGGGTGGGCTAACCTGCCGACTCTTCTCGATTTTTCAGGAAGCTCCCCATGTCCAGCGAAGCCCGTTCCGTCGGCTCTGCACCGGCGCCTGCAACCCGTACCGCATTCCGCTGGGAGGACCCGCTCGATCTCGATGGCCTCCTCAGTGACGAGGAACGGCTGGTTCAGGACACGGCGCGGGGGTATGCCCAGGACAGGCTGATGCCGCGGGTGCTGGAGGCGAACCGCAGGGAACACTTCCACCGCGAGATCATGAACGAGCTCGGTGAGCTGGGCATGCTCGGTGCGACCCTCCCGGAACAGTACGGCTGTGCCGGCGTGAACCATGTCTGCTATGGCCTCATGGCACGGGAGGTGGAGCGGGTGGACTCCGGGTACCGATCGGCGATGAGCGTGCAGTCCTCTCTGGTCATGCATCCGATTCACGCCTATGGAAGCGAAGAACAGCGGCGCAAGTATTTGCCCAAGCTCGCGACGGGGGAGTGGGTGGGCTGCTTCGGTCTGACAGAGCCGGATCATGGCTCCGACCCCGGAAGCATGGTCACCCGGGCCGAGCCTGTTGACGGCGGATTCGTGCTCAATGGGGCGAAGATGTGGATCACGAACTCGCCCATTGCCGATCTTGCCGTGGTCTGGGCGAAGCTCGAGGGGAAGATTCGCGGGTTCGTGGTGGAGCGGGGTGCGAAGGGATTCTCGACGCCGAAGATCGAGGGCAAGATGAGCCTGCGCGCCTCCATCACCGGCGAGATCGTTCTCGAGGATTGTTTCGTACCCGAAGCGAACCTGTTGCCCAATGTCAGTGGCCTCGCTGGTCCGTTCGGTTGCCTGAACAAGGCGCGCTACGGTATCGCCTGGGGCAGCATGGGCGCGGCGGAATTCTGCTGGCATGCGGCACGCAGTTATGTGCTCGAACGCAAGCAGTTCGGTCGCCCCCTGGCAGCCAATCAGCTGGTGCAGAAAAAGCTCGCCGACATGCAGACCGAGATCAGCATTGGTCTTCTCGCCTGCCTGCAGGCGGGGCGCTTGATGGACGCGGGCAGACTTCCGGTGGAGACCATTTCGCTGCTCAAGCGCAACAACTGCGGCAAGGCGCTGGATATCGCACGGGTTGCGCGTGATATGCACGGAGGCAATGGCATCGCCGATGAGTATCACGTGATCCGCCACGTGATGAACCTCGAGACCGTGAACACTTACGAAGGCACGCACGACATTCATGCCTTGATTCTGGGCCGTGCTCAGACGGGCATTCAGGCCTTCTCCTGATTCATGTCGCAGCGGTATCACCGTGCTGGCAGCCTGCCAGCACGGTGGACGCATCCTCCCGACTCGGTGCACGTTCGTGCGAAGCTGCGCGTGAGCGTGGTTGCATTCCCGGATGTCAACGTTATGTTTGGCCCTGCAGGCTAGGCGAGCGCGACTGCCGCGCAAAAACTGTTGTCTGCTTTCCATAGGAAGGCCCGGGAAAGAGAATGGAGGCTCTCATGATCAGGGTTCTTGTGGTGGACGATCACCGTCTCGTTCGCAGCGGAATCGTTCACATGCTCACCGGCATCAAAGGTATCGAAGTGATCGGTCAAGCGGAAAGCGGTGAAGAGGCGCTCATCGCTATCCGCAGACTCTCGCCTGACGTCGTGCTCATGGATGTGCGCATGCCGGGAATAGGCGGCGTCGAGGCGACGCGTCGCGCAGTGCGGCAGGATCCGGATATCAAGATCATCGCCTTGAGCGTTTATGATGATGACCCGTTTCCATCACGCATGCTTGAAGTCGGAGCCGTGGGCTACGTCACCAAGTGTGCCGACGTGCGCGAACTGCTGAGCGCTATACGCAAGGTGCGGGTAGGCCAGCGCTATCTTTCCTCCGACGTGGCGCAGCATCTGGCGCTGCGCACTTATGAGGTCGAAGATGTGTCTCCGTTCGCCTCGCTTTCAGGGCGCGAGATGCAGATCGCAACCATGGTGGTGAACTGTCGCAAGGTGCAGGATATCTCAGACATGCTGTGCCTTTCGCCGAAGACGGTGAACAGCTATCGCTATCGCATTTTCGACAAGCTCAACGTCTCCAGCGATGTCGAACTCACGCTGCTGGCTATGCGCCACGGCATGCTCGACCCGCATCTGGTGCTGGGAGAAACAGCCTGAGCCAGCTGCCGGGACCCGGGGCGGGCGTTGCTCACGCGCCTCGGTGCGATGCCTGTCCGCGCCTGGTCTCGGTACGGGAGCAGGATCGTCTAGTTCACGCTGACTGGCACGCAGCGCCGGTGGCGAGCGTTGGTCCCGTCACGGCGCGGCTGCTGGTGGTCGGCCTGGCACCGGGGCGCATGGGTGCACATCGGACCGGGCGACCGTTTTTCGGCGACGATTCGGGTCTCTGGCTGCACGACGCGCTGACGCGTTTCGGTTTCGCTGAAGATCGCGGCCAGGATCGTCCCCCGCGTCTGCTTCACTGTCGCATCACCAACGCGGTACGCTGCCTGCCGCCGGACAATCGACCTCTGCCGGAGGAGCGCAGGCGCTGTGCTCCGTTCCTCCTGCGTGACCTCGGCATGCTCTGTCGATCAGGCCGTCGGCGGCGACCTGTGGTGATTCTCGCACTCGGAGCCATCGCCCACGACGCAATACTGTTTGCGCTCGGTAAGCCGCGTGCCGATGCGGCGTTCGAACACGGCGCCGAACACGTGCTCGCGCGCGCTGTCTACCTGCTGGATTCCTATCACTGTTCCCGGTACAACACGCGCACCGGTCGCCTCACGCGCGCCGCTTTCGACGCCGTCTTCGAGCGCATCACGCACCTTTTGTCCTGACTGTCGACCATGTCCCGTGCCCCCGTCGGTTTCGACCATGAAGCCTTTTTGCGTCATCTGCCCCGGCGCCCCGGCGTCTACGAGATGCTTGATCGCGAGGGTGAGGTGCTCTACGTGGGCAAAGCGCGCAATCTCAAGGCGCGCGTCACGAGCTACTTCCGGGCCTCCGGTCTTACCGCGAAGACGATGGCCATGGTGGCGAGAGTATGCGACATCCGGACAACGGTCACGGCCTCGGAGACGGAAGCACTGTTGCTCGAACAGAGCCTGATCAAGGACCGGCGGCCACCCTTCAACGTCGTCCTTCGTGACGATAAGTCCTATCCGTACATACAGCTGACCACGCACCCGGACTTTCCACGCCTCGACTTTTATCGTGGCTCACGCAAGCGGCCGGGCCGCTACTTTGGGCCCTATCCATCCGCCGGGGCGGTCAGAGAGACGCTGAATGTGCTGCAGAAGCTGTTCCGCATCCGCAATTGCAGCGACAGCTACTTTCACAACCGCTCGCGCCCGTGTTTGCAACATCAGATCGGACGCTGCACCGCGCCCTGTGTCGGCCTGATCGAGCCCGAGGAGTATGCCGAAGACGTCCGGCACGCCGTGCTGTTCCTCGAGGGACGCAGCGAAGAAGTCATGAAGGAACTCGAAAGCGGCATGGAGGCGGCGGCTGAAAAGCTGCAGTTCGAACGGGCTGCGCGTCTGCGCGATCGCATCGGCCAGCTGCGGCGCGTGCAGCAGCAGCAGGACGTGGACGGCGCGCAGGGTGACGTGGACGTGGCCGTCATCGCAATCGAGCCGGGAGGCCTCTGCATCCAGGTGATGACGATTCGCGGCGGTCGCCTCCTAGGTTCACGCGATTTCTTTCCCCGAGACGAACTCGAGTCCGGCGCCGAGGCGGTGCTGAGTGCCTTTCTGTCCCAGTACTATCTGGGGCGGGGTGGGGCCGCGCGAGAAATTCCCCGGGAGATACTCACGAGCCATGCGGTCGACGACGGACCGCTTTTGGCCGCTGGGCTAGCGGAGGTCGCCGGTCGCAGCGTCCGCCTGACGCATCAGGTTCGGGGTCAGCGAGCGCGTTGGGTGCGTCTAGCCGAGGAGAACGCCGCACAGAGTCTCGCGGCAAGACTCGTCGATCGTCAGAACCTGGCGCGCCGCTTCCAGGCGCTGACCGACGCGCTGGGGCGCGAGGAGCCGGTGAAGCGTCTGGAGTGTTTCGACATCAGCCATACGGCAGGTGAACATACCGTCGCATCCTGCGTCGTGTTCGACGAAAACGGGCCGCTGAAGTCCGACTATCGGCGCTTCAACATCAGTGGGATCACGCCCGGAGACGACTATGCGGCCATGGAGCAGGCGCTAAGGCGCCGCTACCGTCGGCTCAAGGCCGGTGAAGCCAGGGTGCCTGACGTGCTGCTGATCGATGGCGGCAAGGGCCAAGTGGCGCAGGCAATGAAAGTTCTGCGCGAACTGGAGGTGCCTGGCGTGGTCGTCCTCGGGGTCGCCAAGGGCGCCACGCGCAAGGCTGGCCTCGAGACCATTATCGATGGGACCTCAGGGCGCGAGTACGCGCTGCCTGCTTCGGGCGCCGCCCTGCATCTCATTCAGCACATCCGTGACGAGGCTCACCGGTTCGCTATCACGGGCCACCGGCAGCGGCGCGGCAAGGCGCAGACGCGTTCGGAGCTCGAGGGCATCCAAGGAATCGGACCGAAACGGCGCCGGCAATTGCTCCAGCACTTCGGCGGCATGCGCGGGGTCAGGCGGGCGAGCGTGGCCGAATTGCTCAAGGTCCCAGGGATCAGTCGCAAGCTGGCGGAGCAGATCCACGCCGCCATGCACGCCGCCTGAGCGGAATCGAATTGTGAGCAACGTCATCAGCGGGTCGCGAAGTGGACCGTCCAACGCCCGCCTGGCTGGGCGGGCTCGCCCAGCGCGAATGTGCCGCTTCCGGTCAGCACGGCCTCCTCTCGCCGCAGGATGGTTTCCGAGCCATCGGAGCGGATCAGGTGGGTACCGTTGGTGCTTTCGTCGATCAGCACGAATTTGCCGCGGCGGTGATCAATCCGGCAATGCAGACGCGACGCGGTCGGCGACCGCACGTGGAGTTCGCAATCGCGGCTGCGGCCCACGGTTACTGGCGTCATCCCCGAGTTGATGACCCGGCGCTCGCCAGCGAGCGTCAACTCCAGTACGTCGGCTGCCAGCTCCTTCAGATAGCCGCTGTTGATCACGGATGTCATGACCGACGTGCTGTTCGGGTCGGCGGGATTCCACGTCACCTGCATGAGCGTGAGGGCCCGGGTCTTGCCCTTGACCTTGAGGCGGTCGAAGGGCTTCAGCAGCTGTGTGCCCTGATCGTTGAGCGCTTCGCTCATCTCCCGCGTCATCAGAATCTGTCCCGGCTGGGCTTCTGACTTGACCCTGGCTGCGGTGTTGATGCTATCGCCGAATACTTCGCCGTCCTTGTGATGCACTGCTCCGATATGCATGCCCACCACGAGCGAAAGGCCCGGGTACTTGACCGCCGTGGCTTCGTGAATGTCGTGCTGCATCCGGCAGGCGGCACTCAATGCGGCATCCGCGTGAGCAAACAGGCAGAGAATCTCGCCGCCGACCACGTTACCGATCTCACCGTCGTATTCGCGACAGGCTTCGAACAGGCAATCCAATGCCCGCTGCTGGATCTGCAGCGATGTTTCCTGGCCCTGCTCCAGCGCGATGTCCTCGATGCCCTTCAAGGTCGCGAAGCAGACGGCATGGATTGCGATGGTGCTCACGGGCGGTTCGGCCCCCGGTACGATGGTCCTGGTTCCAACCGCCTAGACTGCCCTCATCGCCGACACCTCAGTGTCCCGCAACGGAGTGCAGAGCGCACGTTCACGCGGCACAGGCGCATGAGCGGCAAGACGGTCGTCCCTCTGGGCAGTCTAATCACGTTTGGCGCCATCACCACTTTCCTGCCCCTCCGTCGTCATGCCAACGAGCGGTCGGTAGCGAGGTTCCGGGACGTAGCGAACGAGCATCCAGCCGCCTGCGGCGAGAAAGGTAATGGACACGGCGAACACCGCTGAGTAGCCCAGAGCAGCGGCAAGCAGACCGCCGAGGAGGGGACCGATGGTCCCGGCAACTTCCGACGCGGTGTTGGCCAGGGCGATGCGCATGGGCAGTTCGTCGCGTTGTCCGAATTCCAGGGTTAGATTCATTGCAGCCTGCTGGAAACCCTGGAAGGCTGCGCCTATGCCCACGAACACCAGGGTCGTGAACAACAGGCCAGAGCCGAAGATCAACGCCAGCGTCGAGAGGATCCACAGAGCGATCGAGCTGAGCAGCGCAATACGGAAACCGTGCCTATCAGCGAGCGCGCCCCAGCCCAGATTGGATACGGTCCCGGCCAGCGTGAACGCCATGGTCAGGGTTCCAAGAACCGGGCCCGTCAGCCCGATCTCCATGCCTGCGTAGAGAATGTAGAACGGGGCAGCCATGCGCCCCATGGTGGCCAGCGCTCGCGCCAGGACATAGACGGCGAAGGCCCGGTCTGCTCGCAGCAGTCCGGGAATCTCACCGAGACGGCGGGTCAAGGGTGTGCGCATTCGCAGTCTGGGTGGTTCCGGTTCTCGAACGAACAACAGGAGTGACAGACCGATGCTGGTGAGGACGAAAGCAAGCAGGAAGGTCCAGGAGTAACCCGTGACGCTCGGGTCTTCGCCAAGCAGGTAGGTGCCTGCCAGCCAGGCCACGGCGGCTGCCGTGAGCCCCGCAAGAAAGTTCCGCAGACCGGTCAGGCGCCCCCGCTTGCTCACCGGAATGACCTTGGACATCAGGAAGTTGAAGATCACGCCCTGCATGCCCATGAACAGCCCGAAGCCGAGCATGAAGAAGGCGATGGCCCAGAGTGCTGCCGTCGGCGGCAACAGCAGGCCCGAAGCGGCGATGCAGAGAATCATCAGGCGCATGGCCGCACCTGTGGAGAAGCCTACCGGCAGCACCCGGGGTCGGTGCTCGATAAGGTTGGCGCTGAGCAGGGGGGTCAGGGTCATGCCGAGAGCCTGCAGAGACAGGACGATTCCTACCGCAATGTTGGACCCCCCGGACAGCATGAGGATGTAAGCCGGAAGAAAGGTGGGGGCGTTGAGCAGGCGAAAGCCGGTCTGTCCGAGGAGACCATGACCAAGGTGAGCGAGATAGTTGCGCATGAGATGGGCATCGACCTGAGCCGCATAGGCCCTCTCCGCATCCTGCTCGCCGGAAGCTCTGGCTGCGCTGTTGGTCAATGCTGTCTCCGTAGCGTCAGGTCTGCCCTTTGGCGGCAGAGCCGCCTTGCCCCCGGGGGGCGCAAGGTGACCCGGAACGTCACCGGTTATCGCAAACAACCGTCGGCATTTTCTAAAAAAGTGTTGTAAAACAATTAATTATAATTTTTTTCTAAGGCTGGCACGGTGCCTGCTCTTACTAACGTGAAGCCAAGACACCGGGAGTACACCATGCACACCTCGCCTCTCAGCAGACAGAACGACACCACGCTTCCGGCCCAGGATTGCTATCCGGACCAGTTCACCGTGGCCAGGGATCCGCTCGAGATCCTCATTCCGCGCCAGGAGATTCTCGCCGCGATGATGACTCGCGGCGAGGAGGAGGTCCTCGACGAGGTCTGCCTGGCGGTGGCAATCAGCGCCGACGCATGGGCGGCAGCAAGCGAAGATTTCTGATAATCGATCTTAGAATATTGTTGCAAGATTCTGATTCATAAGCGTTTGCGAGGGACAGAGCTGTCCCTCGCAGCCCAGCTTCAGCGACCTTTCCAATTCGGCGCCCGCTTCTCGGCAAACGCCTTCGGCCCCTCGATGAAGTCCTCACTTTTCGCCATGGTCGCCACGGCGTCGTACTTGGCCGCCATGGCGTCCTCCAGCGATGCGTGACCGAGACCGCTGTAGGCCACCTGCTTGCTGGCGCGGATGGACAGCGGGGCACATTCGCATATCTGCTCCGCCCAGCTGCGTGCCCGTTCCATGAGCTTGCTCTGAGGCGCGACGTCTGTGACGAAACCCAGATCACGTCCCTCGTCAGCACCCACTCTGCGGCCCGTGAGGATCATGCCCATGGCCCGCTTCATGCCGATTTCGCGCGGCAGCCGATGCAGCCCACCCGCAAGTGCGGCCAATCCTACTTTGGGCTCAGGCAGGGCAAAGATCGCGCTATCCGCCGCGACGATGATGTCGCAGGCGAGTGCAATCTCGAAGCCACCTCCCATCGCGACCCCGTTTACCGCGGCAATGACCGGCTTGTCCAGGTCGAAGCGGCTGGTGAGGCCGCCGAAACCCCGCGGCACGGGTGGACGTTGGTTGCCTTCCGCCTGCCAGCGCAGGTCGTTGCCGGCACTGAAGGCTCGCTCCCCTGCACCGGTGATGATGGCGACCCAGAGATCCGGATTCGCAGCGAAGTCATCGAACACCTCGCCGAGTTCCAGATTGGCGGGTGGATGCAAGGCATTCATCCGCTCAGGCCGATTCATGGTCACAGTCAGGATGTGACCATCCACTTCCGTCTTGCAGAATTCCGGCATGCTGTCTCCCCTCGCGGCCTTCGCCGCCTCAATGTTCCAGATGATCTACGTGATTGAACAGGCCCAGCCCGGGTTCGGGGTGGAGCCAGAATTCGCTGACACTGCAGTTCTTGAGGTGGTAGGTGTGCCACCCTAGAGCGTCCTGGTCCAGCAGGTGCGCGAGCATGATGGCGGTGGCCGCACCATGACCGACCATCAGGACTTCCTCGCCGGGATGCTCGCCGGCCACCTGCAGAAAGCTGTCGAGCATGCGATCGAGTACCCCCTGGACAGACTCGCCGCCAGGCGGGGCCCAGTGAGGGTCGCGCATGTGCTCGAGGAAGTTACGCTCTTCGTTCAGGACCTGATAGTGGGTTCCTTCCCACTCGCCGATGCAGTATTCGCGTAAGCCATGCAGCGGTCGGACGTCGAGCCCGATGCGCGCCGCAATCCCGGCGGCAGTCGCTCGGGTCCGCGCCAGCGGGCTCGAGTAGACCGCTCGGACCGGGCGGGCTGCGGTTTCGAACCAGGCTGCGACGCGCTCGACCTGTCGCTTGCCGGTATCCGTCAGCGGGCTGTCGGTCGAGCCGTGCCAGTGGGCAGTGACGTTGGCCGCAATCTGACCATGGCGCACCACCCAGAATCGCGTCGCATCTTCGTGCATGGGGCGTTCGTTCTCCGAGGTTCCGCTCACAGGCCGAGTACGGCCTTGCTGATGATGTTGCGCTGGATCTCGTTGGAGCCTGCGTAGATGCTCGCAGCGCGGTTGTTGAGATAGAACGGCACCGCCGTGACTGCTTCTTGTGGGCCGATCGGTGCGACATTGCTGCCGAGACGGTAGGCGTCTGGCTGGAAGGGCATCCCGTAGAGACTGACGAGTTCCACTGCCACTTCGCTGATGGCCTGGGAGAGCTCCGAGCCCTGGATCTTGAGCATCGACGAAGCCGGCCCGGGGGAGCCCGTCCGCTCAGTCTCGGCAAGTGTCCGCAGCTCCGTCAGTTCCAGCGAGTGGACCTGCACTTCAAGATCGTTCAGGCGCCGAGCAGGAGCGGCGCGGTCGGCTTCGGGAAGCGCTGCGAGCAGATCGCGGGCATTGCCGATGGCTTCCAGCAGGCCCGGGGCCGCGGCACCGCCGCCGCGCTCGAACTCGAGCAGATACTTGGTGACCGTCCAACCCTCGTTTTCCTTACCGACGATCTCGGTCACGGGGACCCTGACGTTGTCGAAGTACACCGTGCATTGGGTGGCACAGCCGGAAACGAAGCGGATCGGTTCGCAGCGAACGCCAGGGTCCTCCATGTTCACCAGCAGAAAACTCACGCCCTGTTGCGGGCGTTCGAAGCGACCAGTGCGGACCAGGCAGAACATTCGATTGGCATAGTGCGCGTGGGTCGTCCAGATCTTGGTGCCATTGAGAACGTAGTACTCGCCGTCGCGTACCGCATGGCACTGGAGCGCGGCCAGGTCTGAGCCGGCCTGGGGCTCTGAGTAGCCCTGGCACCAGAAATCCTCACCCGAGAGGATCCGGGGCAGGTAGTGATCCTTCTGGGCCTGGGTGCCATGGCCGAGCAGAGCCGGCCCGAGCATGGACAGGCCCATCGGCGAGAGGGCCGGTGGCCGTGCTCGCGCGCGTTCGCATGCGAAGATGTAGCGCTGGGTCAGTGACCAGCCGGTCCCGCCGTGCTCCTGGGGCCACGACGGGACCAGCCAGCCTTTCTCCAGAAGAATCTTCTGCCACGCCAGCGCCACGTCCTTGTCGCTGTAAACGCTGGTCATGAGCCGGCCCGCCTGCCGCAATTCGTCGGTGAGGGCGGTCGCGAAAAACTCGCGGACTTCGTCGCGGAACGCTTCTTCCTCGCGCGTGAATGCCAGTTTCATGGCTCCTCCTGCTCAGAATCCTGCCAGCGTGGCATAACGCTCGCGCTGGAACGCACGGCCCCCGAAAGCCTGCTCCTGGACGCGCGCACGCTTGAGAAAGAGTCCGATGTCGAATTCGTCGGTCATGCCCACCCCGCCGTGCATCTGCAACGCCTCCAGCGATACCGTGTGCAGCGCTTCGCCGACCTTCGCCTTGGCCAGGGCTGCGAGCATGGGGACATCCTCCCGGTCCTCATCGAGCGCGCTCAGCGCATCGAGAACCGTGGAGCGAGCCAGTTCGATTTCCGTGAACATGTCGGCAGCGCGGTGCTTGAGCGCCTGGAACGAGCCGATCACGACGCCGAACTGCTTACGCTCGCGCAGGTAAGCGAGGGTGCGCTCGAAGGCTTCATCCATCGTGCCGAGCATTTCCGCAGCCATACAGACCCGTGCCCGATCGAGCAGCGGCTCGAGCACGTCGGCACCCTGATCGACCTTGCCGAGCAGGGAATCGGCGCCGACCGTTACGGCGTCGAATTCGACGTGTGCAGCGTTGCGGCTGTCGACCATGATCGTTCGGGTCCGGGTGACGCCTTTTGCGTCGCCGGGAACGAGAAACAGGCTCAGGCCTTCGCGGTCGCCGGCCGATCCGGAGGTTCGAGCGACCACAACGAGCCGATCAGCGCTGTGGCCATCGAGCACGAACTGCTTGCTACCCCGCAGCACCCATTCTTCGCCTTGCTTTTCTGCCGCCAGCGCGCTGCCGAAGGGACTGTGGAGGGGCGACTCCTCCAGCGCCAGGGCAAGCGTGAGCTCGCCGGCCGCTATCTGCGACAGCAACTCGGCCTGCTGTGCCTCGCTGCCGGCGAGCATGATGGCGCTGCCGCCGAGCACAGCGGTGGCAAACAAAGGCGATGCCGTCAGTTGGCGGCCCTGCTCCTCCAGCACCGAACCAAGGGCCATCCAGCCGAATGCGGTGCCGCCGTGAGCCTCGGAGATGACGATCCCGGCCCAGCCCAGCTCAGCCATCTGTTTCCAGGTCTCGGGGTCGTAGCCTAGGGGATCGCGCTCATCACGAAGTTTGCGCAACTGCGAAACCGGTGCCCGGCTGGCGCAGAACTCTCGGGCAGTATCCTTGATCAACGCCTGGTCTTCGTTGAGCACGAGGGCCATGCGGGCCTCCTGTTCATGGGCAACCGCGGCACTCAGGCACGGCGTCTCGATCCCGGGTACTGCCCGGCCGGTTGCAGGTTGAAGGGTAGCCATCGATGCAGCCCGGGCGGAGGAGGGCTGCAACGACGAACGGGTCCGAATGTTAGCACCGCCGCCAGGGGCGGAACCAGGATCCACCCGGAGGTCGACGCTTGCCAGTTACGCCTCGAGCCCGCAAGCTGAAGGTTACATTCACGGCTGCAGGTGGGAGTGACCATGGCATGGAGTCCGTTCCGTCCTGACGTCATGCAGGATCCAGCCAACGGCTACGGGGAGCTGCTCGAGGCTTGTCCTGTGCATCGCTGCGACGCCTTCGACCCGCCGTTCTACACGCTGTCCCGCTATGCCGACGTGGCTGCGGCACTGCGTGACATCGAGACCTTCTCGAGCCAGTACGGTCAGGGCCCACGCTTCACGCCCCCGATGGGCATGCTCTGCGATCCGCCGCAGCACACGTTCTATCGCGGGCTGGTGCAACGGAGCTTCACGCCGCGCATGATCGAGAACCTGCGCCCTCGCGTCGCGGATCTTGCGGCTGAATTGATTGCGCAGCTCGCAGCGCAAGGCGAGGGCGACCTGCACGACGAATTCGCGTTTCCGCTCCCGGTCGTGATCATCGCGGAGCTGCTCGGCGTACCGACCGAGGACCTCGAGCAGTTCAAGCACTGGTCCGACGTGCAGGTGGCCGCCATGGGTGCCAGGGATCCTTCGGTGTACGCCGCGGAGCAGGCGGCGTTCATGGACTACATGCGCAACCAGTTGCGTGCCCGGCGCGCTGACGCGTCGCGTGGCATCACGCCGGCGAACGATCTGATGACCGCGCTGGCGACCCATCGCGACAATGACGCGTTTCTGCCCGAGGAACAGGTGCTGAGCGTGGTCAACCAGCTCCTGGTGGGGGGCAACGAAACCACCACGTCACTGATCACCAATGCAGTATGGCGACTGCTGCAGGAGCCGGAACGCTGGCAGCGCCTCGTCGCCGACCCGGACCTCGTCGACCAGGTCGTGGAGGAAAGTCTGCGCTTCGATCCACCCGTACTCGGTCTTTATCGCAACACGACGCGCGACGTGACCTTGGCTGACCAAACGATCCCGGCGGGATCGAAGGTGCTGCTGCACTACGCGGCGGCGAACCGCGACCCGGATGTATTTTCCGATCCGGACTGCTTCGATATCGACCGGCCCAAGCGCCGGCATCTGGCGTTCGGGCTCGGGGTGCATTTCTGCCTGGGCGCCGCCATGGCACGCCTGGAAGCGGAGGTCGCGCTGCGTTCCCTTGCAGCGCATCTACCGCAGCTCGCGCTCATCGACGACGGCGAGCGTATCGGGCCCTTCTTTCTCTGGGGCCGCCGCCGGCTACCCGTCCGCTGCCACTGAACGGTCCAATGCAACAGTGACGCAGGGGCCTCTGAGCACCTGCGTTCCGCAAACTACTTGATCAGCCGTAAGTTCAAGGGATAGCGGTAACTCTCGCCTGCGTTCGCCTTGACCGATGCGATGATCACCACCACCAGCCAGAAGATGCCGAGGGCGATGAGCAGGGGAATGCCGATCAGGATGAGCGACAGCAGGCCGCAGACGATGGCGTAGAGAAAAACCGAAATCTGAAAGTTCAGGGCTTCCTTACCCTGCTCGTCGACGAAGGGGTACTCCTCTCGCTTGATCAGCCAGATCACCAGCGGCCCGATGATGTTGCCGAAGGGAATGACGAGCCCTGCGAAGGCCAGCAGATGGCAGAGCATGCCGAAGGTGCGTGCATCCTTGTCGCCGCCGGGTTGCGGATCTGGAGCTTCCATGGACATAGCAGATTTCCCCCGAGAGTCCGATTCATGATGCCCCTTCCCGTGCGCATGAGACCTGGTGTTCGAGCGCAGGGATAGCGGCAAACTGTAACCCATGACGCGGGTCTTCAGCGCTTCATGGGAGTCGCGCTCGCTGAGTTTGCAAGCGCCATGGCGGGCAGCATGACGCGATCAGTCCTGGAACTGCAAGGCGTGCAAGGTTGCATACAAGCCCCCGGCCGCTATCAGTTCTTCGTGACTGCCGATTTCCTCTAAGCGGCCATGGCGCAGGACCAGAATGCGATCGGCCTGCTCGATGGTCTGCAGGCGGTGGGCGATGACGATGGCGCTGCGGTCCCGGGTCAGGGTGCGCACCGCGTCCTGGATGACCAGCTCGGTCTCCGGGTCGATACTCGCGGTGGCTTCGTCGAGGATGAGTATCTCCGGGTCGGCCGCGAGTACCCGAGCGAAGGCGAGCAGCTGTCGCTGGCCCTGAGAGAGATTCTGTCCGCGTTCGGTGAGCAGCGTGTCGTAGCCCTGGGGCAGCTGCTCGATGAAGACGTGGGCATTGACCAGACGAGCGGCACGCTCGGCGGCTGCTGCATCCAGTGTCGGATCGTCGAGCGTGATGTTGCGGCGCACGCTGCCGGCGAAGACGTGGAAGTCCTGCATGACCACGCCGATGCGGCGGCGCAGGGCGCGCGGATCGACGGTACGGATATCGATCCCGTCCACCAGAATGCGGCCACGTTGAAGGTCATAGAAGCGGCAAAGCAGGCGGATGAGCGTGCTCTTTCCTGACCCGGTTGGGCCTACCACCGCCAGCGTTTCGCCGGGAGAGAGTTCGAAGTCCAGTTCGTGCAGCACCGGCTGGTCGCGGAAGTAGCCGAAGTCGACGCGCTCGAAGCGGACCCTGCCCGAGAGTCGAGGCGGCAGGGGGACGGGTCGCTCCGGTTCCGGAATCTGCTGTTGCCAGTCGAGCAGCTGGAAGATCCGCTCGGTGCTCGCCATGGCCCGGAACAGTACGTTGTACTGTTCGCCGAGGGCGACCACCGGCCGGAACAGCATGTCTACGAACTGCGCGAAAAGGATCATGCTTCCGAGCGAAATCTGTTCCTGCAGCACGCTGCCGCCGCCGAACCAGATGATGGCGGCGAGTGCGGCGGGTGCGAGTGAGTCCATGAAAGCACCGTAGAGCGTCTCGAGGTCAACCGCGTGACGCTCGTGCTTTCTATTGGCCTGGTTGATGCTCTTATAGCCGGCGAGGTTTCTGGCCTCGCGCCGGTGTAGCTGCACGACCGGCATGCCGCTGATGTTCTCTGCCAGATTCTGGTTGAGCCGCGATATGGACGTGCGGATCTCGCGGTAGACGCTGCGCGTGCGCCAGCGGAACAGGGCGGTGGCGATGACGACCAGCGGAATCATCGCGGCGAGCACGCCGGTGAGTTCCATGCTCACCGACAGCATGATGCCTGCAGCGACGAAGAAGGGTACGAACTCGCCGAACAGCACGCCGAAACCCGCTAGCAGCTGAAACAGCACCTCGACGTCGTTGCTTACGCGCGTGGTCAGCCGGCCGACGGCGACGTGATCGTAGAAAGCCGCCGGTCGATACTGCAGGTGCGCGAACAGGTCACGGCGCAGGTCGCGCAGCGCGCCGAGCGCAGCCCTGGCCAGCAGGATTCGATGTCCGTGCATGGCCAGGGACCAGCCCAATGCGACGAGCAGGTAGAGAACGCAGGCTGCTGCCAGCGGATGCAGTCCGGTCAGCGCCATGATCATCTCGTTGGCACCGACCATGCCGAAGTCTGGCAGCAGGACGGGCTGATCCGCCACGAGTACGCCGTCGATCACCACTCGGGCGATGATCACCGGCATAAGGATCGCAAAGATGCTGCCGACGATGACGAGCGCGGCAGAAAGGATCGCTGCCTGGCGGTGCGGCCGGACCCAGCCAAGCAGGCGCCGCAGCAGTCGCAGCTCGAACGCGCGACCTGCGAGCTCGGCGTCGAAGGCGGCATAGTCCTCCGGGCGCGGATCCTGGCTGCGATCGTCGGGCTTCACACTTCACCGCCTTCATGAAGCTGCTGCCGCAGGCGCTCGCGGCGTCCCTGCAGCCGCTCGAGCGTTGCGTATGCGCCGCCGGCGGCAAGCAGTTCGGCATGCGTGCCGAGTTCGAGAACGGCGCCTTCGTCGAGCACCAGGACCCGGTCTGCCTGGCGTGCCGTTGCCACGCGATGGGTGACTAGAATCGTCGTCTGACCCGTGCGCATGCTGCGTAGTGCGGCCAGGATCTTCGCTTCGGTTTCCGTGTCCACGCTGGAGAAGCAGTCGTCGAGCAGCAGCACTGCAGGCGTCTGAATCAACCCGCGTGCCAGGGACGTGCGTTGCTTCTGGCCACCTGAGAGCGTCACGCCTCGTTCGCCGACCAGCGTATCGAGACCGTAGGGTAAGCGTGTCAGCGTTTCACCGAGTCCAGCCGCGGCGGCTGCTGCCTCGATCTGTTCGGAATCCCGATCCGGACTGTCGTAGCTCAGATTGGACCGCAGCAAGTCGCCGAACAGGAATGGATCCTGCGGCACCAGAACGATGCGGGAACGCAGCTCAGCCAGCGGGTAGTCACGTACGTCGACCCCATCGAGGACCAGGGAGCCGCGTGGCGGGTCGATCAATCTGGCGAGGCATCGCAGCAGTGTCGTCTTGCCTGCGCCCACCGGTCCCATTACCGCAAGGAATTCGCCGGGTTCGAGTGCAAAGCTGACGTCGTCGAGGGCTGCTGTGTCGGCATCTGGAAAGCGATAAGCGAGATGCACGGCCTGCACAGCGCCGCTTGCTGCTGGCAGCGGTATTTCCGTGTTCGGGGCGTCGGCCACTTCCGGCTCGGCGTCGAGCACCTCGAATAGACGCTGGGTTCCGGAAGCCCCCTGCTGCCAGAGCGTCACCATCTGACCCGCCTGGCGCACCGGCCACATCACCATGTTGAGATACCAGAGGAAAGCCGTGAGCGTACCCAGCGTGAGCTCGCCCGCGAGTACCTGGCTGCCGCCGTAGCCGAGGATGACAAGTACGCACAGGGCGCCGAGCAGGGGCATGATGGAGGCGATTAGCGAGTTGATCCGGCTCAGTTCCAGGTAGCTGTCCGCGTAGGCCTGATTGACCTCGGCGAAGCGTTCTATTTCCTTCGCCTCTTGAACCTGAGCTTGTACCGTACGGATCCCGCCGAGGTTTTCCTGGACCCGATCTGAGAGATTGGAGAATCCGGCCTGGACGATGATGGACTGGTCGAAGACCTGTCTGGAGAGGCGCCAGCCGGCCCAGACGAT